>RFVO01000008.1 GCA_009928005.1 Chitinophagia bacterium | reverse complement strand
TTAGCAGGCACTACTACTTCTCCTGTTTCTTTTTGTACTTGCAAACATATCTCTTCTACTTTTTCATCGGCTAATGATAATACAGCAGCCATTGTAGAGGCTTGAATTTCACAAGCAGCCTGCATAGCTTTTGCACGTACACTTACTAAACGAAGTGCATCTTCAAAACTTAAAGTTTTATTAGCCACCAGTGCACTAAATTCTCCTAAGCTATGACCAGCCACCATATCAGGTACTACTGCATTTTCTGCAGGCATGGTTAAATAAGCTATAACTGAATGTATAAATATTGCAGGCTGTGTTACATTGGTTTGCTTTAACTGCTCATCGGTTCCTGTGAACATAATGTCACTAATGTTGAAGCCTAAAATTTCATTAGCCTTCTCAAACATTTCTTTAGCGGTGGCATTAGTCTCGTATAAATTTTTTCCCATTCCCACAAATTGACTTCCTTGTCCTGGGAATACAAATGCATGTTTTGACATCTTCTTTGTTTTGACAAAAATAAATAAAAAATGGCGAAGTTTACTTCGCCATTCAAATCAACCTACTAACTTACCAAACCAAAAATCAACTATTCGTTTATATCTACATATTTTAAAAACTCCATCTTTTTTTTCTCTTCTTGGAACTTGCCACCAAAAAAACTTGTAATAGTGTTAGAACTATCGTCCTTCACACCTCTACTAGATACACATAAATGCTTGGCATCCATCATCACTGCCACATCTTGTGTTTGTAAAACTGTTTGAAGCGCTTTACCAATTTGCATGGTTAAACGCTCTTGCACTTGCGGACGCTTTGAAAAATATTCAACTAGTCTGTTCAATTTACTTAGTCCAATAACCTTACCGCTACTAATATAAGCTACATGAGCCTTACCAAAGAAGGGTACAAAATGATGTTCGCAGTTCGTATAAAAATTAATATTCTTTTCAACTAACATTTCATTGTACTGAAATTTGTTTTCAAACAAAGTCATGCTTGGCATATTCGCAGGGTTTAATCCTTGGAATAATTCTTTCACATACATTTTAGCAACACGAAGAGGAGTGCCTCTTAAACTATCGTCACGCAAATCCATGCCTAATATTTCCATAATGGCTTTGAAATGCGGAGTGATAGCAGCTATTTTTTCTTCGTCTGTTTTATCAAAGGCATCGGCACGAAGTGGTGTATCCACTGAAGAAGCTTTATGCTCATCGCCCATTTCTTCAATTAATAAATTACTTAAATCGATATACTCTTCATTAAGCGGGATAGTCGACAAAGTTTCTTTCTGTTTCATACAACCTAATTTTTAAGTCTAATGCTTTATCAATACGTGGTCTTATTAAATTATAAATTACTATAGCAATATTTTCAGCAGTAGGATTTAAATTTTTAAAAGCGTCGGTATCTAAGTTTAAATTTTTGTGATCAAATCGGGATACAATTTCTTCTTTAACAATAGCACTTAGTTCTTTGGTGTTAATTACAAATCCAGTGATTGGATTGGGTACACCATTAACTTGTACTATTAGTTCGTAATTATGTCCGTGGTAATTTGGGTTGGCGCAGGGTCCAAAAACTTCCATGTTTTTTTCATCAGACCAGTTGGCACAAAACAAACGGTGTGCGGCATTAAAATGCTCTTTTCTAAATACCGCTACTTTTTGTTCCATGCTTCCAAATTAAGAGATCAAAGTTACATATTAATAACGCGCAAGAACTTTAATTGTTTAATATTGGAAGTATTAAAGTTAAACGTTTAATAAAATTATCCGTTTTCGATAATTTTTTTCAACAAAAATATAGGAATCTAGGCACCAAAATACTCAACATATATACGAGGAGTCTCATATAACTTAATACTGTGCAGCTTTACCTGAGCTGGAATATGTGGTTCTAGTTGTTTCCAAATGGCAACAACCAAATTTTCGGTACTGCACATTTGCCCATGCATAAAGGGAACATCTATATTTAAATTCTTATGATCTAATTCATCAATCACGTATTTATTAATAAGCTGGCTTAACTTTTTTACATCATATAAAAAACCTGTTTCAGCATCGGGTTCTCCTTTTACTGTCACCAATATTTCATAATTATGTCCGTGCCAATTTTCATTTGCACATGCCCCAAATATTTCCTCATTTTTTTCCTTGCTCCAATTAGGATTTGCTAACTTATGTGCTGCGTTAAAATGTTCTGTCCTTGTTAAATACACCATGTCTGCATTATTTGCACAAAGATATAAATTTGATCGCCAACTTATCCATTTTTCAGAGGCCTTTCCCGACCTTTGTAGCATGCGTATAATTATTACTGCGGCTACCAATGGGGAATGGATGCCCAGCTTTCAAAAAATTAACCCCTCTTTTGCTTCGAATAACAAACGTTTTTCAGTGGGTTTTCACGAATCTGGAATAGGATTATTAGCAAGTAGTGTTTCACTTATGAAAATGTTTGTGCAAGAAACTCCTACACTAATTATTCAAGTAGGGGTTTGTGGCAGCTTTGATAAAAAAATTCCTTTGGGAAAAGTATTTGCAGTGAAAGATGATTTTGCAGGAGATATTGGCGTGATGGAAAATAAAGTTTGGAAAGATTTATTTGATTTAAAATTAGACAAACCCAATGATGCACCTTATGAAAAAAAATCGTTACCCAACCCTTGGTTAAAGCAGTACAATGTATTGAACCTGCCAACTAAAAAAGCAGTGACTATTAATACCATTAGTACCGATAAAAATAAAATGGCTTTATACAGCGGTCGTTACAAAGCAAGCTTAGAATCTATGGAAGGCGCTGCTTTGCATTATATGGGCCGTGATTTGAATATTCCTTTTATTCAAATTCGTGCAGTCTCTAATTATGTAGGTGAAAGAAATAAAGCCAAATGGAAAATGAAAGAAGCCATTTATAATTTAAATGAAACTTTGTTGCAATACTTAGACGAACTTTATAAAATGCCTAACCATGCCTGAGTTTGAAATTGGTTTTTCACCCTGCCCTAACGATACTTTTATTTTTGATGCTTTAATAAATCATAAAATAGATACCAAGGGCTATAGTTTTAAAGTGCATTTACAAGATGTGCAAACTTTAAATGAATGGGCTATTGCAGGTAAGCTTCCTTTTTCAAAAATTAGTTACGGTGTTTGGCCCTTGGTAAAAAATAAATACAGCTTATTAAATAGCGGAGGTGCTTTAGGTAAAGGCGTGGGCCCTTTATTAATTTATAAAGAAGATAAAAATAAAGCGGATGGCAAACCCAATATTGATAACATGCGTGTGGCCATTCCTGGCATTAATACTACAGCACATTTATTATTTAGTTTAGCCTTCCCTACTATTACTAATAAAGAATTTTTAGTGTTTAATGAAATTGAAGAAGCGGTGCTCAGTGGTGTTGTAGATGCTGGCGTGATAATTCATGAAAACCGTTTCACCTATGCTGCTAAAGGTTTAAGTAAATGGATGGACCTAGGTACTTATTTTGAAGAAACTTACAATGCTCCTATTCCACTGGGAGGCATTATAGCAAGAAATGATATCAACCCTATTGATATTGCAAACATAGATGCACTTATTATGCAAAGCGTGCAGTATGCTTTTAAAAATAGTTACGAAATTTTACCCGATTACATAAAAATGTATTCACAAGAAATGTCTGAAGATGTAATGCGTCAGCACATAAATTTATATGTGAACGATTTTACCATTGATATGGGAGATACAGGAAGAAAAGCAATAGCTCAATTAGAAAAAACTTATTTAAGTATAGTCAAATAGTTGCTTTACTAATTTCTTTAATTTTTTATACTTTATTAATCTTTCAAAGCTTTCGCATAAGCTGCAAGTACACGCTCACGGGCTTCTTCATGCACTACAATAGGTTGAGGATATTGTAACGTATCAAATTCAGGTACCCAATGTCTAATGTATTTTAATTCTTTATCAAATTTTTCAGTTTGTAAACGCGGGTTGAATACTCTAAAATAAGGTGCTGCATCGCAACCACTTCCACTAGCCCATTGCCAGCCTCCATTATTCGCAGCTAAATCAAAGTCTAATAATTTTTGGGCAAAATAAGCTTCGCCCCAACGCCAATCAATTAATAAATGCTTGGTTAAAAAACTAGCTACAATCATACGAACTCTATTGTGCATAAAACCAGTTGTGTTTAATTCACGCATACCAGCATCTACAATAGGGTATCCAGTTTTGCCTTGGCACCAAGCTTCAAATTCTTTTTCATTATTGCGCCATTTAATTAAATCATATTTAGGTTTAAAAGATTTTCCTTCTGCTATATGTGGAAAATGCCATAAAATCATATGATAAAAATCACGCCAAATTAATTCATTGAAAAAAGTAGCATTTAAACTTTGTGTTTCTAAGGCTAATGTTCTTGCAGAGATTGTGCCAAAGCGTAAGTGCACACTTAAATGTGTAGTGGCGTTTAAGGCGGGAAAATTTCTTTGCGCTGTATAATTTTTTACAAGTTTTATATCATAACTCATAGGAGGAATAACTAAATCTGTTTTTTCAAAACCAATTTCTTTTAAAGTTGGAAGTTTAAAAGCCTTCGTATCTAAAAAATAATCGAGTAGTTTTTCGGAGGGATGTTTTTTCGGAATTTTTTGCGCCCAAACCGCCCTCCATTTATTGGCATAGGGCGTATAAATGGTATAAGGCTTGCCATCGTCTTTAATAACCTCATCTTTTTCAAAAATAACTTGATCTTTATAATGATGATAACTTGCTCCTTTTTTTATTGCTAATGCTTCAATAGATTTATCTCTTGCATTCGCCTTTGGTCCATAATCGTGATTAGTGTATACCGATGTAATATTAAATTCTGTAAATAATTTTTCAAAAACTTCAATAGGTGTTCCGTAATTTACCCAAAGCGATTTTCCTTTTTCAACCAATTCATTTTGTAAACGAGTAAGGGTTTGATGAATAAAGTCTACCCTTCTATCAGCCTTGTCTTCGGATTGATTTAAAATGTTTTTATCAAAAATAAATATGGGGAGCACCTGATGTCCCTCTAATTTGGCCTGATATAATGCATAATATAATCCAACATTATCCTGCCATCTTAAATCTCTTCTAAACCAAAAAATGGAAATAGCCTTTTTCATAATATGTTTAACAATTTAAAACATAAATAGTTGGCTTTTATATTTAATTTTAGGTATGCAAATTAGTAATATTATAACTGCCTTAGAAAATTGGGCGCCTCTTGCTTGGCAAGAACCATATGATAATGCTGGGCTAATTGTAGGCAAACCCGACCATGAATGTACCGGCGTTTTATGTTCTTTAGATTGTACCGAGGCCGTGGTGGACGAAGCCATTTCCAAAGGCTACAACTTAATTGTAAGTCATCATCCCATTGTTTTTAAAGGAGTGAAACAATTTAATAGTCATCATTTTGTTTCGAGAGTAGTAGTAAAAGCCATTCAAAATAATATTTCCCTTTATGCTATTCATACCAACTTAGATAACCTACTAGATGGGGTCAATAAAACCTTGGCCGACAGGCTTCATTTAGAAAATAGGAGAATTTTAACAACCAAACCAGGCTTCAAGGACCAAAATGGAGGAGCAATTGGCTCAGGACTGGTTGGCGAGCTTCCTCTTGAAACCGACGAGGCAGAATTTCTACGTTGGGTTAAAGAAAAATTAAATTTACAGGTATTAAAACATACTGATTTCATCAAAAAACCATTGAAAACCATCGCCTTATGTGGAGGCTCGGGTAGTTTTCTCATAAATGATGCCAAGGCCCAAAATATTGACTGTTTTATTACCAGCGACCTTAAATACCACGACTTTTTTGAGGCAGATGGCAAAATTTTACTAGTGGATATAGGCCATGGACAGAGCGAACAATGGGTAGCTTCCCTAATTGTTGCAAATTTAAAGCTTAAATTCCCTACCTTTGCCGTCCTTGAATCCTTGGTAAACACAGAACCTGTGCACTACCTTAAAGATTGAGGTTCACTTATTTAAGAGCATCCAAAAAATTTGAAAATATGGCATCAGTCAAAGACTTTTCGGTGGAAGAAAAATTAGTTAATCTTTACAAGCTTCAAAGAGTAGATAGCAGCATCGATGAAATTGAAATTCTTCGTGGTGAATTACCAATGGAAGTAAAAGATTTAGAAGATGAAGTACAAGGTTTGCAAAACAGACAAACGAGAATTGAAGAAGAAATTAATGGTATCACTGAATTTATAGAAGAGAAAAAAGCTTCTATAAAAGTAAGTGAGGAATTAATAGCAAAGTACGAAAAACAAAGCGAGAATGTAAAAAATAATCGTGAGTTCGAAGCCATTAACAAAGAATTAGAAATGCAAGGCCTTGAGATTAAATTGAGCGAGAAGCATATTCGTGATGCAAACGAAGAATTAGCAGAGAAAATTAAGGTCTTGGATGCTGCTAAAAAAACCATTGCAATTAAAGATGGTGTTTTAACACATAAGAAAAGCGAATTAGAGAAAATTATTGCCGATACAGAAATTGAAGAGAAAGAACTAAGAAAGAATAGCGAAGAGGCCCGTGCGCATATTGACGAGCGTTTACTTTACAGTTACGACCGTATCAGAAATAGCTACCACAATGGCCTAGCCGTGGTAACAGTAGAAAGAGATGCTTGTGGCGGATGCTTTAACTCTATCCCTCCTCAACGTCAAAGTGAGATTCGTCTTCACAAAAAAATTATCGTATGTGAAAACTGCGGTCGTATTTTAGTAGAGGAAGATGTTACCAAAGAGTCAAAAAAGAAATAGAACTAAAATAGTTTTAAAAAATACCTATGAAGGGTGGCCTAACAGCTACCCTTTCTTTATTTTTACCCTATGAGAAAGTGGTGCTTGCTTACAATTTTATATTTGGGACTGGGCGGAGACCTATCTGCACAATATCAATATAATTGGAACGATAAGTCTCAACAAATTTATGATGCCATTACTTCTTTAAGAATTCCTGAAGCCAGAAAATGGTTAGAGCTAGAGAAAAAAAATAGCCCTACCAATTTAATCAATCCTTTACTTGAAAGCTACGCCGATTTTTATCAATTGTTTTTTAATGAAAGTAGTAGCGACTTCGAAAAACTATTTCCACAATTTGAAAAGCGTTTAGAAGTTTTCGAATCAGGACCAAAGCAATCTCCTTATTATTTATACTGCATAGGTGTTACACATTTACATAAATCATTAGTAGCTATTCGTTTTGATAAAAACTTCGATGCTGCATTAGATTTTAGAAGGGCCTACCTGAGTTTTAAAGACAATAAAAAAGTCTTTCCTAAATTCACTCAAGGCGATGTATACTATGGTTTAATGACAACTATTATTGGTACTGTGCCTAAAGCCTATCAATGGATGGCGAATGTACTTGGTATGACTGGTAAAATTACTGAGGGCAACGCCTTAGTGCTTAAATATATTAATAGTAAAGATGAATATAGTGCTAGAACTAGAAACGAAGCTTTATTTGTTTATCCTTATTTACTAATGAATTTTGAAGGTAATCAAGAAAAAGCATTTGCTTTTATTGAATCGACACCTTATGATTTTAAGAAAAATCAGTATCAAGCATATATGGCCACCAATTTATATTTAAATCATCAGCAATCTGGTAAAGCATTAAATATTGTACAACAAATGGAAATGTCTGATGCCTATTTACCTCTTCCGTTCTGGCAATATGAAATTGGTTATGCTTTTATTAATGAATTAAAATTAGATAAAGCCCAAAAAGCTTTCACAGAATTTGTATCAACTTTCAAAGGCAATTTCTATGTAAAAGATGCCTATGAAAGATTAAGCTGGATTGCCTATATACAAGGCGATTCTAAAAAAGCTGCGGCATATAGGAGTAATGTTCTATCACAAGGCAATCAAATTACTGATGCCGATAAACTTGCTTATCAAAATGCTAAAAAAGGAAACTGGCCCCACCCTATTTTATTGAAAGCTAGACTGCTCAGCGATGGTGGTTATCAATCACAAGCACTTTCTATTCTAGCTGGTAAAACCTCCAATGATTTTAACACAGATGCCGATAAAACCGAATTTGCATACCGCCTAGGGCGTATCTATGATTTAATGAACGACGATGAAAACGCTATTCGTTTTTATAAATCTGCCATTGAAAAAGGAGAAAACCTTCCAGAATATTTTGCAGCGCGCGCAGCTTTACAAATAGGCTTAATTTATGAACATAAAGGCTTATTTTCTAAAGCTATTGAATTTTTTAATAGCTGCATTTCGATGAAAAACCACGCTTTCAAAAATTCTTTAGACCAGAAAGCAAAATCGGGTATACAGCGTTGTATAAAACAGTAGCCATTCTTAGTAACAAAATTTGTGCATCATATTCGGGTAATGTATATTGCAGCTTGCGATGTTAACTAAATTAGAAATACAAAATTATATCTTAATAGATCATCTAAGTATTGATCTATCCAACCAACTCTCTGTTATTACAGGGGAAACAGGTGCAGGCAAGAGTATAATTATGGGTGCCCTTGGTTTAATATTAGGAGACCGCGCCGATAGTTCAGTTTGCAGAGACGCTAGTAGGAAATGTTTTATTGAAGGAATATTTAAGTTAACAGATGCTAAAATATATAGTTCATTTTTTGAAGAAAATGAAATTGAATCAAACGATGAACTTATTATTAGAAGAGAAATTAACGCACAAGGAAAATCGAGAGCATTTATAAACGATACACCTGTTACACTTACTATTTTAAAAGACTTAACCAGCAAACTAGTAGACCTTCACCAACAATTCGATACCATGGCCTTGGGCGATACCGATTTTCAACGCACGGTTATTGATGCGCTCGCTTCAACCCAAAAAGAATTAGTAGCATACCAAAACTCATTTACCAACTGGAAAGAAAATGAGAAAAAATTACAAAGTCTTATTACAAAAAAAGAAGATTTTGAAAAAACTGAAAGCTATAAGCAACATTTACACGAAGAACTAGTCAGCTTACAATTACAGGAAAATGAATTAGAAAATTTAGAGCAGGAATTAAAGTTTTTAGAGAATGCGGTGGGTATTAAATCTCAATTAGCTGCCTCCATTCAAATTTTAGACCATTCCGATAACCCCATTGTGCAGCAATTAAAACAAATGGGGCATAATTTAGAAAACATTGTAAAATGGCAGCCCAATTTTGCTGACATTGTAACTAGATTAAAAGCAGCACAAATTGAAATTGCAGATATTGCTAGCGAATTAAATACTTGGCAAGATAAAATAGAATTTGACGATAAAAAAATTGTAACTATTCAAGAGCGTCTTTCTCTTGGTTATAATTTATTGAAAAAACACAAAGTACAAACCACCGCAGAACTATTAAGTATTGCAACGCAGTTAGAAAAAGATTTATCTGAAGTACTAAACTTGAATGATCAAATTAATGAGCTTACAACTTTAGTTAAAAAATTAGAGAAAGATGTGATTTCATCAGCTGCCGTGTTAACTACGAAGAGAGAAAAACAGATGACTCCCCTTACAAATAATGTCAATAAATTATTACACCAAGTGGGTATGCCCAATGCTAAAATAAAAGTAACTATTGACGAAGTTCCTTATCATTTATTTGGTAAAGACAAAGTAGATATTTTATTTGATGCTAATAATACCCAAAAATTTGAGCCTATTAAAAAGGTGGCAAGTGGTGGGGAATTAAGCAGGTTAATGCTTTGCATCAAATCATTGGTGGCAAAATCAGTGGACCTACCTACCATGATTTTTGATGAAATAGATACCGGTATTTCTGGAGAGCCTGCTAAACAAGTGGGACTTCTTTTACAAAACTTAGGCCAAGCCAGACAGGTTTTATGTATTACCCACCAACCTCAAATTGCTGCAAAGGGCAATGCACATTTATATGTTTATAAAGAACAAAAAGGAAGCACCACCCATACTTATTTGAAAACCTTGGATGCCAAAGAGCGTGTCCAACATATTGCTACAATGATTGGTGGCGACCCGCCTAGCAAATCGGCCTTAGACAATGCCAAAGAACTACTAGCTTCCTAGTGTATTACTAGTTTAATATTGTCTTTTTATAAAATATTATAATTATTTTTACAGCAAATAAATAAACCATTCAAATGGCGTACAATTTACTAAAAGGAAAAAGAGGAATTATTACAGGTGCATTAGATAGCAATTCTATTGCCTGGAAAGTGGCAGAGAAAGCACATGAAGAAGGTGCGACCTTTGTGTTAACCAATGCACCTATCGCTATGCGTATGGGTGAGATTAATGCACTTGCAGAAAAAACAAATTCTAAAATTGTACCTGCCGACGCTACTAGCGTAGAGGAGTTAACCAACTTATTTACGCAATCACAAGAAATCTTAGGTGGTAAAATTGACTTCGTTTTACATTCAATTGGAATGAGTGTGAATATTCGTAAAAAAATTGCCTACCCTGAATTGAACTATGATTATTATGCAAAGGGCGTAGATGTATCTGCGATGAGCTTACATAAAATGTTAAGTGTTGCTTATAAAATGGATGCTTTGAACGACTATGCAAGTGTGGTAGCACTTACTTATGCAGCTGCTCAAAGAACCTTCCCATTTTATACCGATATGGCCGATATTAAAGCATTACTTGAATCTATTGCGCGTAGCTTTGGTTATCATTATGGTTTAAGAAATAAAGTACGTGTAAATACAGTTTCTCAGTCTCCTACTAAAACAACTGCAGGAACAGGTATTAAAGGTTTTGGCGACTTCTTTGATTATGCCGATGCTATTGCTCCATTAGGTAATGCAAGTGCAGAAGATTGCGCTAATTATTGTGTAACTTTATTCTCCGATTTAACCAAAATGGTAACAATGCAAAACTTATTTCATGATGGTGGGTATTCTACTACTGGTGTAAGTGATTTAATTATGCAAAAGGCAGGTATCACAGAAGCATAAACACAGAAAGGCAAATTGACAGCCCCTACTGAAGCAAAAAGACAATGAATCAAAAAGCAATAAACCCAAAATTAGTAGAAGCGATTGGATACCTTGGCTCAGTGCTAAGCTGTGTCACTTTTATACCACAGGTTTATTTAACTTGGCAAACAAAAAATGTAGAAAGTCTTAGCCTACTAATGATACTTATTGTGAATTTCAGTTGTATCGTTTGGTTAACCTATGCTTATTTAATTAAAAGTAAACCAGTGCTTGTGGCTAATACAATTGTACTTACATTAAGTTTAATGTTGCTTTATTTTAAATTGACTTTTTAATAATTGAAATATACAACGTTTAGAAAATAATTACTAACCCATCTAAATAAAAAAAGTCCCGCAATAATATGTGGGACTTTTTTTATAAAATCACAAGAAACTAATTTTTATGTACTTAGCTTTTCAAGCAGTCCATAAAAAATTAGTACTCGTCTTCGTTAAACATAAAATCGTCGTGACTTGGATAGTCTGGCCATATGTCTTCAATACTTTCATACACTTCACCCTCATCTTCTAGCTCTTGTAAGTTCTCGACTACTTCAATGGGTGCACCACTTCTAATTGAATAATCAATCAATTCATCTTTGGTAGCTGGCCAAGGAGCTTCTTCTAAAAAGCTGGCTAATTCTAAAGTCCAAAACATAGCGTTATTTTTTGCAAAAGTAGCCGTATAAATGATATAACCAAATCTGTTTTTTCTACAGGATGTAAACAAATCTTTAAATTTAGTCAAATTTGACCGGGAATTGCTAGGTTTGTAATATGGAGTCAACGCCAAATCTACTAGTAGCCAAGGACATATGTAAACAATATGGGCCTGTATCTGTGCTCAAAGGTGTCTCCTTGGAGGTCAAGCGAGGGGAATTAGTTAGTATTGTTGGACCCTCAGGTGCCGGGAAATCAACACTTTTATACATAGTAAGTAGTTTAGAAAAAGCCGATAAAGGACAGGTATTTTTTGAGCATCAAGATATAAGCCAATTATCTGAAACTGCATTAGCCCATTACAGAAATCAAAAAATTGGATTTGTTTTTCAATTCCATCATTTACTTCCAGAATTCACTGCCATTGAAAATGTTTCCATTCCAGGATGGATTGCCAAAATGCCTTCCAAACAAATTCATCAGAAGGCCTCAGAACTTTTAGACTTTATGGGGCTATCAGATAAAATGGATAAAAAACCACATAGTTTGTCTGGAGGAGAACAACAAAGAGTAGCAGTGGCCCGTGCATTATTAAATAGCCCTGCACTTATTTTTGCAGATGAACCTACGGGAAATTTAGATAGCGAAAACGCAAATGCCTTACATCAATTATTTGTTCGTTTAAGAAATGAAATGAACCAAAGTTTTTTAATAGTAACACACAATGAATCATTGGCTACTATGAGCAACCGTAGTTTAACAATGAAAGACGGGAAATTTATATAAGACTTGACTCTTATTTAATCTATTAATTAGTCTATTATTTATACCCTTGGTTTCCAAGGAGAGTCTGGCACCCCATTCAAATAACCAATATATCTTGATAAGACAAATAAGTAATCACTTAGTCTGTTCAAATATTTTATGACCATGGGTTCTACAAATAAATCTTCTTCTTGTAAATTAACGCACCAACGTTCTGCCCTTCGACATACACAACGCGCAATATGAGCGGTAGAAATAGCTTGATGTCCGCCAGGTAAAATAAAAGACTTCATAGGTTCCAAGTCCTCGTTCATTTTATCCATTAGAGATTCTAAATATGTAATATCGTCTTCTTTTAAATCGGGAATTTTTAACTCGGGTTCTTTATCTGGATCACAGGCCAAAGAAGATCCCACAGTAAATAATCTGTCTTGAACTTCTTTTAAAACTGCTTTAATTTCAGCATTTGTAACTAAATCTATTAATAAACCAATGAAAGAATTTAGCTCATCTACAGTACCATATGATTCAATACGAATATGGCTTTTTGGAACACGGGTACCCCCAATTAATGAAGTACTACCTAAATCGCCTGCTTTTGTGTAAATTTTCATAATGCTTATAGTAACCCAGCTTTAAAATAGGTAAAAGAATACCGGGTTTTAGATACTAACAAAACTAATAAAATAAAGTTCAAATAGGAATATTAGAAATGAGAAACATTCTTATTTAAAGTGTCGGTTTCCACAAGACCATCTCTTAAGCGCACCACTCTGTGTGCATAATGAGCGATATCCTCTTCGTGGGTTACTAAAATGACCGTATTACCTGAAGAATGTATTTTTCCAAAAAGCTCCATAACTTCCACTGAGGTTTTAGAGTCTAGGTTTCCAGTAGGCTCATCTGCTAATAAAATAGAAGGGTTATTAACTAAAGCGCGTGCAATGGCTACACGTTGAATTTGACCACCACTTAATTCATTGGATTTATGATGACTTCTTTCAGCCAAGCCCACTTTTTCAAGTGCCACCATGGCTCTTTCTATTCTATCTTTTTTCGAAATACCTGCATAAACTAATGGCAAGGCAACGTTTTCTGCAGCAGACAAACGAGGTAATAAATTAAATTGTTGGAAAACAAAACCAATTTCCACATTTCTAATACCTGCTAATTCATCATCGCTCATTTTACTTACATCATGTCCATTCAAATTATACATACCACTTGTAGGAGAATCTAAACAACCTAAAATATTCATTAGTGTACTCTTACCACTTCCAGATGGGCCCATTAAAGCAACGTATTCATTTTTAAGAATATCAAGATTAATACCCTTTAACACTGGTATGGCTTGGCCCGCCATGAAATAACTTTTTTGAAGATCTCTTAATTGAATAACTGATGACATACTATTTTATTTACTTATTACTTTAGGTACTTTAAAGAAAGTTCCATCTGAAGCTGGCGCATTTTTCAAGGCTTCGGCATTTGGAATTGAACCTTCCACGATATCTTCACGAAGCATATTTTTAGTATCACCCATATGCATTAAAGGGGCAATGCCTGAAGTATCTAATTCATTTAACTTTTCTACAAACCCCACTAAATCCTGCATATCGGCCACTAATTTCTCCATTTTTTCAGGCGCCACATTTAATTTAGATAATTGCGCTAAATGGCTAACTAATTTAGAATCAACTTGCATAATACAAATGTAGTTCAAAGCCCCCTACCTACAAGGTGCATTTGTTAAAAGGTCAAATGACGCAACCAGTGGCAAAAAAAATACCCGAAAATGAAAAGTTTTTTTGAAAATAGTTGCATAACTAACTAATTTTACAAAAATGCTTTATTTATGCAACGTTCAATCAAAAAAGTAGCCGTTTTAGGCAGTGGTGTAATGGGTTCACGTATTGCTTGTCATTTTGCAGGCATAGGTGTAGAAGTATTGTTGTTAGATATGTTGAATCCGGGTACTGAAGAAAGCAAGAATGCTAAAGAAAGAAATAAATTGGTAGATAGTTCTTTGCAAGCATCTATAAAATCTAACCCTTCTCCTTTATACTTACAAAAATTTTCGTCCAATATTAGCACTGGAAATTTTACAGACGATATGGCTAAAATTTCAAATGTGGATTGGATAATAGAAGTAGTAGTAGAAAGATTAGATATTAAAAAACTCATATACGATCAAGTAGAAAAATATAGAAAGCCAGGGACATTAGTTAGCTCCAATACTTCTGGAATTCCCATTCATTTAATGGCAGAAGGACGCAGTGAAGATTTTCAAAAGCATTTTTGTGGAACACATTTTTTTAATCCTCCTCGATATTTACGCTTACTTGAAATTATTCCTACTACTAAAACCGATCCAGCCATAATAGATTTTCATATGCATTATGGAGATGTTTTTTTAGGAAAAACTACAGTTTTATGTAAAGACACACCTGCCTTTATTGCTAACAGGGTTGGGGTTTATAGCATGATGAGCGTTTTGCATATCATGGAAAAATTAGAATTAAGTATTGACGAAATAGAAGCTATCACTGGGCCTTTAATGGGTCGTCCTAAATCGGCTACTTTTAGAACCGCCGATGTAGTAGGTATTGACACTTTAGTAAAAGTAGCCGCAGGGGTGGCTGCGAATTGCCCTAATGATGAAGCAAAAAATATTTTTACTTTGCCCCCTTGGTTAGAAAAAATGGTGGCACAAAATTGGTTAGGTGATAAAACAGGTCAAGGATTTTTTAAGAAAATAAAAACCGCTACTTCAAAAGAAATATTAACACTAAATTTAAAAACTTTTGAATACGAACCGCGCGTAAAAACTAAAATGGCATCTATTGGAGCCGCTAAAGCAATTGAAAGTTTACCTGCTAGAATAAAATCTTTATACCAAGCAAAAGATAAAGCTGGTGAATTTGTAAGACAGTTTCACTTTGCATTATTCTCTTATGTAAGTCATAGAATTCCAGAAATTAGTGATGAATTATATCGTCTTGATGACGCTCTAAAAGCAGGTTTTGGTTGGGAAATTGGTGCTTTTGAAACCTGGGATGCACTTGATGTTGCAACCGTTATTACCGATATGAAGGCAGGTGGATACGCAGTAGCAGCCTGGGTGGAGAAGCTGTCACAAAAAGGGTTAAGCTTCTATAAAGTACAAGAGGGTAAACGTTATTATTATGATGTAGTGACAGATGCTTATAAATTAATACCAGGTGCCGATTCATTTATTATCTTATCTGACTTCCAAGAAAAAACAATTTGGAAAAACAGTGCTTGTCATTTAGTAGATATAGGAGATGGTGTAGCAGGTTTTAGTTGGAATACCAAAATGAACAGTATTGGAGGAGAAGTATTAGAAGGATTAAATAAATCTATTGCCCTTGCTGAAGAAAAGTACAATGGACTTGTCATTGCCAACGATGGTAATTTATTTAGTGCAGGTGCGAATGTGGGTATGATATTTATGTTAGCTATTGAACAAGATTATGAAGAATTAGATATGGCAATTCGTACTTTTCAAAATGCAATGATGCGTGTAAGGTATTCTTCTATTCCAGTTGTTACAGCTCCACACGGACTTTGTTTAGGTGGTGGCTGTGAAATGAATTTACATGCCGATAGTATTTGTGCCGCAGCAGAAACCTATGTGGGTTTGGTAGAATTAGGTATTGGTGTAATTCCAGGCGGTGGTGGTACCAAAGAATTTGTTTTACGCGCTTCTGATGAAATGCATGTAGACGAACCAGAAACTATTACACTCAATAAAAGGTTTATGAATATAGCAACTGCCAAAGTAGCTACTTCTGCAAGTGAAGCCATGGATATGGGCATTTTAAGAAAGGGGCAAGACTTTATTGTACTGAATCAATCACGCCGCATAGCAAATGCTAAAGATCAAGCACTTCAATTATTTAAAGCAGGCTATACACAACCTCAACAAAGAAAAGATATTAAAGTGCTTGGAAAAGCAGGCCTAGGAGCACTTTACGCTGGTATCAATGGTATGTGGAGAGCAGGTTATGCAACAGATCACGATGTATTAGTGGCTAAAAAATTAGCCTATGTAATGTGTGGTGGTGATTTAAGTGAGCCTACTTTAGTAAATGAGCAATACTTACTCGATTTAGAAAGAGAAGCCTTTTTGAGTTTATGTGGACAGAAAAAAACTTTGGAAAGAATTCAATCGGTGATTACTTCAGGAAGACCTATAAGAAACTAGTAAGGGCTCTAGATTAGCTATAGCCTAAATTATTTCTAGCAGCATTTTTGATTAAAATAATGCTAGTGATATTATTTCTTCACTTATTTTATTAAATTAATAATTGCCTCATCAATTACAGGATAATCAAACACAAAACCTGCGTTTTGTATTTTTTCTGCACTCACATTTGTACTTTTTAATATTTCAATACTCATCTCTCCTAGTATTATTTTAAGTAAAAAACCAGGCATAAAAGAAGGGAAGTAAATAGGATAAGTATTTTTGGCAATAGTTAATACTAATTTTTTATTCGTTACAGGATTCGGTGCAACAGCATTATAAATTCCTTGCAAAGCAGGTGTTTCAATAGCATATTGAATCATTTTACATAAGTCCGATTGATGAATCCAACTTATAATTTGTTTCCCTGTTCCTAAAATAACGGCCAAGGCAAATTTAGCTGGTTTTAAAAATTCAGCAAGTGCACCTCCTTTTTTATTCAATACAATACCTATTCTTAATGTTACTAAACGTATTCCCATGTTTGCAACAGCTGCAGTGCTTTGTTCCCATAATAGACAAGTATTGCCTAAAAAAGAATTATCAGGAGCATTTGTTTCTTCAAATCCATGTTCCAAACTTGCTACCGTATCTGGACCATACCAACCAATGGCAGAAGCTGCTATGAATGTTTTTACTTTATGTTTATTTTCACTTAAAGCCTTTACTAATAAATTACCTGACTGCACCCTGCTATCTACAATGGCTTGTTTTCTTTTCACTGTCCATCTTTTATCTGCCACGCCTTCTCCTGCTAAATGCACAATAATATCTGCTTTGGATAAAGCTTCCAAGTCAATTTCTGATTTCTCTACATCCCATTTTGCATAAGACAAATGCTCTCTACTAGACCTTTTAGGATTTCTTGATATTATAATTACCTCATAGCCAGTTGCAATAAACTGCTTTGCCAATGCCTGGCCGATCATGCCTGTGCCGCCTGTAATTAATACTGTTTGCATACTATAAAAGTACATGAAAATTAACAACAAAAACCCCACCTTTTAAGGGGTGGGGTTACAACTAAAATCAACTGTACACAAAAAACAAGTTTTAATCTGGTTTTTTACCGTCTAAAAAAGTATTAATGGTAGAAATTTGTGTTTGATTATTCTCATCTTTTTCTACTGTATACTTACTGTAATAGTTTTCTACTGAAGCCATGGTATTACCAAACAAATCTAAATTTCTTCTTACATAAGCAGGCACTGCATCAAATTCATTATTTGGATCAGATGCATTACTAATATTGAAAGATAAGTTTCTTAATTTCTGTATACGTTCAGCTACTTTTTTTCTTTGCTCTTCTGCATCATCCATAGGCATATCAAATGAAGAAGGGTGTTGCTTTGCATTATTTTGATTGGCGTTAAAAGAGGACTCATCTCTCATCACAAGTTGCATAGTAGGCTCTTCTTCCATTCTAAATGAGCTTTCATAAACAACAGATTCTTGAACTGGAGCTGCTTGCATAGTTATCTCAGCTACTTCTACAAGTTCTTCCTCAACCTTTTCTTCTTCTATCATCTCAGGTGTTACTTGTTCTACTATAATTTCCTCTACTAACTCTTCTTCTACTATTTCTTGCATGGTAACTGTTAAATCATCTTGGATTAGCATTTCTTCCATCTCCTGATCTTCCATCTCCTCTTCTTCCATCTCTTCTTCTTCCATCTCTTCAAACTCTTCTAAGGATGGCTCTTCTTCAGTATGCTCTGCATAAATATTGGTAGGCTTTGTTAGAATGAAAAGATTCGTTTCAGCCACTGGAGCAGCTAATTCACTTACTATCACTTCTTCTTCTAATTGTTCTTCTTCTACTTCATTCACTACTACTTCCTCCTGTTCTTCTACATCTTCACCCTCATACACATCATTGATTTCAAAAACGATAGGTTGACTTACCATCTCTTCCATCACTTCATTAGCAGCAATACTAATTTGAGCGTCAATTTCAGCCTCATATTCTTTCTCTGAAATTTCATCTACTTCATGTATACTCATTTCCTCTTCCACTTCTTCTTCAACAATTGCAGCTACTTCATCAATGGCTTCTACCACTTCCTCTCCTAAAGTAAAATAACTATCGCCAATTGTAGGTTCTTCTGTTTTTGGCTCTTCTGCTGGAGTTTCGGCAACCGCTTCGGTAGGTGCAGACTTTAAATTGTTTGTCTCATTAACTGCATCTTCAGTAAGTAATGTCATTACAATTTTTTCTTCAACAGGAGCCTCAGCTTTTTTTGGTGTTTGCTTTTGGAATGGGTCCTTATGCTCAAAACCTGTTGCAATAAGGGTTATACCTAATTTTTGACCCAATGTTGAATCGTACCCCATACCCATAATGACATCAGAATTTTCTCCTGTACGCTCACGTAAGAAATTATTAATAGTTTCTAATTCATCCATCGAACACTCATAATCTCCTTCAGCACTATTAATGTTTAATAATATCCATTTTGCACCTCTAATATCATTGTCATTCAATAATGGTGAATTCAATGCTTCTTCAATAGCTCTTTGAGCTCTATTCTCTCCTTCTACTTCTGCTTTTCCTAAAATAGCAACGCCACCATTTTTCATAACAGTGCATACATCCGCGAAATCTACAATTATATGTCCACGGCTATTAATTACATCTGTAATACACTTTGCAGCAGTAGCCAAAACGTTATCGGCTTTGGTAAAAGCTTCTTTCATTTTTAAATTACCATATTGTACACGTAATTTATCATTAGAGATCACTAATAAAGTGTCTACTAAAGGTTTTAATTGCTTAATGCCTTCTTCTGCTTGTGCTTGTCTGCGTGGTCCTTCAAATCCGAAAGGAGTAGTTACGATACCCACTGTCAATATGCCTAAATCTTTACAAATTTTTGCAATAATGGGAGCACCCCCTGTTCCAGTGCCACCACCCATTCCCACCGTAATAAACGCCATACGGGTATTAACTTCTAATATTTTTCTTATTTCATCCAAAGATTCTTCAGTTGCTAATTTTCCTACTGAAGGATCGGCGCCGGCACCTAAACCTTGCGTCAAATGTGGTCCTAACTGAATTTTATTTGGAACTGTACTTTGCTCAATCGCTTTAGAATCGGTGTTGCAAATAATAAAATCAACTCCTGCAATATCTTGATTGAACATAAAGTTGACAGCATTACTTCCACCGCCGCCTACGCCGAGGACCTTTATGATGGATGATTTTTGTTTTGGCAAATCAAATTGAATCATTTTTTTGTGTTTAGATAGGTTAGTTAGATGGTTCGTTCTTAGTTAGTTATATCGAAATTACCTTTTTAAGATTTTATTCTATTGGTTTTTTATAACCATATTGTGGGTAAATATTATGGTAATAATTTATCGTCTTCCTCACTGAAAATTTCAATAAGGTTATTCTTGAAACGATCCCAGAATTTGCTCTTTCTTTTCTCAATTTGTTCTGTAGTTAAAGTAGTGGCAACTGGCTTCGGTTCTACTCTTTGACTAGTTAAACCATTTGCAGATCCTGTATTATTTACAGTTAAAGACTTTGGCACTTCTACCTTCTTAAATGTCTCTGTAAATACTTTATGATTTTGCTCGTAGTCATTATATCCTTTTAAGATTAAACCAATACAAGTTGAATACATTGGTTTTTTTAATTCTTCAATATGATTAGGCGCTAAATGCTCGTTAGGTAAACCAATTCTTGCATTCAAACCAGTAATATATTCAGTTAATTGAATTAAATGTTTCAATTGAGAACCACCCCCTGTTAAAATCACACCTCCATTTAACATGCGGCTATCCATGCCCACTTGCTTTAAATGATAAGTAACAAAATCAAGTATTTCACTCATTCTAGCTTGAATAATACCAGCTAAACTTTTAACACTAATTTCTTTGGCAGGCATTCCTTTCAAACCTGGGATAGTTACATAGGCATTGGCTTTTGCTTCATCGGTTAATGCACTACCAAACTGAACCTTCATTGCTTCAGCTTGACTTTTCAATACACCCAATCCCATTCTAATATCATTGGTAATATTCTCGCCACCAAAAGGTATAACAGCTGTATGCTTTAATACACCTTCATAAAAAACAGCTAAGTCACTGGTTCCGCCACCAATATCTAAAATAGCTACACCTGCTTCCATATCAACATCACTCATAACAGCACTTGCAGAAGCTAAAGGTTGTAAGACTAAATCTTTGGTTATTAAACCACTTCTTTCAACAGATCGATTAATATTTCTAATAGCATTTCTGTCTCCTGTTAAAATTAAAAAGTTGGCACCCACTTTTACACCATTCACTCCCACTGGGTCTTTGATGTTTTGGTTGTTGTCAACATGAAATTCTTGAGGAATTACATCTATAATTTGATCTCCTGCAGGAATAAATGTTTTTCTTTGATTATTGATAAGTTGCTCAATCTCCCAAGCTTGAATTTCATTTTCGGCGTCTTGACGCACTTGATCTCCTCTTGTTTGTAAACTTTTGATATGGTGTCCTGCTATACCAACATATACTTCGTTGACTTCTAAATCGGGATTACTTAATTGACAGTTTTGTAAAGCTTGTTGAATTGCTTTAATGGTTTGGTCGATATTTAAAACCTGGCCATGTTGAACACCATTACTATTGGCACGTCCAAATCCTAAGATTTCTAATTTACCAAATTCATTCTTTCTTCCTGCTATGGCAGCGATTTTTGTGGTTCCAATATCAAGACCTACGATAATGGGTGATTCGTGCTGACTCATTTTTGTTGTTTTTTAGTTGTTTGTTGTGGAAGCCTTCTTTTGGGGCATTAAGGCCTTGGCAGACTGCTTCACTTTAATTAACGATTTTGATTTCGATTTATTGTTTATTTTACTACTTGTTTTAGGAACTATTTTCACCCCATTTTTCGGTATAGGTTTTACAGCTAGTTTAGAGGGTGCTTTAACTGTATTTTTTGAGTTTGTTTTTGTGCTAGTTTTCACACTTGCGATAGGTGTAATTTTAGGTGTTATTTTTGTACTTGTTATAGCTATATTTTTGGACGCATTTACCACTGCAGGTTTAATAGCTGTAACACTAATTGCTTTAAGATTACTTGTATCTTTTTTCGCTTCTAAAGCCATTGTCGAATCTACGATAGGTAAATCATTTGCAGAAAATTGAATAGGTTGCATACCTTTTTTAAGTGCTACAATTTGGTTATCGAAACGACAATCTATTACCTGATAAGCATTCAAACCACTTTGAACCCATACTTTTTTATAAAAAGTATAGAGTCTGTTTAATTTATCTTCTATGTTATCTACCGAACCAATTAAAACCAAATGATCTCCAACTGATGGTATTAATTCAAAATCGCCATTAACAGCAATATTTACCTGTGCAGTTTGTGCCATAAAAAATGAATCGTTTTGCACTGCCTTTGTAAAATGCAAGATGTCATTTAATAGTAAACTATCAGGCTTAGATAATTTTTCCAAATCGGACGGGAAATTGGTAAATACTGGCAAACGTAATACAGTAAGCTGTTTTAAGGGAAGCTGCAAACCTTCTTTATCGATATAAAAGGAATTACCCAAAGCTGTAAAAATACGTGCAATTGGTAAACGTTGTTCTATTTTTACTTGTAATGATTGAGTGTTATCTAAGAATAATTCTACATGTTTTACCCAACGTATAGTTTCTAAATATTTTTCTAATTTATTTAAATTCACTTCCCCAATAGCTAAGCCTTCTTTCACCCCCTGCTCGTGTATAATTTGTAAAATTTCTTTTTCATCCATAAATATTGCAGCCGTATTCTCTCCTACTAATTCAATTTGAATGGAGCTGCATTTTTTTTCTTCCTTGGCTTTCCAGGCAACTACAAATAACACAATAAGTGCAGCACCTGCTATACTCCAAAGAATTCTAACTAATATGGTTTGCCAATGCTTCATTTATTTTTTTGTAATTATTTCTTGAACTTTTAAAATACAGGTATCAATATCTCCAGCACCTGCCATAACAATAAGTTTATCTTCTGTTTTAGCGGCCCAATTATATAATTCTTCCTTAGACATTATTTTTTTATGACTTAATTTCATTTTATTTAATACCATTTCACTACTTACGCCTTCCATTGGAAGTTCACGCGCAGGATAAATAGGTAGTAAGATTACTTCATCTGCCTTGTCTAAGGTTTCAACAAATCCATCGCATTGGTCCTTGGTTCTACTATATAAATGCGGTTGAAATACTAGCACCATTTTTTCATTGGGATATAAACTACGCACACCACTAATTAAAGCATTTAATTCTTCAGGATGATGCGCATAATCGTCTATTAATACTTTCTTTGCTGTTTTAACTTTATATTCAAACCTTCTTTTCACCCCTGCAAAACAGGCTACCGCTTCTTTAATTTTTACTTCATCTATTTCTAAGCTTAATGCAATAGCAATAGCAGCGCTTACATTTTCAACATTATGTAAGCCCCCCATATTTAATACAATGTCCTTACAAATACCAGCGGGATGGACTAAATCAAAATGATAAGAACCATCTATAACTTTTAAATTAATGGTATGATAAGAGGCTTCTTTATGATTATATCCATAAGAAAGCACTTTCTTATTACTTATGTTGGTAGTAAATTGAGTCCCCCATTTTTGTATAAGTACACCACCTGATTTTATTTTATCTGAGAACTCACCAAAGGCTTTAACTACTTCTTCTGCTGTTCCGTAGATATCTA
Source organism: Chitinophagia bacterium (assembly GCA_009928005.1). Taxonomy (GTDB): domain Bacteria; phylum Bacteroidota; class Bacteroidia; order Chitinophagales; family Chitinophagaceae; genus Sediminibacterium. Next base: position 19,895 of record RFVO01000008.1, on the reverse strand, counting down.
AATGATCTGGATCTACTGCAGTTATCACGGCAATATTGGGTGCTAGTTTTAAAAAGCTACGATCGTACTCGTCTGCCTCTACCACCACCACATTTCTTTCATGGCTCCAAAAATTAGTTCCATAATTAGTAGCAATACCACCTAAAAAGGCATTGCATCCATACCCTGTATGACGAAGTATATGAGCTGTCATAGAAGTAGTGGTGGTTTTCCCATGCGTTCCTGCAATAGCAATAGTGAATGCGTTTTCAGTAATCCACTGCAGCACATCACTTCTTTTTACGACCAAATAGTTATTGTTTCTATAATAATTTAATTCACCATGTTCGGCAGGTATAGCTGGTGTATATACAATCACTGTAGCTGCTTTATCAATTTTAGTTAAATTATCTTCGAAATGAATTTGAATACCTTCTTCTATTAATGCATCTGTTAATAAAGTTGAGGTTTTATCATAGCCACTCACTTTTACCCCTTGTTTATTAAAATACCTTGCCAAGGCACTCATACCTATACCACCAATACCAATAAAATAAATGTTCTTGCAGTTTGTTAATGGATTCATTTTCAACTAATCATTTATTTGTTTCAAAATTTCTTTCGCTATAATCTCATCTGCATTACTAAATGCAAAGGCCTTTATATTATTCTTCATCAACTGCATCTGCTCCTCATTTGCTAATAAATGCAAAACGCATGGGATTAAATCTTTACCCACTTCTTTATCTTTCACTATGGCTGCTGCATTTTTATTAACAAGCGCCATGGCATTAAAAGTTTGATGATCTTCTGCTGCTAGTGGATAAGGCACAAATACAGCAGGCTTGCCCGTAATACAAATTTCTGATACGGCCATGGCTCCAGACCTGCTAACAACAATATCTGCAGCAGCATAGGCGGCACTCATATTATCAATGAAAGAATGAACAAATACATTTTCAAAACTATGGGCCGACTGAGCGTATATATCGGCATTGGGCTTACCCGTTTGCCATATCAATTGAATATTTTTGTCAAAAAAGGAAGCCAAATTAGATTGAATAGCTTTATTTATAGAACTGGCTCCCAAACTTCCGCCCATAATTAAAATGGTTTTCTTAGTGACTTCTAAATTAAATACCTGCAAAGCAGATTGTTTGGTATAAGCATGATTGATTATGTTTTTTCTAATAGGGTTTCCTGTTACTAAAATTTTAGTCGCAGGAAAAAAAGATTCCATACCCACTGTGCCTGTAAATATTTTTGTAGCATTATTAGCCAGCCACTTATTAGCCTTGCCAGCAAAGGCATTCGACTCATGAATATAGGTTGGAATATTTTTTGTTTGCGCATATTTTAATACTGGAAAACTAGAATAGCCCCCCACTCCAAATACGGCATTGGGCTTAAATGATTTAAAAATTTCGCTTACTTGAAAAAAACTTTTCAAAAGTTTCCAAGGAAGTGTAATATTTTTAAAAAGTTGAGCCCTATTAAATCCCGCAATGGTGATGCCTTTAATTTCAAATCCCGCTTGAGGCACTTTTTCCATTTCCATTTTTCCCAAAGCACCTACAAATAAAATAACGGTATTTGGCGCTAAAGCTTTTATAGCTTGCGCTACAGCAATGGCTGGAAAGATATGACCTCCCGTACCACCACCTGCAATAATGATGCGTAATGTATTATGCTTTTGATTCAATGACATTATTTTCAGTATCTATATCAATGTTATCAGTTGGTATTTCAATTTCAGTTTCTACTGGCGCCTTACCCTCCATTTGCTCAACATTTCTAGCCACACTTAATATAAGTCCTATAGAACAACAAGTAAAGATGAAAGAACTTCCTCCCATACTTACTAATGGCAATGTCACACCCGTAACAGGTACAATGTTCACATTCACTGCCATATTTGCAATTGCTTGAATAATTAATGTAAAACTTAATCCTAGTGCAAGAAAGGCGCCAAAGGCATAGGGACATCTTCTAAATATTCTTATACACCTGAATAAGAAAACGATGTATATAAAAATAATAAAGGTGCCACCCAATAATCCATACTCTTCAATGATGACAGCATAAATAAAATCGTTATAGGCTTGTGGAAGAAAATTTCTTTGTCTGCTATTGCCTGGTCCTAATCCCATAAAAATGCCTCCATTTGCAATGGCAATTTTAGCTTGTTGCACTTGATAGGGGACATCATTATCCTTTGCATACATAAAATCTTGCACCCTACTTACCCAAGTTCCAAAACGACCAAAGCTTTTCATTTTTTCTGCAACCACAGGCCCCCCTTCGACTGATTTACTGGAATGTGTTGCCATAGCTACACTAATGATAATAACCACCGGTATCATTGCCACTAAAATAGTTAATAAAATATGCTTGATACTTACTCTACCAATGAACATTAGTAATAATGAAGTAGCTCCAGTTAAAAGTGCATTTGATAAATTCGCTGGCATAATTAATGCACAAATAATTAATACAGGTGTGATAACTGGTAAAAAACCGTTTTTAAAATCCTTGATTACTTCCTGTTTCTTGCTTAACATCTTTGACAGATACATAAACAAAGCCAACTTGGCTAAATCACTTGTCTGTATAGTTAAATTAATTATAGGTAATTTGATCCACCTACTACCTTCATTAATTTTTGCACCAAAAAATAAAGTATAAATTAATAAAGGAATAGAAAACATGAATAAAATGGTAGCTATTTTAGAAAAGACAGTATAGTTCACACGATGTAATCCGAAAATAACTAGCAAACCCACTAAAGTAAAAACAACTTGTTTAAACAAATATACACTGGTATTTCCACGGTACATTTTATAAGCCAATGAACCAGTAGCACTATAAACGACTAATATAGAAATAAGTGACAATACAATGACTAACCCCCATATGTATCTATCACCCCTCGTTCTTTGGTCTAAATGATCTTTCATCCCACCAATAGTGGGCATTTGTGAAAATAATTTGTCGGTAGTATCGTTAAACATAAAGCAAAGTTCTTTTAGAGAAATTATAGTTCTTTTACAGACTCTTTAAATTGACGTCCCCTGTCTTCATAGTTTTTAAATAAATCAAAACTTGCACAAGCTGGGCTCATTAAAACTAAATCACCTTTTTCTGCTAATTTGAAAGAAGCATTTACTGCTTTTTTAGCGCTATCTACTTCAACAATTGTGCCTACTTTGTCTTTAAAAAATTCAATAATTTTTTTATTATCGGTACCCATACAAACAATAGCCTTTACTTTCTCTTTCACTAGATCGGCTATTAATTCGTAATCGTTCCCTTTGTCTACACCGCCTAAAATTAAAACAGTGTTTTTTTGCATGCTCTCTAAAGCATACCAAGTGCTGTTTACATTCGTAGCCTTGCTATCATTAATGAAATCTACTCCTCTTACAGTAGCAACGAATTCCATTCTATGCTCTAGGCTATGGAAATTACTTACTGCTTCGCGAATTTTTTCTTTTCTGATACCTAAGGTAGTAGCCGCAATGCTTGCTGCCATGGTGTTATAAGCATTATGCTTTCCTTTTAAGGCAAAATCATAAATGCTCATCGTAACGCGTTCTTCTTGGATTTTTAACATCATTTGGTCGTTCTTGATGTAGCCTCCTTTTTTTACTTCTTGTTTCATAGAAAATGGTAGTGGGTTAGTATTGATGGTTAGTAGTTCTAAATGTTTAACGATGGTTTCATCATCTATGCAATAGATGAAATAATCTTCTGAAGTTTGATTCTCAATAATTCTAAACTTGCTTTTAATATAATTTTCAAATTGGTGATCATACCTATCTAAATGATCTTCCGTGATATTTAATAAAATTGCAATTTCAGGCTTGAAATATTGAATGTCGTCTAATTGAAAAGAGCTTACTTCAATTATGTATAAGGCTTTTGGTGATTGGGCAATTTGTCTTGCGAATGAATAACCAATATTACCAACCATGGCTACATCTTCATTTACTAATTTGCAAATATGATATAATAAAGCAGTTGTAGTACTTTTCCCGTTACTGCCAGTGATAGCTGCAATTTTACTTTTACCCTTATATCTATAACCAAATTCAATTTCACTTATTACAGGTATGCCTTTAGCTCTTATAGCCTTCACCATTTCATTTTTTTCTGGTATCCCTGGACTTTTCATTACTTCATCCGCCGCTAATATTCTTTCTACATTATGCGAACCTCCTTCAAATTCAATACTAGCCTCTTCTAATTCTTTTTGAAAATGAGACTTGATAGCACTGCCATCAGATACAAATACTTCATAACCTTTTTGTTTGGCTAATAAAGCAGTACCTACTCCACTTTCACCTGCACCTAATATGACTAATTTTTTTGTCAAGTTTTTATCTCGTTTTCAAGGTTAATATGGAAGCCACCACTAATAAAATAGTAATAATCCAAAACCGAACAGCTATTTTACTTTCATGAAATCCTTTCTTTTGATAATGATGATGAAGTGGGCTCATTAAAAACACCCTTCTTCCCTCTCCAAATTTTTTCTTTGTGTATTTGAAATAACTTACTTGAATAATTACAGATAAGTTTTCTATTAAAAACACACCACAAAAAATTGGAATTAATAATTCTTTTCTAACAATAATAGCGAGTGAAGCAATGATTCCACCCAATGCTAAACTTCCGGTATCGCCCATGAAAACCTGCGCTGGATAAGCATTGTACCATAAAAAACCAATACAAGCTCCTACAAAGGCTCCTACGAAAATGGACAACTCGCCTAAATTAGGTATGTACATTACATTTAAATAATCGGCGAATACATAGTTACCACTTACATAAATAAATACACCCAGCGCAGCTCCAATAATAGCAGATACACCAGCTGCTAAGCCATCTAAACCATCGGTTAAATTTGCACCATTAGATACGGCTGTAATAATGAAAGTGACAATAAGAATATATATAATCCAAGTATATTTTTCAACACCTGGACCTATCCAACTAATTATTTTACTGTAATTAAATTCATGGTTTTTTACAAAAGGAATGGTGGTAATAGGCGTTTTAACTTTTACAAATCGTCTTTCAACTCCGTTAATTTTTCTAACCACTATATCTGCACCCTTTGCTACTTTCTCTCCTTTCTGTAAGCTTTCAGAAATAGTAGAAGAAATAATTTCTCTTTCTACAGTCACAGCATTACTAAAATAAAGTGTAACACCAATAATAATACCAAGTCCTATTTGTCCAATAATTTTAGAAACACCAGCCAATCCATCACTGTTTTGTTTTTTATAAGCGCCTCCTTGAGCTTGTGCTTGCTTTCTTGCTCTAATTTTAAAATAATCATCTAAAAAACCAATAAGGCCTAGCCAAACTGTACATAATATCATTAAACGGATATACACTTTGTCTAAATTGGCAAATAATAAAGTAGGAATTAAAATACTCAATAATATAATAATACCCCCCATGGTAGGTGTTCCCTTTTTTTGTTGCTCACCTGCTAATCCCAAATCTCTTACTGTTTCTCCAATTTGCTTTTTTTGTAAAAAAAGAATCATTTTTTTACCATAAACAGTGGCAATAAATAAAGACATTAAAATAGCCATGGCAATTCTAAAAGTCAAGAACTGAAATGCCCCCAATCCTGGGATATTAAATGTTTTGTCAAGCCAAGAAAATAATTGATACAGCATATTGATTATTTTTCTAATTCTTTAAATTGTATGGCTAATATTTGTTTGTCATCAAAGTCGTGCTTCACGCCTTTAATTTCTTGATACTTTTCATGTCCCTTTCCAGCTATTAAAATAATATCACCAGATTTTGCAAAACTTACTGCCGCTTTAATAGCTTCTCTTCTATCCACAATATTTATATATTTTCTTTTTGCCCCACTACTTAAACCTACTTCCATATCTTTGATAATTTCATTCGGATCTTCTGATCTAGGATTATCGCTGGTAAAAAATACTTTATTACTTAAATCACAAGCTACTTGCGCCATAATTGGCCTTTTTGTTTTATCTCTATCTCCTCCACAACCGACAACAGTAATAACTGTTTCATTCCCTTTTCTTAATTTGGCAATGGTGCTTAAGACATTCTCTAAGGCATCTGGTGTATGCGCGTAATCAATGATGCCTATAATTTTTTCTGCACTTATGATATAATCAAATCTTCCTTCCGCGCCTGTTAATGCACTTAATATAGTTAAGACTTCTGTATTTTTTTCACCTAGTTGAATTGCTATTCCGTATACTGCTAATAAATTATAAGCGTTGAATGTGCCAATCAAACGGCAATGCACTTCAATATCGTTCACTAGCAATACGAGTCCGCTTAATTGATTTTCTAAAATTTTACCTTTATAGGTTGCAGGTGCATGAATAGCGTAGGTTAATTTGGTTGCCTTGGTATCTGCAAACATGGCAGCCCCATTTTTATCATCTACATTGATTAATGCAAAAGCATTAGTTGGTAATTTATCAAAGAAAGTTTTTTTAGCTTCTAGATAAGCTTCAAAAGTTTTATGATAATCTAAATGGTCGTGTGTTATATTGGTAAAAGCTCCTCCAATAAATTGTAAGCCTGTAATACGGTGTTGATGAATGGCATGGCTACTCACTTCCATAAATACATGCGTACAGCCTGCTTGAACCATTTTATGCAATAATGCATTTAATTGAATGGCATCTGGTGTAGTATGTGTAGCTGCAATAATTTCAGCACCAATATGATTTTGCACTGTGCTAATTAAACCACAAGTATATCCTAATTCAGAAAATAACTTATACAATAAAGTTGCTACCGTTGTTTTACCATTAGTGCCTGTTATACCTACTAATTTTAGATGTGTAGAAGGCTCGTCATAAAATTGATGCGCCATAATAGCCACTGCTTCTTGTGCATTTTCCACTATAATATAAGTGACTATATCTACTATGGATGATGGTTTGTTTTCACAAACAATCACTGTAGCACCTTTTTCAATTGCAGTTGATATAAATGAATGACCGTCTGCCTGTAAACCTTTTATTGCAACAAATACAGAGCCTTTTGTAATTTTTCTAGAATCTATTTGTATATCGGCGACTTCTTTTTGGGTAGTTCCTACTACCTCTCTTAAAGCCACTCCAAATAATATAGATTGTAAAGATTTCATTAATTTAATTCAATTTGAATTTGTTGTCCTTTGATAATTACTTCTCCTTGCGCAATACTTTGCTTTACTACTTTACCTTTACCTACACACTTCACTAGTAATCCCTTCTTTTCACAAAGCCATAAGGCGTCTTGCAGTTTCATACCAGTCATATTAGGCATAGTGGTATCTGAGATGATCTGTGTAGCTGCTTTTAAATTTTTTCCTTTTCCTTGTAATTGTACCCAATTATTAGAGGCTAATGTAGAGTCTTGATATGGAATAGATAAATTTTTAGCGATAGTTTGCAATGAAATTTTTGAAATACTGTAATTAAATAATGAGCTATCTTTTACTGCAAATACGGGCGCGATATCTAATTTGTTTTGTATATAAGTTGAATATAATCTGTCAGCAATTTCTTTGAAAACAGGACCTGCCACAGATGCCCCAAAATGATTTGCTGCATGTGGATGATTAATGATAATAACTGCTATAGTGTATTGAGGATTATCTGCAGGAAAATAACCTACAAATGAAGATTGAAAAATAGCATCTGCATACCCTTTATTACCATCGGCCACTAAGGCTGTTCCTGTTTTGCCAGCTACTTTATACAAACTATTAGCAAATAACTTTTTAGCTGTGCCATTAATACATACACCTTCTAAAGCAGTATGCAAGTCCTTAATAGTTGATGGCGAACAAACCACACCTTCATAAGCCATAGGACTCATTGTTTTAATAATCTTTCCTTCTTCTTTAATAGCATTTACTAAATAAGGACGCATCATAACTCCATTATTTGCGATACTATTATACATAGTTAAAGTTTGAATAGGAGCAATAGCAATATTGTAACCAAAAGCCATCCATGGCAGTGTAGTAGGACCCCATCTTTTACTATTTGGCTTAATAATTAATGGATATCCCTCTCCCATTAAATCAACACCAGAAGTAGTATCTATTCTTAATTTTGAAAGATGTTTAAAATAGGCTTGTGGATTATCATTAAAATAAGTAACAGCTAATTTAGCCATGCCTACATTGGAGCTTTCTTCAAAAGCTTCTAAAACAGTGGCCTCATGTTTGCCATGATTCTCGGCATCCCTCACTACTCGACCTGCATAATTCCATGTTCCTCCTTCTAAATTCACTTTTGAAGCTAAGGTTACTTTTTTATCTTCTAATGCAGAAAGCAATGTGACTAATTTAAATGTAGATCCAGGTTCTGTAACCCTTGTGGCATAATTTAAATCTTCGACATATACACCATCACCTATTTTACCTAAGTTGGCAATAGCTTTAATTTTCCCTGTTTTTACTTCCATCACCATCGCAACACCCGAACGGGCGTCGTTTTGAATCATCATTTTCTTTAGGGCACTTTCAGTCACTTCTTGAATAAATACATCAATGGTGCTTACAATATCCTTTCCTGTTTCAGGCGCAATTTCAAATTCACCTTCTTGAACTGGAACTGTTACTCCGCCTGCAATAGCGCGTACTAATTGACGGCCGTTGCGACCGTTTAAAACGGTATCATATGACTTTTCTAAACCAACTTTATTTTCATCTCTAGCAAGTCCAATAGTTCTATAACCAATATTTTCATAAGGATTTAATCGAATATTTTTTTCCTCTGCAATCATTCCACTCTTATACCTTCCTAATTTGAATAATGGAAATTTCACTAATTGTAAATATTCTCTATAAGAAATTTTCTTTCTTAATTCATAGTTTCCCTCGCTAGCTTCATAAGCCTTGGTTAATTCCTCTTTGTATTTTTCTGCGGACTTATCTTTAAATAAAGAAGCTAAATTCAAACATAATGAATCGATATGTGTTCTAAATAATAGCCCACTTTTTTCGTGAAGTGGACTTACTCTAAAATCGATATAAATATCAAACTGAGGAATATTGGTACTTAACATTTGACCATCCTCGCTATAGATAGTACCTCTGGCTGCAGGTATTTCTACAATTCGTTGGTGTAAACTATCACTTAAGCTTCTCCAATATTTACCTTGAACTTGTTGAATGTAAAATGCTTTACCTATAATAAGAATACAAACTAATACAATAAGTATAAAGCTTAAATATACCCTCCATAATATGTCGCGTTTTACGTCCATACTTAGTTTTTAATGGGTTTTTTAATTTTATTTTCAATAGCAAGTCTAATAGGCATTTCTTTAGAAACCACTAAACCATAAGGCTCCATAGCAGTTTGCACTTCAATGGCTCGACTTCGACGCATTAATTCAGACTTAATAGTTTTGTATTCGAACTGAAGTACTTTAAGCTCTCTTTGTGTTGTATTAATTCTTCGGATTGTTTTGTCGGTAAGATGCCCATTCGCTATGTAAAGAATAGCGATGAATGCTAAGAACAAAAAGAAACCAATGTTCATAACAATCCACTGATAATTAAGAATACTTTTTATTGTATTCTTAGGGGCTGGGTTAATGGGTACGGACATACTATTATACTCTTTCGGCAGCACGCATTTTTGCGCTTCTGCTTCGATTGTTTTCTTTCATCTCTTTTTCAGAAGCCACTACAGGTTTTTTTGTAATGATCTTCCAAAAAACTTCCTTTTCTACGGATAAAAAAGGATGGGCATCTTCGGCTTCTTCTTGCGATACTCGAAAAGCATTTTTCACAAAACGATCTTCAATGGAATGGAAAGTGATAATGACTACTCGACCTCCTGACTTCACAACGAATGGCAGTTGCTTTAAAAAAACTTTAAGCGCTTCCATTTCCTCATTCACTTCTATTCTAATGGCTTGAAAAACTTGTGCCCAATATTTATTCGGATTTCCTTTGACTACAGGTGCGATTAATGTTTTAAAATCATGAACTGTATTTATTTTAACATGTTTACGCTGCATGACAATATGTTTGGCCAAAGTTTTAGAGTTGGTTACCTCTCCATATTGCTCAAACATCTTATGCAAAGCTTCCTCAGAATAGGATTCTATAATTTGCGCAGCTGTTTGGCTTTGACGTTGATCCATGCGCATATCAAAAGGGCCATCATGTCTTGTTGAAAATCCTCTTGTACCTTCATCAAATTGATGACTACTTACGCCTAAATCGGCAAGTACCCCATCTACTTGATCTATTTTATTTAAACGCAGAAAACGTTGTAGATACTTGAAATTTTCTGGAATAAAAACAAGACGATTATCTTTTGGTAAATTTTTTTGCGCATCAGCATCTTGATCAAAAGCAATAAGTCGTCCTTCAGGGCCAAGCATAGATAAGATACCCTTACTATGTCCCCCACCACCAAATGTGGCATCTACATAAATACCATTTGGTTTTATATTTAGATGTGAAAGGCATTCTTGAAATAAGACAGGGATATGATAAGAAGAAGCAAAAGCTTTAGATGCGTCGGAATCAATGGTTTGATTTTGCATCTGTTTTACTTATTCTTGATTTTTAATTCCTGCCATTACTTCCTGAGCCAAATTACTAAATGCATCTGCAGAGAAATCCTCAAAGAGCTGTTTGTACTTACTTGCATCCCAAATTTCAAAACGATCTAGAGCGGCGGCTAAAACAATCTCTTTACCTGGTAAAGCAAATTCACGCAAAGTGGGAGGCAATAAAATTCTTCCTGCTGCATCCAATTCTACTTCGGTGGCTCCCCCAAGAAATTGACGTCTAAACTGACGCACTTTTGGATCGAAATCGTTCAACTGGCTAATTCGATCTAATATACTTTGCCAACTTTTCAACGGATATAGTGTCAAGCACTTCTCAAAACCTCTACTTACAATAAAGCGATGATCCCCTTCAACCAGCTGTTTTTTAAGACTGCCAGGTAAATGGAAACGCCCTTTTGCGTCGATAGTTGATTGATATTCTCCGTGAAAGCCTGTCATTGTTGATAATTAGAGTAATTTTTACCACTTGTTCACACAAATTAACACAATTTCCCACTTTCAAAGGCTAAAACAGAGCTTCTATTTTTCCACAAGTAATAAACCAAGCTGAAAATCAATACAGTAAAGAGATTAAGCAATAAAATAGATAAAATTTAAAATTAGGGTTGTGTAAACCTGTGGAAAACCCTAATTTTTATGTGAAAAAGAGGTGAATTATAGTGAAAATCAAGGCAATATGTACCTTTGGACCATGAAGCCATCTATTAATCTTCCTATTGAGAATTTTGACTACCATTTACCAGACCAAAGTATTGCCTATACACCTGCGAGCAATAGATCCGATAGCAAACTATTAGTATGGAATAAAGAGATTACTGCTGAAAGCACTTATAATAATATTACCCATTTCATCCCTGAAAAGGCGGCACTGTATTTTAATAATAGTAAAGTTATTGCTGCAAGAATTTATTTTCAAAAGACTAATAATGCTTTTATTGAAATTTTCTGTTTAGAACCAAGCAAACATTATCAACCTATTTCGATGGCTATGCAGACCACACAAAAAGTTGAGTGGATTTGTTTAGTAGGTGGCGCTAAAAAATGGAAAGAAGATTTTTTAGAAAAAGAATTTGAAATTATTACACCATTAAAGAATGGAAAAGATAAACTAGCATCAAAAAATAATAAAAGTGTTGCTATTAAAGTACGTGCAAAGAAAATTAAATCATTTGAGGGTAAATTTTTAATAGAATTTTCTTGGAATAATGATACAGTATGTTTCTCAGAAATTATTGAGCATATTGGTAATATTCCCCTTCCACCCTATATTCAACGTGATACGACAGAAGAAGATAAAGAGAGATATCAAACAACATATGCTAAGCAAGAAGGATCTGTGGCAGCACCTACAGCAGGCTTACATTTTAATGACACTATATTTGAAGCGCTTGCACAAAAAAAATGTACCACAAATTTTATTTGTTTACATGTGGGGGCAGGTACTTTTATGCCTGTTAAAACGGAAGATATTACAGACCACGAAATGCATGCAGAAGTTTTTGAAATTAAAACCACTACCCTAAATCACTTAATAGAAATTGCAAAACAAAAAGAAATCAACCCCGCAGCCTATACCCCAGTAATTGCAGTAGGTACTACTACCTTGCGAACGCTGGAGACCTTGTATTGGTTGGGCGTGAAATTAATAAATAAACCAAGTTTACAAAAAAACAAGGACCTACACTTAATGCAATGGGATGCTTACGATACTAATTATAAAAGCAATAATGTAACTAGCCATGAAACAATAACAGTTAAAGCCGCATTAAGTAAATTATTAAACTGGATGCAATCACATCAAATGAACCAACTTATTACCAGTACACAATTAATGATTATACCTGGTTATAGTTTTAAAATTGCAAATGGACTGGTCACTAATTTTCATCAACCAAAATCGACCTTGCTTTTAATTATTGCAGCAATTACAGGAACAGATTGGAAAACTATTTACCAACATGCCATAGATAACCAATACCGATTTTTAAGCTACGGCGATGGCTGCTTTTTTACGATTAATAATTAGGAAGTAAAATTTCAATAGTTGTACCAATACCTATTTCGCTATTTACTGTAATTTGACCTTTATGTGAATCAATAACCCATTTCACATAACTCATTCCTAAACCATATCCTTTTACATCATGCACATTACCCGAATGCGCTCTATAAAATTTTTCAAAAATATGCTTTCTTGCATTGGCATCCATTCCAATGCCTTTGTCTATAATACGAATACTAGTTTTATTTTGCAAAGTCTTTGTTTGAATAGCAATGTCAATTTCTGTCTTAGAATACTTTATTGCATTGTCAATTAAATTAGATAATACATGAAGCAAATGTTCTTCGTCTACCTTAATAGAGGAAGGATTTGCCTCTAAAATTGTTTGAACATTGGAAGGTTTACTTTCTAATTGTAATTTAAAACTATCTACCACACCTAATATTAAATCATGCAAATCTACTTCTTGCTTATTTAGTTCATTTTCCTTTTTATCTAATTGAGCTGCTTGTAAAATAGTCTCTACATGTTTGTTCATTCGTACATTCTCTTCCTTAATAATACTACTGAAATACTCTACCGAATTAGGATCTGTATTCACTTTCGTACTTTTCAAAGCATCTACCGCAAGGGAGATAGTAGCTAGAGGAGTTTTGAGCTCATGGGTCATATTATTTATAAAATCTCTTTTAATCTCTACTAATTTTCGTTGTGTCATTAATGAACGAAAAGTAATAAAGAAAGCAGCTAATACCACAATGATAAATAGCACCACCCCCACAATTACCCATAATAAAGAGCGTAATAAATAATAACGGATATTAGGGGCGACAATAATAATAGTTTCGAAGGGGCCCGTAGGTTCCATAATATCAGAAGGTATTACGGTAATTCTTGCCTGTAGCGTATTAATTTCATCTGAAAATACATCTTCAAATTTCTTACTCTTCATTTCGATATTGCCTTTTTTATCTGCAACGGCAAATTCAAAAGGCAAGTCACTTAAACCATACTTTTCTAAAGCTAACTTAATTTTTTTTTGCATTTCCTCAAAGTTGTATATATCGGAAATGGTGGTTTCTTCAAAATTGTGTAAATGATAATCGTCATTTAATCCTAATCCCTTTTTAGGTAAGCGAAATGATAATCCACTATGCATTTTTTTACCTACATCATTAGATACTAATACACCCGATTGATTAAGCTTATCAGATAACTGATTTTTTTGTAAAAACATCAAGCCCTGCAACCAAGATATTTGAATAAACAATATACCCAATATAGAGAGCGCTATTAAAACAAAAATGACAGGGAATGTTTTTTTCATATGTGAATATAAAAAAAATCCCGGCTACCATGGGCAACCGGGACAATTATTTAAAAACATCCAAAAAAATTAAGATGCTATTAACGCTTTTTATAAAACACCTTCCACTAAAACAGTAGCATGATTATTAATTACCTCTACAAAACCGCCTTGAATAGCATAGGTTTCAGAAGCTTGTCCTTTTTTTAATACTTTCACTTGCCCTACACCTAAAGCACTTACCAAGGGAGCATGTTTATCTAATACTTCAAATAACCCGTCAATACCAGGCAATTGAACGCCTTGCACTTCTCCGCTATAAAGCTTTTTCTCGGGTGTCAAAATTTCTAATAACATGCAAACAATTTAAAGTAATCGTTTAAAATAATCATTTAAAATAATTAGGCTTGTGCCATCATTTTCTTTCCTTTCTCAATAGCATCTTCTAATGTACCTACTAAGTTAAAGGCTGCTTCTGGATATTCATCTACTTCACCATCCATAATGGCATTGAAACCTCGAATAGTATCTTCAATGGAAACGAATACTCCTTTTAAACCAGTGAACTGCTCAGCAACATGGAATGGTTGAGATAAGAAACGCTGAACACGACGCGCACGAGATACAATTAATTTATCTTCATCACTTAATTCATCCATACCTAAGATGGCAATAATATCTTGTAATTCTTTATAACGCTGTAAAATCATTTTTACTTTTTGCGCTGCTTCATAATGTGCATCTCCTACAATAGCGGGTGTTAAAATTCTTGAGGTAGAATCCAAAGGATCAACCGCAGGATAAATACCTAAGTCAGCAATTTTACGAGAAAGTACAGTAGTCGCATCTAAGTGTGCAAATGTTGTTGCCGGTGCTGGATCTGTTAAGTCATCCGCAGGAACATATACTGCTTGTACTGAAGTAATAGAACCACTCTTAGTAGAAGTAATACGCTCTTGCATAAGTCCCATCTCTGTAGCTAATGTTGGTTGGTAACCTACCGCTGACGGCATACGACCTAATAAAGCCGATACCTCAGAACCTGCTTGTGTAAAACGGAATATATTATCTACGAAAAATAAAATGTCTTTTCCTTTTCCTGTTCCATCTCCATCACGGAAATATTCAGCAATTGTTAAACCACTCAAAGCCACACGCGCACGGGCACCTGGTGGTTCATTCATTTGTCCAAATACGAAAGTTGCTTTGGACTCTTTTAATTCTTTCAAATTAACCTTGCTTAAATCCCATCCACCTTCTTCCATGCTATGTTTGAAATTATCACCATATTTCATGATGCCTGCTTCAATCATCTCACGTAATAAATCATTTCCTTCACGTGTTCTTTCTCCTACACCCGCAAACACAGATAATCCTCCGTGTCCTTTTGCGATATTGTTAATTAACTCTTGAATTAATACTGTTTTACCTACACCCGCACCACCAAACAAACCAATCTTACCCCCTTTTGCATAAGGCTCAATAAGATCAATTACTTTAATACCTGTAAACAAAACTTCAGTTGCGGTACTTAAGTCTTCAAACATTGGGGGTGTAGCATGAATTGGACGACCATTGGTTTTATCTAATTGAGGTAAGCCATCGATCGCATCACCTGTTACATTAAATAAACGACCATATATATCATCGCCTATTGGCATTGAAATGGGTTTACCACTATCAATTACTTCCATTCCTCTTACCAAACCTTCAGTACCATCCATAGCAATGGCACGCACACTATCTTCTCCTAAGTGTTGTTGCACTTCTAGAACTAATTTTTCACCGCCTGGTCTTATAATTGTAAGTGCATTATAAATTTCTGGAAGTGATTGCTGATTTGGGAATTGAACGTCTACAACAGCACCAATAATTTGTTTGATTTTACCTTTTGTTGTCATAATATACTATTTCGGCTGCAAAGGTAAGGTATTGGTGGTTTATTGCAAAAATTGAACATAGATAATCGCAGCTAAAATTCCTCCCACAATAGGCCCAAAAATTGGAACAGGGGCATAGCCCCAATCACTACTGCCTTTTCCCTTTATGGGTAGAATAAAATGCATGATTCTGGGCCCTAAATCCCTAGCTGGATTCACTGCCCAGCCTGTTGGACCACCCAATCCAAAGCCAATACCCCCCACAAGTAAGGCTACGGGTAAGGCAGATAAAGACCCCAAATCTGAGCCAGCTGGTTTCAATAAAAATATGCCTAATAAAAAGACCATTGTGGCTAGGGTTTCTACAATAAAATTTTGAGGAATATTACGAATAGCTGGACCTGTAGAAAAAACGGCTAATTGGGCCCCTGCATCCTTAGTTTCATTAAAATGATCCTTATAAACCATCCAAACTATCAATGCACCTAACATTGCCCCTAAAATTTGGGCTAAAATATAGGAAGGCACCATTGCCCAATCAAACTTACCTGCAGAAGCCAATGCAATAGTGACTGCAGGATTTAAATGACCTCCACTGATACTACTCGTAGCATATACTCCAACAAATACTGCAATCACCCATCCCAACACAATAGTAACAAGCCCACCATTATTTCCTTTAGAATGATTTAATAAATTGTTAGCGACTACACCATTTCCAATGGTGATGACAATTGCAGTGCCCAATAGTTCAGCTATAAAAGGTGTCATATATTTTTTATTTAATTGAAAGAATAAATTAAGTTAAACAAAAAAATTATTAAAATCAATAAAATGGAAATAAGTTTTGATTACCAATTATTAGTAGCCTTAATAGCACGCTCCCAGCCTTGAATCCAATCTTTTCTTTTTTCTTCATTGACAGTGGGTAGAAAAGTTTGATCAATTTGCCATTTCGATCTTAGTTCTTCAATGTCCTTCCAAAAGCCAACAGCTAAGCCTGCTAAATATGCAGCTCCAAGTGCAGTAGTTTCAACCATCGTAGGTCTAGTTACTTTTGTATTTACTATATCGGATTGAAATTGCATAAGTAAATTATTATGAGTAGCTCCGCCATCAACTCTTAACTCTGCAATAGGAATACCTGCATCTGCTTCCATAGCTTTTAATAAATCATAACTTTGAAAAGCAATACTTTCAAGAGCAGCACGTGCAATATGAGCCGATGTTGTACCACGCGTAATTCCCACAATGGTTCCTCTTGCATGTTGATTCCAATATGGTGCACCTAATCCGGCAAAAGCAGGAACTAAATAAACGCCGTCGGTTTCTTCCACTTTTTTAGCAAGTGCCTCCACTTCCGAAGAATTTCTAATTAAATGTAGTCCATCTCTTAACCACTGTACTACAGCACCTCCAATAAATACACTTCCTTCTAATGCATAATAAGTCCGCCCATTTATTTGTAAAGCAATTGTGGTTAATAAATTATTTTTTGAACTAACAGCTTTTTCACCCGTATGCATTAACATGAAACAGCCTGTACCATAAGTATTTTTTACCATACCTTGTTCGGTACACATTTGTCCAAATAATGCAGATTGTTGATCTCCTGCTATACCTGCAATAGGTATTTCATGCTGCGCAAATAACTGAGTAGTATGTCCATAAACTTCACTGCTACTTTTTACTTCAGGCAACATAGATATAGGTACATTTAATAATTTCAGTAATTCAGTATCCCACTGTAGTGTATGAATATTAAAAAGCATGGTGCGAGAAGCATTGGTAACATCAGTAACATGTACTTTTCCATTAGTTAATTTCCAAACCAACCAAGTATCAATGGTGCCAAAAATAAGTTCTCCCTTATTAGCTAATTCGCGGGCACCTGTTACATTATCTAAAATCCAATTAATTTTTGTACCTGAAAAATAAGAATCAATAACCAAACCAGTTTTTGATTGAACCATATTTGCATGGCCTTGTTTTTTTAATGCATCACAAAAATCGGCAGTACGTCTGTCTTGCCAAACAATGGCATTATAAATAGGTAGTCCTGTGATTTTATTCCATACCACTGTGGTTTCTCTTTGATTTGTAATACCAATGGCAGCCACCTCATTTACCGATAAACCTTTCAAGCTTATAGCCTCAGTTGCTACCCCCATTTGAGTACTCCAAATTTCTAGAGGATCATGTTCTACCCATCCTGGCTTTGGAAAAATTTGTTGAAATTCTTTTTGAGATGTGGCATGTATTTGACCTTTATGATCAAATAAAATGGCTCGACTACTTGTGGTTCCCTGATCAAAGGATAAGATATATTTTGACATAACAATCGGTTAATGGATTGTAATATAAAAAAAGAAATGCATAAAAAGTAACTTGAATTTATCTTCTATTCTTTAACCAACTCTCCGGATCAAAGAAAGTTCCTTTTTCATTATTAATCATAAATAGAAGTGCTCCTTCTCCATCTAAATTTATACCCGACTTACCCAGCAAAGTACCAGCCCTCACTTCTTGGTCTTTACTTACAGTGATACTACTCAAATGGGTATAGGTAGAAAAATATTTTCCATGTTGGATAAATACGGTTAAATCACCATTTATATCTCCTATATATTTAACTACTCCATTAGCTACACTTTTCACAGAACTTCCTTTCGGTAATGCTAATTCAATACCATCACTTTTACGATTTAATTTGGTACCTGGAATATTCTCCACTCCAAAATGTATATACACATTACCTCTATCTACTGGCCAAGGCAGGTTTCCTTTATTGTTTTCAAATAAAATAGAAGCTTCCCTTCCTTCTTCAGTAGTTTCAAGTGCTGAATAAGGTCGGTTATCAGTGGTGCTTGTCAATCCACCTTCAACATTACCAACTTTTGAATTTTTAGAAGTTGTCTTTAATGAGTTGGATTCATCTGAATTATTTTTAGCCGTAATTTTCGACGCATCATTAGACGCTTTTAATTTGGCTAATCTTTCTTTTTCTTTACGTTCTGCTTCTAAAGTTTCTCTTCTAATAATGGTTAATAAAGCAGACTGCATTTTCTTTCTTTGCGCTTCTTTTTGACGCACTTGCGCAGTTATCTCTTGTTCTTTACTTTTAAGCTGATTTACAATTTTATCTTGCTCTTTCTGATCCACCACAAGTACTTTCAATTGTTCGTGTTGCACTTCCAATGTCTTCAATCTATCTTTTTTATTAGCACCTAGAATATTTATTTTAGCGTTTAAATCGTTTTGAGATAAATCAATAGCATTCGCCTGTGCTTCTCTGTTTTGTCTATAACTTTTTAAATAAGTTATTCTTTTTACTGCATCGTTAAAGCTATTAGCAGAAAATAAAAAATTCAAATACTCATATCCACTTCTACTTTTATAGGCAAAGACAATACTTTTTTGATACCTAGATTTTAAAGTATCTAAATCCTTCTTTAATTTTTGAACATCTAATTGATTGTTATAAATAGCGTCGTCTAAAATTTTAACTTGCTTTGCAATTCCATTTATTAGCGATTTTCTTTTATTTATCTTACTTCTTATAGCCTCTAATTGACCTAAAGAATTTTTCTTATTTTTTTTAGTTTGCTCCAATAACTGATTTAGCTCATCTAATTCTTTTCTTAATGTTTGTTCTTGTTTCTGCAGGTCTTCTCTTGAACTATTTGTTTGCGCCGAGGCAGGCATAGAAAACACCGCTATTGAAAATAAAATAATAAAAAACCTTTTAATCATTTTTTCTTGTATTAGATCGATAAATTATTTGCGTTTACCTGCTTTTGGTATAGCAAAAGTATATTTTAATGGTTCATCGAAACCAAATTCTTTCACTTCCATATGTATCTCCAACTTATTGTTTGCCACAATTGAAATATCGCGGTATTGGGGAAATTGAAATTTTCCATAACTGGTATGGTCACTATATGAGATATCGCAGGTACGGTGTTGATTAATATCTACATCATCTAATTTTAAATGTAAAATTTTAGTATTGTCCTCATTTAAAATGATTAAATAGTTTAACATCAGGAGTAATTTATTTCATGGCAATCGCAAGAAATTGTAATAATGATAGAGTATCTCAAGGATCATTATCTACAGATGATAT
>RFVO01000070.1 GCA_009928005.1 Chitinophagia bacterium | reverse complement strand
TCTTGAGATTTACGATGTTCCCATTTACCAATATGATAGAAAATATAATTAGGTTTCTCTAATCGAATTTTATATTCGGGTACATGAAAAATATTCATATCCACACCTAGTGGACAAACTATAATTGGCTTATTTACTCCATTATCCTGAAGTATTTTTTTACCCCAAGATGATGCTACAAAAATATAATCGCAATAGTTTAAATGATGAATTTCTCGTGGTGTTAGTCTATCAATTTCAAAGAATGGAAAACTATAATAGTGACCATTACCAACCCTCATAGCCAAATCATATTGATGCCATATTTTTAGGCATGGTGCAGAGTAGTCGAAGGTTGAACTATTATTTAGTAGTTTTTGGAATAGCTGTTTATCTTCTTCACTATTACAATCTATATTAGATCCAATAGGAAATAGACTAATATGTAGGTCTTTACTTAGTGACTTAGTTATATTTGATGATGTTATGCCGTAGCCTGTGCCATTTATTGGGCAAAATAAATTAAGGTTTTTCATATATTTTATTGTGAGTATTATTTACCTGTATAAAAGTTGTTTTTTTACCGAAATCTTTAATATTATTAGCTCCAATATAAGTACATGCGCTTCTTAGTCCACCGTAGATATCCATTATAATTTCTTGTGCAGTTCCTTTGTATGGAACCGTAACACATTTTCCTTCGTCCGTTCTGTAGTGTGCTACTCCATTATGATGTTTATTCATGGCATTTTTACTACTCATACCATAATATTTTAGTGATACTTTTCTTTTTGTTGTTGGAACCTCTGGATCAAATGGTTGCCAAAATTCTTTGAATGTTCCTTGGCCACATAACCATTCATATTTCCATTCACCTTCACACTCATCTGCCCCGGCAAAAAATCCTCCCAACATTACAAAATCAGTATTTCCACCGAGGGCTTTCGCAATATCTCCAACTACTTTGCATCCTCCATCACTACAAATATGACCACCAAGACCATGAGCAGCATCCGCACACTCCATCACAGCACTCAATTGTGGATATCCCACGCCAGTTTTTAAACGAGTGGTACAAACACTACCCGACCCTATACCAACCTTAACTATATCCACCCTGCCGTGAATGATTAATTCTTCTGTCATTTCTTGAGTAACAACATTTCCAGCCATGATAATTGATTCTGGAAATAAATTTCTTAGTCTATATGCTGTCTTAACAAATTGTTCTGTATATCCATTTGCAACATCAAGACAAATATTTGGATATTGTTTACTTTGCTCGATAACTTTAAATACTTCTATGGCTTTATCAATATCTTTTTCACTTGTACCAACAGAATAAAAAACTAAATCACTATTAGTTTGTTGTTTGTAAAAGTCAATATATTGATCTTTAGTATAATGCTTATGTAAACAAGTAATAGCAGAGTGTGGACATAGTGTTTTAGCCATACCAAAAGTACCAACAGTATCCATATTAGCAATCATTATTGGAGATGCTAATAATTTACGCGGCGAATATTTGAAAGAGTATGATCGTACTAAATCCACCTCTGATCTACTATTTAGTGTGGATCTTTTTGGTCGTATTAGTACATCATCAAAGTCTAATTTGGTTTCATTAATTATTTTTTGCATTGAAAAAGTACCATCTCTTATGAGTATCTATGTTTTCAGAAGTGTTTATATGTTCTAGATAGTGCTTGATTTCATCCCAGTTGGAAAAAATCATTTGGTGAGGAATCATACCAAATAACCAATCTGGAGTATGATTCTTTCCTTGAGCCATATGTATTATAATAGGTTTTTTCTGGCGGTTTGCCAGACTTATTTCTTCATATGTTCCACAAGCATAGTGATCTAAATCAAGATTGACTACTAGAAAATCACTTATATCCACTAGTCGTAAATCTACTGCTCGTATAGTTTTCATCATAGCTGTTAATTCATCATATCGCCCCATTTGTTTGAGTTTTGTTTTTATCTGATGAGTATCATTATCTTCTAATCCTACGTCGGTTGGCTTACTAATAGGATTAAATACCACAACACCTAGATTGTCTAAGAACGGAGTGATACTATCTCTCCAGCCTGTTCCACGATCAGCAACTCTATCCATAGCACCGGCAAGATAAACTCTTTGATTTTTTAGTCTATTCATTTTTATGATAAATCCAACAAGTGTCCATAAGCAATAAATTATCTGATCCAAAAATTTCATTGACAGCACGAATAACATCTGGCCAATCTTTTTGATAATCGTGTCCAGCTATATATCCTCCAATTTTAACTTTTGGTAACCATACATTAATATCTTGTTTAACTTGTTCATATGTATGAGTCATATCAATAAAAATAACATCGCACGAATTATCTTTGAAGTCTTTAGATGCTTCAGTTGATAATTTCTTTATCGGTATGAATTTTCTATCTCCCATATTGTCTAGGAATATTTCAAATATATTATTGGTGTCTTGAGCAGTTATATGGGTTGGGTCTTTCGGATCTAAAGATCCTTGCCATGTATCTACAATAAAAATGTTTTGTGTATTCTTAGCTATATCACATAAATAAGATGAGCTTTTACCTAACCAAGCTCCACACTCAACAAAAATACCACTATCTGGTATTTGTGATAATAGAAAATGATAGGTGTCTTTGAAATCGAACCAGCCGTCTATTTGAGAAGATTTTTTCATTTTAGATAATTATAATAGGCTAGATAATTTTGTAACTTTATTTTTGGACCATTTTTTGCACATTCTATAGCGTAAAGCCCATCATAATTATAGGCAGATGTGTTGTATCTGACGCTTTTATTATACTGCCATTTCGATATAAAACAAGCGGCATCAATTGTGTCCAATATAATCTGATCTAATGGTCTTAATCTAATAGAATTATCTTTATTAAGCTGTCCCCAGTGTATAATAGATGCATCACAAGATAATAATGTCTGAATAATAGAAAAATCTGGATGTATAATATTGTCATCGTCCAATGAAAATAACCAATCTTCATCGTTTAATGGGTAATTATCTACAAAAAAATTCCTACCGTCAGCGCCTACAAATCCGGTTTTTGGACATTCTATTGACAACATATTATCAATTTTTGGCATAACTATATGCGACTCATGCAATACTATCCATCTACAAAATGATGGTATGGTAGATGAAATAATTTGTAGATTTTCTGGACGAGAACATGATGTTATTAGATACAACATTTTTTTGTAAAAATTCCTATACTATCTCTCCAGTCTTCATCCGGAGCATAATGAACTGTATCTATGTAACTATCTATCAAATGTATACTGAAGTTATTTTTATTACTCCATTGTGCTAGAGATAGCCAAGAATCTGGATAGAATCTCCAACTATCCCCAGGACATTTTTCTGGATGATAAGGTCCAGAACTTGGTGCGCATATATAGATATATCCATCCGGTTTTATAATTCTACTCATCTCCAAAAAAGTTATCCAAAACATAGGATCATGTTCAAAACATGATGAAGATACTATAATATCAATAGAATTATCTTTTAGTGGTATATTATGTGAATTAGCAACCATATCAACATTAGGACCATGTTGTATATCTAATCCTATATATTTGGCATTTTGAAAAATTGATCTCAGATTACCATTTCCTCCATCCCAAGAACCTATATCTAGAACAATTTTTGATGTTATATCTTGCGAGCAATACTTATGAAAGAATTTTTGAGCATTAATATAAGCACTTTTATGCATAATTAGTTCCTAATAAAGTAATCAAATAAATTCTTAGACTCTGTAATACCAGTAGATTTTCCAGATCTTACATCTGAAATACTGATATAGGCTTGTAGTAAACCAATTAACATAGCTAAAATTAGTACTATTATCATAGATTAATTCATAAATCCTAGTATTCTTGGTATGTTTACTCCCCACAGTATATCCCATAATATGTCATCAGATTGATATTCTTTAGATTGTGAAATTTTTTCTTTAGCATTAGTTAGGCTTTCAGCATGGATCATCGTTTCAGATCCTATATAGTAAATCGATTTATTATGACTTAATACTTTTATACATAAGTCTATATCCTGAAAAGATGTTGCTAATCCAATATTTAAAGCTCCTATTTCAAAAAAAAGATCAGTATTAATGATATGTAATGCGCCAGTAACAGCGTAACACCTATTGTCAGAGGATGCTATGGGCAAATTTCTATCAAAAAATCTCCATGTATGACTTGGTGCCAATACAATTTCTGATGATAAAAACTTTCGATTAGGATCAAAAAATTTTGATCCCTTTGGAATAAAATGAATACCTCCATGTTGGATAGTATTGTATATTTGATCTAAATACTGTTGAAGTAAATGCTGTGGTTTACCAATCTCCTCATATTCTTGAGATGAAGGATATATTAGTTTGCTACCAGTAATACCAGAATTATAAAGCCTATGCTTATTGAGAATATTTCTAACAGAGTCATATGTGTCTGGCCACATATCGTTGTTCCAAAAAATCAAAGTTTCTTTTTGAAACAACTTGGCATAACAGACCGCTATATTATTTATTGCAGAATAGTTAAATATATTTTGATCATTATCTATTCTAAGGTATGAAACACTATGCTCATTAGCCAAACGTAGGATTTGATCGGATGTGGATCTATCATCGACTAGTAATATATCATGCTCTGTGTGTAAATTGAAAGATTTTATCTTTTGAAGAGTATATGCTAGAATATTTTCGTTATCTTTTGAGCAAATTATTATAACAGATTTTGAATTGGTGAACTTATTTATATGAAGAGTATACGAATAATTATTAGCATAGGTATCAAAACCAACTCTGCCATTTTCTGTAAAGAATACGGTTTTATTAAGATTTATATTATTTGATCTGTCTGGGTGTAGATCAGAAAGTACAGATTCTGTAGGAAATTTTGTTAACTCTTCGATAGAGTATGATGTTTTATCTCTTGATGTCATAAACTACTACCCGATAATCTTCCCAAATGTCTAATATCAAGTCCTGAATAAAATTCCAGTTTCCTCCAGCAAGTCCACAACCAAATTTTGGACAATGAATCTGTACCTTACTATCGCTGTTAAAACTTAGTAACAAATACTCACTCACTCTATACATGGTTTTTGCTAAAGCGCCATAATGGAGCGGTCTTCTGTTATTTTTACAAATTGTACCATTTTGGGCGATCATATTTGCAAAGATTAATTTGTGTCCATATTTAGGATCTTTCTCAACCTCCACAAATTGAACATAACCAAGAACATTTTTGGATCCTAGAAGATGATAGTTCTCTTTGACTATTGGATAATGCTTGGCTACACCAGCAGCAAATCCAGCACCAAAAGCATTAGCATTATTACAAACGTGAGGAACCACAATACTAGAACCATTATATTCATTATATATGTGTTCCTGTACAAAATTGAATAAATTGCCATATATTGTTGGTAGTTTACTTAGAGTTTTCATTTATGCTATTCCATTTGTCTAGTGGACATTTTTGATCAGCCCATGCCAACTTATTGAGAAAAATACGTTTGTTATTGATATTGCATCCACAAACCAAACACTGATTATTAATCTTGTCAAACTTATCACAAGACGAACAAATATTGTATCTATAATTTATAGTCTGCTGACTACTTTTTGGCAAACCTCGATTAATATGCCAAAATAAAGACTTTAGAAAAGTTTTCAATCTAATTAGAAACATCTATTTTCTTTGTTATTTTAACGGGTGTAGTATTGTTGTCTTTATCTAAAACATAAACCGGAGAATGATCAACAATAGTTTGATTCTTAAACCAAGAAGGAAATCCATCTAGTAAAGAATAGCATAGTCTTTGACCATCACTCTTAAAGTCTGATGTTAAAACATAGACCTTATCCTTTAGAGTAAAAGTGTCTCCACACTCTAATTCCTCAATATATTTCATTTATAATCCTGTTCCCAATCTTCCCACAATTCTTCTTCTCTAATTTCCTCAATATTCTTTTTAAACTGTTTTTTAGACTTTGAGATAAAGCGTTGTTCATCAGAAATCTGATGCTTCTTATAGTTTTTGTCTGCTAATTTTTGCCGACGTAAATCTTTTTTATCTGGATCTGACATTTTCTGTTTTTAAACTGTTGTGATACAAACTATTGTAACGTGCTGACTCTGAGTGTCAAGGTGACTATAAGAAATTTTTCTCTTGACGATCACTAAGAACTATCTTATATCTTATGCAGCGGGTAAGATTACTATTTACTATTCTCTAGTATCCACTTCCTGTATTTACTAACTCTGGTATGACCAGATTCTGAACCATATCTAGAATTAGATGCAGACTTATCTTTAGTATCCCACATAACACATGAATGAATTCCTGCTAACTTATTTCCAATAAATAATCCACCACCACTATCACCACTACCTATTAAAAATTCTAATGCTGTTTTATCTTTGTCGTTTGGTCTGGATGGAGAACACATCAATAAGTCTTTTTCTATATAATCAATCTTATTTGATCCTGCTCTTCTTTCAGAATCAGAATTTAAGGCACCAGTAATAAAAGTTCCTTTCATTCCGTATCCAGATAGGGTACATATTTTACCAGATTCATCTTCATGATCATATAAAGGTGGATAAAAATCTAGTTTTATAGGTTCTATTGAATAGCATATTGCTATATCGCTTTTACCAAAGGTATTATCGTCAAATTCTTTTGGCCATATACATTTTGTAATCTCATAATCCTTTTGTTCAACAGTTACTTTAACAGTCTTGTAGTTCTGCACAACATGGGCCGCTGTCAAAATAACATTTGGGGATATGACAACTCCGGATCCACTAAATTTTATACCATTCTGATAAATTCCAGAGATTTTTCCTATGCTTTTGAATTCTTTGCCAAACTCTACATATTTAGTATCCGAAACACCTGGATCTATTGTTCCTGCAAAAACTCCATTGATATTAAAAAATAGTCCTAAAAATAGTACTAAATATAATCTCATGGCTTTTCTCCATGAAAGAATACACCATCTTTTATTATTTTAAAGTATTTGAGAGGCTATCAAACAACCTTTAGCAACAGCATGAAGTGGATCATTTGCGTGTCTAATCTCTTTAATAGCTAATGGAAAATTATTATCACTTAATTTCTTCGTAAATTGTTCAATATATCCATTGGCTTGAGATGTTCCACCAGCAATTACTATTGTTAGTGGATCTTTAAATTTTGGCAACATCTTATGTCCAGTAAGAGCAGAACTTAATTGTTTAGTTGTATAATCTATTAATCTTTCATAGTATGCAGAAACAGCAGCTAATATTGGACTATCGTTGGGTTCGCCAATTTTAAAACCACCCGCCTCCTTCTCTGCTTGAATTACACTATCGGGTTCTCCGGTGGCTACAGCACTCATACGATCAACCCAGTCGCCACTCTTGGTGGTACTAAAGACTACGGTTGGTTCACCATTAAGCATAACACAAATATTAGTCATTCCAGCACCACAACTAATACCTATGCCAGTATAATCATTTGTATCTAATTCAGCATAACATAACGCTTCTGCTTCATTAATAGATCGAGCATCATATCCAACTTCTTGTAGGATAGTCTTGATAACATCTTCATGATACCCAATATCAAAATCTTCATCTTCTTGATCTACTGGTTGTGCTGGAACACAATAAACCAATTTTTGACCGGGTTCAGAAGATTGCCCGACTACTTCTTGTAAGATAAATGCTAATACTCTTTTAGCATCTTTTTCTTTTGCTGACACAACACCCCTATACATAGGTCTTTTTGCTGTATCGTTTCTTTCTATTGCTTTTTCAATGGCATCTTTGCCTAAAAGAATAAATGATCCATCATTATCTTTGATAAAAACTTTACCAGACAATCCTTTTTCGATCATTTTTGTGGCTACTGGGGATGATGGCTTTATGATATAAAAAGCATCTCTAAAGTCTTTGTATTCAATATTACCATTATTATCTTTTGCTAATACAATATAACTTGTACCTACATCTAAACCAGCCATAAAATCACCCCTTTTTCAATTGTTTTAGTTTGTCTACAGAAGAAGATATAGTATCGGATGACTGTTTAACTTCTCCAAGATTTTCGTACTTTTTCTCCATACCACCAGTTTTGATATCTAGCACAATCTTTTTATCGTCAATACTGACTTTTTCTTTATTAGACTCATTGTTCTTTTGCAGAAAAGATTTGGGCTTTTCCACACTACTATATACACTAGAAGTTATCCATAATCGTCCTAAAATTAGACCAAAAGCAAAACTAAAGAGATTCAGTATGAGCAGGACTATATCCAGTAGAAGTTCATTTTTCATGGTTTTTACCTATAATCCTACCTTTTTGGGTACGAACAACATAACCTTCTCTTAGTAAGTATGGCTCTATACTATTCTCAATAGTTTCTATTGCTATACCAGTTAGTGATGATATGCTTTTTAGCCCTAATGGATTACCTTTGTTCTTAGTTAATATATCAAGATATAATCTATCATACATATCTAACCCTCTATAGTCAATTCCCTGACTATCAAAAATTATATTCACATCTACCGATGAACTTTCACAACTAGTAAAATTCTTATACCATAATAGTCTAGCATTCAAAATACGCGGAGTTCCCTTGCTTCTTTTAGCAATTTCTAGCAAATGATGTATCTTTTTTTCATCGTATATCAAGGCTCTCATATCTACAGATTCTGTTCCCATAGGATGTGTAAATTTTAAAGTGTTACGAAAATTTCTTCTGCTTAAGTGAAACTTCCATTTCCCGGTGGCTTTATCCCGGTAAAAGTAAGCGATGTAATGTGTTGTAGTGGATATCTTTACACTTTCAATCTTTTCATCTTTAATGGCGCTCCAGGGATAAAACTGGTTTTCATTTATAGTGATTCCTTTCTCACTAAATATGAGTTGTGCCTCGGGTTTCACTTCGAATTTCCAAAAGTGTTTAGTTGCTGTGTAATTTTATTGTATGTTATTTTGTCAGATGTAATTTGTTTGCCTTCTTGATTTTTAGCAAGAACATTTCCAGTTGCCTCAATAATACTATTATCCTGAGAGTAAGTTATTTTATCTGCAGAAAAAGTGTAAATATCTTTTTGTTGGGCTTTTAGATTATTAGAATTAAAAATCGCAAATATAGAAATTAATATTATAAAATGTCTATTTTGCATTGACTTGGGTTATTCCAATTAGATTTATCAAAATTACCAGAAATATAGGTATCCATACTGAAAAATCTACTGAAATTATTCCAGACTTTGCAATTGTAATCGATAGATCATTAAGAAAATAAATGATTATACTTATTATAACTCCATATAATCCATATCTTAGATAGCTTGAGGTTTTTCCAAGGTTTATTATCATTAGCCCAGAAAGAATAGACATTGCTAATAAGTAAATAGGAAAAGATATTAATTTTTGGAATCTAATTCTTAAATCAATAGAGGAGTAACCTTTATCTTCTAGCAGCATTAATTCTTTATTTATA
>RFVO01000069.1 GCA_009928005.1 Chitinophagia bacterium | reverse complement strand
TTAGCAATAAATATAGTAGCTGTGCTATTTCCAATGATGTTGGTAATGGCTCTTGCCTCACTCATAAATTTATCTATGCCTAATAAAAAGGCTAAACCTTCTATAGGTATTTTTTGTAAGGTGGCTAGGGTAGAAGCAAGTACAATAAACCCACTTCCTGTAACGCCTGCAGCCCCTTTTGAAGTGAGCATTAAAATGAAGATCATAGTGACTAGTTCTGCAGTACTTAATTGAACATTATAAAGCTGTGCAATAAATATTATAGCCATGGATAAGTAAATCGAAGTGCCATCTAAATTAAAAGAATATCCCGTTGGTACTACTAATCCTACCACAGATTTTGAACAGCCCATTTTTTCAAGCTTATTCATAAGTGATGGCATCGCAGGTTCTGAAGATGAAGTAGCAAATACAATTAATAATTCTTCTTTGATATTTTTAATAAGTTGCCAAATAGATAAATTATAATACTTTAATAAGGAGCCAAGTATTACAAAAATAAATAGTGCCATGGTTAAATACATGGTGCCCATTAGTTTGCCTAGTGGAATTAAACTAGCTAAACCATATTTACCTACTGCAAAGGCCATTCCTCCAAATGCCGCAATGGGGGCTAAAAACATAACATATTTTAAGCCTATAAAAACATAATGTGTTAGCTTGCCTAAAATATGAATATACTTTTCTTTTTTATTTAAAAAATTTAAAGTCAAACCAATTATAATGGCTAAAACTAAAACTTGTAAATTGGCATTGCTTTTTATAATACTCCAAATATGAAAATTAGGAGAAGCAGTATATTTTGAAGGGTCTTGCATTTGAATGCCTTCTTTATTAATGGAACCTGGTTTTAACCAAAGTGCCACAATTACACCAATGGCTAATGAAAGTGTGCTAACTATTTCAAAATAAATCAATGATTTTAATCCAATGCGACCTACTTTTTTTAAATCGCCCATGCTTGCAATACCTAGGGTTACAGTTAAAAAAATTATGGGGAAAGTAAATATTTTTATAATGTTTATAAAGTATTTTGAAAGGGGTTCTAGTGTAAGGGCTAGGCTAGGCGAATAAAGCCCTACTAAAACGCCTGAAATAATTGCTATTAATACATAAAAACTTAAATGGGTGACTAACTTTCGCATATTAATTATTGTTATTGTAAATATACTTTTTTACTGTCGTTTAAGTTATCTTTGCATATGATTGTTTTCACAATAAATTAATTTTATGGCAGTAAGAACCGATTTATTTGAGTCTCCAGATTATTTCCAACTAGATGAATTATTATCTGAGGAACATTTGATGGTCAGAAAAGCGGTGAGAGACTATGTCAAAAAAGAAATTTCACCCATTATAGAAAACTATGCACAACTTGCAGAATTTCCTACTCAAATTATTAAACAATTAGGGGATATGGGATGTTTTGGCCCAACAGTACCTGTTGAATATGGCGGTGGGGGTTTAGACTATATTAGTTATGGTATTATGATGCAGGAATTAGAAAGAGGTGATAGTGGGGTTAGGTCAACCGCAAGTGTACAAGGGTCTTTAGTTATGTTTCCTATTTATGCATATGGAAGTGAATCACAAAAGAAAAAATATTTACCCAAATTAGCATCTGGTGAATGGTTAGGTTGTTTTGGATTAACTGAACCTAATCATGGTTCTGATCCTTCAAGTATGCTTACTAATATTAAAGACGCAGGGGATCATTTAATTTTAAATGGTGCAAAAATGTGGATTAGTAATTCCCCCTATGCGCAAATTGCAGTGGTATGGGCTAAGAATGAAGCAGGTGAAATTGTAGGCGTTATTGTTGAAAGAGGAATGGAAGGTTTTACCACCCCCACTACCCATGGTAAATGGAGTTTGCGTGCGAGTGCAACAGGTGAATTGGTTTTTGACAATGTGAAAGTACCTAAAGAAAATATTTTACCAAATATAAAAGGTCTAAAAGGACCCTTAAGTTGTTTAACTAAAGCTAGATTTGGTATTGCTTGGGGTGCCTTAGGCGCTGCGATGGATTGCTATGATACCGCTCTTCGTTATAGTAAAGAAAGAATGCAATTTGGTAAACCCATTGGTGCATTTCAATTGCAACAAAAAAAATTAGTTGAAATGGTAACTGAAATCACCAAGGGTCAGCTAATGGTTTGGCGTTTAGGTGTTTTAATGAATGAAGGTCGAGCCACACCACAACAGGTAAGTATGGCAAAAAGAAATAGCTGTGAAATAGCGGCTCAAATTACTAGAGATGCAAGACAAATGTTAGGGGGTATGGGTATTACCGGTGAATACTCAGTAATGAGACATATGATGAATTTAGAAAGTGTTATTACCTACGAAGGCACACACGATATTCATTTATTAATTACAGGAATGGATATTACAGGATTTAATGCTTTTAAATAGAATTGTTCAAAAAAGTAAAACTGGGAAATGGCTGCCGATAAAATATTTTTGATTGGAATGATGGGTTCGGGTAAATCTTATTGGGCACAAAAAATGGCTAAATGGAATAAATGCGTGGGCTACGATTTAGATCAGTTGATTGAAATGAATGAAGAAAAATCAATTGCAGAAATATTTAATGAAGACGGAGAAGATTATTTCAGAAAAACTGAAGCAAAGATTTTAAGATGGTTTAAAGAAAAGAAAAAATTTATCATTGCTACAGGTGGCGGTACGCCTTGTTTTCATGAAAATATACAATGGATGAAAAAAGAAGGTATTGTTATTTGGTTGGATGAGTCAGTAGAGGTTTTAGTAAAAAGACTATCTCCTGAAAAAAAACAACGACCTTTAATAGCAAAATTAACTGATAGCGAAATTGCTCGTTTTATTGAAGATAAATTAGTAGAAAGGCATGCATTCTATGTACAAGCTAATTACCGATTAACCAGCGATCAAATAAATGAAGCTGGTTTGAAAAAATTAATGGCAAAACATGCATCGTAAAATATTAATGCTCGGTTTATTATTTTCTTTATTGGCGGTGATATTGGGTGCCTTTGGAGCACATGCCTTAAAAGCATTGGTTAGCCAAGACAAATTACAAGTTTTTGAAACAGGGGTTAGGTATCAATTTATGCATGCGGTTGCGCTTATTGCTTTATCACTTTATGGATCTCAAAATGAAGAAAAAATGGGGGAGCAAAAAGCAATTGGTTGGTCGGCTCATTTTTTTCTGATAGGCATTTTCTTATTTAGCGGTTCTTTGTATTTATTAACATTACTTTCTACAAGCAACTATCCATGGGCTCGTTTCTTGGGACCTATTACACCCTTGGGCGGTCTTTGTTTTATATTGGGTTGGTTATTATGGCTAAGGGTTGTTTTCCTTTATAAAGTGGATAAGTAGGCGCCCTTATTTTCAATTTTACACATTTGTTCAAATTCCTTTTTCGTCCTATACAGATAACTTATATTTGTTAACATGGCAAATACCCTAAAAAGTAAAAAACAACAAAAGGTTAGCGAGGAGAATTTAAATCCTGATAAAGAAGCAGATGTATCAGTGACAGAAGTGGTGAAAGATGAAAGAACCTCCAAAATTATGGGGGCAATAAGTTTACTTATTACCTTATTTCTATTTGTGGCTTTCACTTCTTATTTATTTACATGGCAGGACGACCAAGATATGGTTCAATTATGGCGAACCCATTTATTTTCAACTAATGATTTAAAAGCGAATAATTTAATGGGCTATATTGGCGCTTTTGTGGCTTATCAAATTATGTTCAATGGTTTTGGTTTAGCAGCTTATTTATTTTGTTCTTTCTTTTTTGTTTTAGGTGTGAATTTATTTTTTACCAAACCTATTTTTAGTGTATGGCGCAATGTCAGATATGTTATTTTGGGGTTACTTGTAATAAGTACATCTTTAGCCTTTGTTACAGCAGGTGCAAATTTTTCATGGGGTGGGGCCTTAGGTGAATATAGTAGTAGTTGGTTAATTAAGTGGATTGGAAGCTTTGGTACAGGTGCAATATTATTAGTAACGGGCTTCAGTTATTTTATATGGAGGTTTAATCCCAATTTCAATGTACCTAGTTTCGATTTTTTAATTCCAAAGAAGAAAGAACCTGCTCATTTAGGAGATGATATAATAGATACCGATGAAACCGCTGTCAAACAAGAATGGGATTTAAATGCAACAGAACAGCCGAATCTAGGGGGTAATAAATTAAATAACGAGTCTTTCGATGAATTAAGTTTAGCATCTGAAAAATTAGAAGAACCTCAAGTTTTAGCAGATGCGTTAACGCCCACACTTATTGATGCGGAAGAACCTGCTTTATTGAATGAAGAAATTGAGGAACCTACAAATCCTGTTGAAAAAATAAATATTGAAGATTTTAATGGCGAATTATTAGAAGACCTTGATTTAGAAATTAAACCAGTTGCTAAAGAAGTGATTGTACCAGTAGGAAGTATTGGCACCGCTTATGATGCCACTTTGGATTTAAAAAATTATAAGTACCCTTCTATTAATTTATTGGAAACACATGGCTCTGAAAAAATTGTACAGGACCCTGAAGAATTAGAGACACATAAAAACCAAATTATTGCAACGCTCAAAAATTATGATATTGCCATACAGCGCATTGCAGCTACAGTGGGGCCTACTGTAACTTTATATGAAATTGTACCTGCACCGGGTGTGCGCATTAGTAGAATTAAAAATTTAGAAGACGATATTGCTTTAAGTTTAGCTGCATTAGGTATTCGTATTATTGCACCTATACCAGGAAAAGGAACAATTGGAATTGAAGTGCCCAATATTAGAAAATCGGTAGTGAGTATGAAAACCTTACTTGCTAGTGAAAAATTTCAAAATAGTAAATTCTCTCTACCTATTGCTATTGGTAAAAAAATTGACAATGAAAATTTCATTGTTGATTTAGCCAGTATGCCTCACTTATTAATGGCAGGAGCAACAGGACAAGGTAAGTCGGTGGGCTTGAATGCTATTTTGGTTTCCTTATTATATAAGAAACATCCTTCGCAGTTAAAGTTTGTTTTAGTAGATCCTAAGAAAGTAGAATTAAGTTTATACCGAGTTATAGAAAAACATTTTTTAGCAAAACTACCTGGTGAACAAGATGCAATTATTACAGATACTAAAAAAGTAATCAATACACTCAATGCTTTATGTATTGAAATGGATAATAGATATGATTTGTTAAAAGAAGCAGGTTGTAGAAATATTAAAGAGTACAATGATAAATTTACAGCCCGTAGATTGAACCCAGAAAAAGGACATCAGTTTTTACCATTTATTGTTTTAGTAGTGGATGAGTTTGCTGATTTAATTATGACAGCCGGTAAAGAAGTTGAAATGCCTATTGCACGTTTAGCTCAGTTAGCAAGGGCTGTGGGTATTCATTTAATAATTGCCACTCAAAGACCAAGTGTTAATATTATTACAGGAACCATTAAAGCAAATTTTCCAGCGCGAATTGCATTTAAAGTATCAAGTAAAATAGATAGTAGAACTATTTTAGATGCAGGTGGTGCCGAGCAATTAATTGGCAAAGGGGATATGCTAGTAAGTTATAATGGAGAAATTACACGTTTGCAATGTGCTTTTGTAGATACACCAGAAGTGGATAGAGTATGTTCTTTTATCGCAGATCAAAAAGGATACCCTCAAGCATTTTTATTACCAGAATATTTGGATGAAAAAGAAATGGATGCAGGTAATTTTGACTCCGGAGCAAGAGATGTTTTATTTGAAGAAGCTGCCAGACTAATTGTTAGTGCCCAAATGGGTTCGACTTCCTTAATACAACGTAGAATGAAATTAGGGTATAATAGAGCCGGCAGGTTAATGGACCAATTAGAGTCTGCTGGACTGGTGGGTCCAAGTCAGGGGAGTAAGCCAAGAGAAGTTTTATACAAGACAGAAGCCGATTTAAACAATTTTTTAAAGAACCTCGATTAGTTTAAGTTAAGCTAGCTCTTAATCTTTATTCCTTTCATAAAATTTAGCTTAAAATTATCATTCACTTAAACATTGATGCTTTATTTTTGTCCAATCTCCAATGTTAAATATTTGCTTTTTATGAGAATCCCCTTTATACTTCTCGCTTTTTTTGTCTGTTTATCGACATTTGCTCAAAAAGACCCTTCCGCAAAGGCTATTTTAGACAAAATTGGGGCAAAAGTAAAGAGTTCTAAGGGAATATTAGTAAGTATACAAATGATTTCCAAAAATAGTCAAGGTAAGGCATTGGGAACCAAACAGATAAACTTAAAGATGAAGGGTGATAAGTATTATCTTAAACAAGGAATAATGGAAATTCTTTGTGATGGGGTAATCATTTATAATTTTGACGGGGTGAATACGATTTCAAAGTCCAATGTATCTGAGTCAGATCAAACTCTAAGCCCACAAAAATTATTAGCAGGTAACTATGATAAAGAGTTCAATTACAGTCTTTTAGCTCAATCATCTTCTAATGCGACCATTGAACTCATTCCACTAGATAAGCGTAAAAGTTTCCAAAAAGTTACCCTTGTCATTGACAAATTAAAATCTGCTCTTTCTTCAGCCTCCATATTAGATAAAAGCAATAATAGTACCCTTGTAAGAGTACTATCTATCAATTATACAGCTGTTTTAGCCGATAATTTGTTCCTCTTCAATAGGGCCAAATACCCAAAAAACGTGGAAATTTTTGATTGATTTACGCCTTTTTGCACGTATCTTCGCAGCCGAAATAAAAAAATAAAACCGTAGTTAATAGTTAACTACAAAAAAAGAAGTTTTACAATGGCTATATTAACATCAGAAAAGAAAGCAAACATTTTTGCTGAATTTGGCGGAAAGGCAACTAATACTGGTTCAATTGAAGGACAAGTTGCTTTATTAACCGAGCGTATTGCGCACATTTCAGATCATTTGAAAGAGAATCACAAAGACCATTCAACTCAAAGAGGTTTAATGCAATTGGTGGGTCAGCGTAAGCGTTTATTGGTTTATTTACAAAAACATAACCTAACGGGTTACCGCGCACTAATTGAAAAATTAGGCTTAAGAAAATAATCAACAAAACAAATTATAGGCTGTCCCAACTGTTACCACGGTTGGGATTAGTCGTTTATATACTATCTATTCTATCAGAGAAAAGATTTAAAAAAAATTAAAATGATAACACAACCTAAATCAGTCAAGTTTGAAATAAATCCAGGTCAAGAAGTATTTATTGAAACTGGTAAATTAGCTCGTCAAGCAGATGGTGCAGTTACAGTAAGACAAGGCAATTGTATTTTACTAGCTACCGTTGTTGCCAACAAGGACCCTAAAGAAGGGCAAGACTTTTTTCCTTTGAGTGTGGACTACCAAGAAAAATTTGCATCAGCAGGTCGTATTCCTGGTTCTTTCTTCAAAAGAGAAGCTCGTTTAAATGATTATGAAATTTTAACAAGTCGTTTAATTGACCGCGCACTTCGTCCATTATTCCCTGAAGATTATTTATGTGATGTACAAGTATTAATTTCTTTAATATCTAGTGATGAAAATGTAATGCCTGATTCTTTAGCTTGTTTAGCAGCATCAGCTGCTTTAGCTGTTTCTGATATTCCAATCAAAGAAATTATTTCTGAAGTACGTATTGGTCGTATCAAAGGTGAATTTATTATTAATCCTTCTAAAGCTCAATTAGCTATTTCTGATTTTGAATTTTTAATTGCTGCTACAGAAAAGAATTTGATGATGGTAGAAGGAGAAGCAAAAGAATGTTCAGAAGAAGAATTAGTACAATGTTTAGAAATTGCTCATGAAGCGATACGCAAACAAATAAAAGCTCAAGCAGAGTTGAGAAAAGTAGTGGGAGTTACTACAGTGCGTGAATATAAAAAACCAGAACAAGATATTGCTATAAAGGAAAAAGTATATGCTTTTGCAAAAGAGAAAGTAACTGCTATTGCTGAAATGGGTTCAGCTAAACATGAAAGAAGCGATGCTTTCACTGCATTGAAAAAAGAAATCATCGAACATTTAGGAGCTGATATTACCGACTTACAAAAGAAATTAGCAGGTAAATATTACGAGGACTTAAAATGGGAATTAGTAAGAGATATGATGGTGGATAAACGCATTCGTTTAGATGGTCGTAAATTAGATCAAGTACGACCTTTAGCAATGGAAGTTGATCCACTTCCCACACCACATGGCTCTTCTTTATTTACAAGAGGAGAAACACAGTCTTTAACGACTGTTACTTTAGGTACCAAGTTGGATGAGTTAATGCAAGAAACTGCAGCAAGTGCTGAATACACTAAATTTTTCTTACACTATAATTTTCCTCCTTTCTCTACAGGAGAAGTGAAAATGATGCGTGGAGTAGGACGTCGTGAAGTAGGGCATGGAAATTTAGCCATGCGTTCTTTAAAACAAATGTTACCAGACAGCACAACCTTCCCATACACACTAAGAGTTGTTTCAGATGTATTAGAATCTAATGGTTCTTCTTCCATGGCAACAGTTTGTGCGGGTTCATTAGCACTTATGGATGCAGGTGTGCCAATGCCAAAGCACGTAAGTGGTGTAGCGATGGGATTAATTTCAAGAGAAGATGGTAAATATGCAATTTTAACAGATATTTTAGGAGATGAGGATCATTTAGGAGATATGGATTTTAAAGTAACAGGTACACGCGATGGTATTTGTGGAGTGCAAATGGATATTAAAGTAGATGGTTTAAGTATGGACATTATGCGTGAAGCATTGTCTCAAGCTAAGAAAGGTCGCTTACATATTTTAGATGCAATGTATGAGTGTATACCTGCTGCGCGTGCAGATGTGAAACCACATGCACCAAGAATGGTGAAGTTAATTATTGATAAAGAATTTATTGGAGCTGTGATTGGGCCAGGTGGTAAAATAATTCAAGAGATGCAAAGAACTACTGGAGCCACAATTAATATTGAAGAAGTGGGTAACCATGGGGAAGTAAGTATCTTCTCTGCAAACAAGGATAGTTTAGATGCTGCTGTGAAGTGGATTAATGGAATTGTAGCTGTTCCAGAAATTGGTGATGAATATGAAGGTGTGGTAAAGGGCGTAAAAGAATTTGGCGCCTTTGTAGAATTCATGCCAGGTAAACAAGGCTTATTACACATTAGTGAAATAAGCTGGAAGCGTTTGGAAACTATGGACGGTATCTTTAACGAAGGAGATATTGTGAAAGTGAAGTTGGTTGGTTTGGATCCTAAAACAGGTAAATTCAAATTAAGCCATAAAGTGTTATTACCTCGTCCAGAGCAAGCACCTCGTGAAGATAGAGGTCCTCAACAAGGTTAATTTTTTAGCATTATAATTTTAAAGCCCTGATTTATCGGGGCTTTTTTGTTTATTATACAAGGCGATGATTAAATTCCTAATCTTCGGCTCTCTTTACCCAGGCTCGAAAGATCGACTCTGATTAGTATTTAATCATCTTACTATTATACCTTTACGGCCTAAGATCCATTAAAAACCTAATTATAGACTCCCAAAACTACCCAATGTCTAAAGAATATATACAAATAGCCTTCGATTTTGAGAACCAAGACCAGTTTGAGATGCTAGTTGCACAGTTATCGGCCATAGGTTTTGAGGGGTTTAATGAGGAAGAGGCGAGTCAAGGCATTAATGATGGGGTGAAAATGTCAAATAAGCTTGGGGAAGGGGCAGGGCATTGCAAAACCTTTATTCTTCAGACTGTATTTGAAGCTAATTTATTGGATAATGAATTAAA
>RFVO01000068.1 GCA_009928005.1 Chitinophagia bacterium | reverse complement strand
CAACCCATAACAAATGAAAAAGGACCCACGATTTAACGTAAGTCCTTGATTTTAAGTGTAGCGAGAACGAGATTTGAACTCGTGACCTCAGGGTTATGAATCTATCTTGAATACACTAACCTATTGATTATCAGTATCAAAAATGTTCACTTTGAATTGATTTAGTATAAAAGTAGACATTCTGTGTGCGATGTTCCTCACGCAATAAATTTAATGTTTCACCCCTTCTTTGACCCTGAATACATGTAAGATATATGGAAAAATGGCATTCATGCTTTCTTCTGCGCCTTTAGGTGAACCAGGAAGTGTAATAATCAAACTATCTCCAACAAACCCTGCAATTCCTCTGGAAAGCATTGCATAGGGAGTTCTTTCTTGTCCATACGCTCTTGCGGCTTCCATAACACCAGGTACCTCTCTTTCAAATAAGGGTTTTATTGCATCTGGAGTAATATCTCTAGACGACAAACCTGTCCCTCCTGTAAATACAATTAATTGATACCCTTCTTTAATTAAATTTTTAGCCTCGTTTTGGATGCTATCAAAATCGTCTGCAATCACTTTTTTATTTGCAACAGATAAATGATGCTTTTGTAAATGATCTACTACAATTTCTCCACTTTTATCTTCACCAACACCTTTGCTAATTGAATCGCTACA
Organism: Chitinophagia bacterium; assembly: GCA_009928005.1. Lineage (GTDB taxonomy): Bacteria > Bacteroidota > Bacteroidia > Chitinophagales > Chitinophagaceae > Sediminibacterium. The sequence continues at coordinate 9,124 of RFVO01000068.1, read as the reverse complement.
AGTGATCACTGCTATTTTTAGTGTATCAGGATAAGCATATTTAATATCTGTTTTCCCACCTTTCTTTTCTGCTAATTGTATATTTAAAATTTGAACATGCTTGTCAATGGGCTTTAACATATCATACATGGTTAAAGCGGTGATCATTACTCCGTGCATAGCTTCCACTTCAACACCCGTTTTATACACTGTATGAACTTCCACTGTTATTGTTATTTCTAAACCATTAATAGCATATGAAATGGAAGTGTATTCAATGGGCAATGGATGACAATCAGGTACTACTTCATAAGTTTTTTTACAGGCTAATAGTCCAGCTGCTCTGCTAAATTCAAAAACATCTCCTTTGGGTACTAATTTATTTTGAATAGCATCTATCGTGTTTTGATCTGACACTTTAACAATGCCAGTTGCGATGGCTTTTCTAAGCGTAGATGATTTATGTGTAATGTTTACCATGATAAAAAATAAATTAAATAGTTAGCTGTTTACTTTCCATTGATATCCTTCACCTTCAAATAACTCTTTCCCCCAAACAGGTAATTCTGCTTTTATTCTTTCGACGCATTCAGTACAAGCATCGATTGCAACTTTTCTATGCTTAGAAGAAGTAAATACAAATAAACATAATTCACCGGCATTTACCTTTCCCAAACTATGATGCACATGCATGCAAGTAATCTCATATTTCGCAAAAATTGACTCTCTAATTTCATGCATTTTCTCCAAAGCCATTTCTATATTACTTGTATATTCAATAGCGAATACTTTTTTCCCTTCAATTTCATCGGCTCGAACCTGACCTAAAAAAATATTGTGCCCTCCAATGCCAGTTTTTGAAGCATGCTTTGCTATGCTATCAGCAATAAAGCTAGGTGGTATAGACCCCTCCATAAAAATATTCTTTAATTGCATAGCCACTCATAATTTAATTTTGTAAACGCCTCTAAAGTAGTTGGTCTATTTTTTTCACTTTTCGGGTGTTGTACTATTTGCATTTTATAATATTCTAGTCTCAAAGCATTGTAAGTTAATAATTCATTTGCTAAGAGGGCCCCAATTCCAGTAATTAATTTAATCACTTCCATTGCTTGCAACATGCCAATTATCCCAGGCAATACACCAAGTACTCCACCCTCTGAACAACTTAATACTTCATTGCTTTTAGGAGGAACGGGAAATAAATCTCTATAATTAAATGATTGTCCATTTTTGATTACATTAAACACGGCAACCTGACCTTCAAATTGTGATACTGCTCCAAAAACCAATGGCTTTTTTAATAAAACACAAGCATCATTAATTAAATATCTAGTAGCGAAATTATCTGTTGCATCCACTATTATATCGTATTTTGGAAAGATTTCCAGTGCAAAGGTCTGATTGCAATGTTGCGCGTAGGGATTTATTTTAACTAAATTATTTTGGGCAATTAATTTCTGAGTGGCAGTTATGGCTTTATTTTTTCCAATATCTTCTTGACCAAATAAAATTTGCCTATTTAAATTAGAAAGCGTTATTTGGTCATTGTCAACTACGCCTAACACACCTACACCGACAGCAACAAGGTATTGTAGAATAGGACAACCTAATCCGCCTGCGCCAATAACTAAGACTTTTGCACTCGTTATTTTTTCTTGTGCTTCAATTCCAAAACCATTTAAAATGATTTGTCGTTGGTATCTTAATATGTATTCTTTAGATTTTTCCATATTATCCTCCAGAAAAAGGCGGCATTAATGCAATAACAGCATGCTCTGGAATTTCAGATGTATCTGTTGCCATTTTATTATTGATAGCAATTACAAATTTAGATTCCTTTAATAAAGGGAATTCTTTGAACAAAATCTCTTTCAATTGAATCAGGTTTGTTGCATGATTTAATTGAACAGTTGATTTGCCTGTTTTGTCTGTTAATTGACCAAAAAATTGTACTTCTAAAGCCATTGTAAATAATTAAGTTAAAATTAGTTTAACAGAAGCCATTAATAAAACAATTGCTAAAGTAAATTTCAAAATATTTTGATTGAATTTCAAGGAACCCAACCAAGCACCTAGCAATCCGCCCACAAAGGCAATTGCAGCAAAGGTATAAACCGAGGTTTCTATATGAATCCCTTTTGAAATTTGCCCCACCAAACCTGCAATGGAATTTACAAAAATAAACAAAGCGCTAATGGCGGCAGTTTGCTTTTGATTGGACCAGTTTAACAAAAGTAATACCGGAGACAAAATAATTCCACCTCCAATGCCTATTAATCCTGATAAAAATCCAATAATGGCGCCAATTAATAATGACAATATAAAGTTGTTTGATTTTAAGTTGGCATCTGCTGTATTTGGATAAAGAAAGAACCTAACTACCGGCAATAATAATAAGATGCCTAATACTTTTTTATATATGACCGCATCTAAACTAATGGTGCCTCCTAAAAAAGAAAATGGAATGGAGGCCAAAGCAAATGGCAAAAATAATTTCCATTTAAAATGACCGCCTTTGTAAAACATAATAAAGGAAGTAAGAGATACAAATAAGTTTAAAATTAATGCAGATGGCTTCATAATATCAGGAGCAAATCCATAGATAGCCATCAAAGCCAAATAACCACTCGCGCCTCCATGTCCTACTGAAGCATATAATAATGCAACGATAAATAATAAAATAAAAAAACTGATGCTCATTATAAAAATTAAGGGTTAAAACAAATGTATTTTTACGATTTCACTTGAACGAATTTCTAATATATCTTCTGGCAACTCTACAAAACAATTGGCCATAGCAAAAGCACTCATCTTAAATGACTCCTGTCCATCTAAGATAGTTACTTCATTGGTAACATGATTATACAAGCCTTTCAAGAAATGAGTTAACCCAATTTGTTTTGAATAAGTATTGGTTAAGCTAGCTTTTACAGTCTTCATTTCTAAAGAAGTATTAGATAATTGATCAAGAACTACGCTTACATAATGATAAAAACAAGATAATACAGATGCAGGATTACCCGGCAATGCACAAACAACTTTTGTTTCTTTTTTTCCAATATATAGTGGCTTTCCTGGTTTCTGCTTTACTTTATGAAAAAGCTGCTCAACATTATTTTGTTGACAAGCCTCTAAAACAAAATCAAAATCACCCACACTAATACCTCCTGTCAAAATAGTTAAATCAAATTTGTTTAGCGATACTTTGATTGCTTCTGTAACCACCTCTAAATGATCGGCAACTTTTATAAAATTAACCTCTTTAATGCCGAATCTTTTAAGTCCTGCTTTTAATGTATGAGAATTTGATTCATAAATTTGACCAGGAGTCAATGGCTTACCAATATCCTGCAACTCATTACCTGTTAATATAATATTGATAGTAGGTTTTCGTGTAACTGATACTTTAGTAATACCCAAGCTTGCCAACAAGCCAATAGCGCCTGGGGTCAATATGGTCCCTTTCTTTACAGCAATTGCACTTTCTTGTATGTCTGCGCCAATACTTCTTGCATTAGTTCCTTTTTGCAGTTTTTCGTCTAACACAAATAATTGATCACCCTCCACTTTTGCTTTCTCTTGCATCAAGACCGTATCTGCCCCAATAGGCAAAGCTGCTCCAGTAAATATTCTTACCGCTTGGTTTTGCTGAATTTTATTTGAAGAACTTTTTCCTGCCTGAATAGTATCTATAATTGTCAACGATGCAGCACTTTTAAAATCATCAAAAGCAAAAGCATAACCATCCATAGAAGATTGTATAAAAGATGGCACATTGATTGGAGATATGATGTCCTCATATAGGGCATAACCCTTTGCATCATCTAAATTCATTATTATTGAATCGAGAGCAGAGATTTGATGCCTAATAATATTTTTTGCTTCATTTACACTTACCATAGAATACTCATTAAATTTATCCACCAATACTTATCATAGTTCTATTTTGCAAAGCCTTTGCTTCAATTTTATCAAGCTCCGTAGTGAATTGTCCTCCTAGTGCTTCTTTTTTAGTGGCAATATTTTGATGAATTAAAGGTGTTATATCTTCCCCATTTCTCAAAGCTGTTAAAATATCTGTTTCAGAGGTAGAGAATAAACAATTCTTCATTTTGCCATCAGCGGTTAATCGCATTCTATTACAATCTCCACAAAATGGTGAACTCATTGTACTAATTACTGCAAAAGTTCCTTTATGTCCATTTACTTGATAATTCTTAGCAGTTTCATGTGCATTTCTATCTAATGTAGAAAAATTAAATTCAGTTGCTACTTTACCTAAAATTTCTTGCAGTGTAATTACCTTATCTCTATTCCATTGGTTGCCATCAAAAGGCATAAATTCTATAAATCTTATATGAATAGGCGTGTCTTTAGTCCATCTAACAAAATCATTGATCTCTTCATCATTAATGCCTTTCATTGCTACAACATTCACTTTTACACCAATCCCATGATCCAACATTAATTGAATATTGCGCATTACTTGTTCATGCTGATCCCGCTTGGTCATTAAAATAAATCGATCCTTTTGCAATGTATCTAAACTAATGTTTAAGGACTCAATACCTGCGTCTTTTATATTTTGTACAAACTCATGCAATCTTGTTGCATTGGTGGTCATTGTTAATTGAACGCCTAGCTTTGATAATTTATGTAAAATACTAGCAAAGTCTTTTCTTACCAATGGCTCGCCACCCGTTAACCTAATTTTATTAACCCCTTCTCTAACAAAAATTCGAGCAATGTTTTCTATTTCATCTGCCTGCATTAACTGACTAGAAGGTGTAAAATGATACTCTTCTTCCGGCATGCAGTAAAAGCATCTTAAATTACAATTATCCGTTAAAGAAATTCTTAAATAATCGTGTACTCTATTAAAATTGTCTTTTATCATTGCTTGCTCGCCTCTTTCAGTAATTGTTGATAATCTTCTGGTGTATCAATATCTAATACACCCTTTTCGAACTGCAATTTAGCAAGTTCTTGGTCTCTTTCTTGTATAATTCTTTTTGCCCCTTGATCCCCTTTTAATACCAACAGATCCGGGAAAACAGAAGCGTGAAAAAGCGCAGGTGTCCCAGCAATATTTGCATAAAAAGAAGCCGCAATGGCTGTTTTCTTTAGTTGTTGAAGCGTCACTAAATCTTTTATCGCTTGTTGGGTTAGATAAGGTTGATCACAAACTAGTATTAATACTCCGTCGTATTTATTCGCACTACTTGCCACTGCTTGCACACCCAATCGAATAGAGCTTCCCATGCCTTCCTGCCATTCAGTATTTTCAACAATATTCAAGTTTACATTTGGCAATTGTGCTTTTATTTTTTCCGCATTTGCCCCTAAAACTAAATAAATGGGAAAATTTACTGCTCCTTGTACTATTTTAATGAGTCTATTTAACAAAATATCTTCTTCAACAAGCAAAAGTTGCTTGGGTGTACCCAATCTTTTACTCTCTCCTGCAGCAATAATCACTACAGCGCAGTTGTCAATTTTATATTGATGCACAGTATCCATTATTGATGAATAGGTGTGTTTTTATTTCTTAGTTGAATACCTTCTTTTTTATTTAATACAGATTGTATTTCAGCAATAATACTACTTGCAATTTCTTCTGCTGTTTCAGCCCCTATATCTAATCCAGTGGGGCCATATACATTTGCTAATTGCGCTTCTGTAGGAACATATCCTTGTTCTGCTAATTCATTTAATACCTTTTCTAATTTCTTTTTGGGACCCAATATCCCAATATAAGGAAGATCCAAAGGCAATAAAGCTTTAAGCATTTGTAAATCGTATTGATAATTATGGGTCATTAAAACAAAACAAGTACGATTGTCTATTTTTATTTGCTCTAACACTTTTTCTGGTTTACTCACCAACACCTGACAAGCACTAATAAATCTATCTTGTTTAGCATGTGTATTCCTTCCGTCTACTACTTTCACTTCCCATCCTAACAAATCCGCCATTTGTGACAAAGGAATAGCATCATTGCCAGCACCAACTATCACAATAGAAATAGGTGGTTGTATATAATCAAAAAATGTCTGGATGGATTTTTCTCCTATTTTATACTGACTAAAATGTGCACTTGCATTTGTTAACACTTGTCGAGCATCAACTAAAATACTTTTGTTGATTTCTGCTACTACATTAGATTCAAAATGTTCTTGTTCGTCCAATAAAAAAGCAGTTCCCATTAAAGGATTTTTTTTGTCTTGTACATCAAATAAAGTAACAATTACTGCTTTTTGTCTATTGTTACAAGCTTTTCTTAAAAGTTCAATAGGATTGTTTTCTTGGCTATGGTTTATATATTCAAATAAAACTTGTATTATACCTTCACATCCTAGTTGTATTCCTACAGTAGCATCGTCTTCATTGCTAGTATCATAAGTAATTAACCTTGTAGTTCGATCTGTAAAAGTTAATAAAGCTTTTTTTAGCGCATCACCTTCCAAACATCCACCACTTATTGCGCCAATCATTAAACCGGATTCCAGAACCAACATTCTTGCACCTGGTCTTCTATAAGACGAGCCATCTACATGAACAACTGTAGCCAAAACTGTTTGCATTGCATTTTTTTTGGCTTGGTCGTAGGCACGAATTATTTCAACCAGTTCTTTCATTTATTGAATGTTTAATAGGCTTGATACCCTTTTACTACTGCTTTTTTAGCAGCCGCTACTTCTGCAACAGTAATCATAGGCGCTTTATTGCCCCAAGAATTTCGAATATAATTGATTACATCAGCTGTTTCTTTATCAGATAAACTAATACTAGCCATTTCTCCATCATATTTTGTTCCTTTTACATTAATTGGACCACGAACACCTTGTAATATTATTTTAACTAATCTATTTTTATCCGCCAAATTACCGGTTTTAGCTAATGAAGGGAATGCACCAGACACACCTGCACCATTGTCCATATGACAAGACATACAATAAGTCTCATATACATTTTTTCCATTTGACAAACTAGATGAATTAGCTTGTTTAAAAGATTGACTTGCTAAGGCCATCATTCCTAGTGAAATAAAAAGTATTGCTTTTTTCATTTTAATTGATTTGAATATTAATTAAAAAAGACTGCCTAAGCAATCTTTTTTAAAGAGTTAAAGATTTAAATTTTTTAGCTTTTATTTAATTCGTTCAAATAAGGCTGATTATATAAACGCTTTCCTGTTGCTTTATACAATGCATTAGCTAATGCTCCAAATACAGGAGGGAATGGAGGTTCCCCTAAACCTGTTGGATCAAAATTATTTTGAACAAAATGCACTTCAATTTTTTTAGGAGCTTCTTTATGTCTGATAATTCTATATTGATTTAAATTCTTTTGCATTGGAACACCTTTTTCAATTCTCATACCACCATATAAAGCATTACCAATACCATCAACTACAGCGCCTTCCACCATATTTATAGCACCCTCTGGATTGATAATAACACCACAATCTATAGCAGATACAACTTTATCGATTACCGGTTGGCCATCTTTCATAGTCAAATCTACCACATGTGCAGCATAAGAACTATGACAGAAATAAGCTGCCACACCTCTTCTTGCATTTTTAGGTCTTGAAGCCCAATTGGATTTTTCTTTCACCAATTCCAATACAGCAATATATCTATCTGCATCATAATCATTTCTCGTACCCACTGGATTTGCTTTAGCTTTTCTTAATAACTCTAAGCGATAATCTAATGGATCTTTACCGATTGTTTCAGCCAACTCATCCAAGAAACTTTGTTCTGCTGAAGCTATAAAGTTAGAACCTGGCGCCCTAAATGCACCAATCGTAATATTAGAAGGGATTTCCCAACCTTCTGCAATATAGTTTTCAAAAGCTCCTGCAGGGAAACGATTCTCATGCACTGCTCCTTCTGGAATACCACCCCCTTTGATAGAAATTGCTGTTACATTATTATTTGCGTCTATTGCAGCTTTATAAGTAACCATATAAGTTGGACGATAAATACCATTGGTCATGTCGTCTTCTCTTGTGTAAATTAATTTTACTGGCGCTTTTATTTTTTGTGAAATCAATCCAGCTTCAACAATATAGTGTCCATATGCTCTTCTTCCAAAACCACCACCCATTCTTGTTAACTTCATTTCAATTTTATCACCAGGAATACCCAAATTGCTTACAATATTTTGCTTCATCATTTCAGGAATTTGAATTGGTGCAACAAAATAAGCTTTCTCATCAGTGATATGTGCGAAACAGCTAATTGGCTCCATTGGATTATGTGATAAGAAAGGCGCAGAATAAGTTCTTTCAATCACTTTAGCAGCTTTTACAAAAGCAGTTTCAGGATCTCCATCTTTTCTTAACAATTTTGCAGGCTTTTGTTGCATAGCATACATTTGCTTCATATGCTCATCTGTGCTTTCTAAACCAGCAGGTACAATTTCTTCTCTTTGACCACCCCATGCTGCAACAATTTCTTTAGTGGTTTCAGTTGGTATCCATTGAACATTTACTTTTTTTCTTGCATTCATTACTTCCCATGTAGAATTACCTACCACTACTACTAATTTATTGAATGCTCTTGTGTCAAATCCGGCTCTTTTGTAACCATCTTTGTATACTTGAATATCAAATACGCTTTTAATACCTGGCATTTTTAAGGCCTCTGATGCATCAAAAGATTTTAAAGTCATACCAAATGCTGGTGGATGTATTGCCATAGCAATCAACATTCCCTCATGCTTATAATCCATCGTAAATAAAGAATGTCCTGAAACTATTTCTTTACCCACTTTATTTTTTTGTGGAGTACCAATTAAAGAAAAAGCTGAATTCTTTTTTAATTCTATATTTACAGGTGCAGTTAATTTTGATGCTGCAGTTGCCAATGTACCATAATTAGCAGATCTATTAGATGATTTATGTGACACTACACCATTTGATACTGTCAATTCTGCTACTGGAACATTCCATTCGTTGGCTGCTGCTTGCATTAACATCATTCTTGCAGTAGCACCCGCAGTTCTTAATGGCTTCCATCCTTGTGCCATACCTCTACTACCTCCAGTAAATTGACTCTTGAACCTTGGTGTATCGTAATCACCCATTTCCACGATTACTTTAGACCAATCTGCTTGTAATTCTTCATTCACC
>RFVO01000067.1 GCA_009928005.1 Chitinophagia bacterium | reverse complement strand
GCCATAATCATATCTTTGATGCCTTTGCGGATGAGCTGTGGTAGTGAATTTAGCTTGATTCAATTCTACCCAATTACCAGAAGGAGTAATAATCCATTGATTGCCATAATAGGCTTTAAAATAATCATCTCCATTATTACCAAAATTTTCTACAAAAGCATATAAATTTCTAAAGCCGGTTTTGGTATCTGTTTTATTTTGTGTCCACTCAGATAATAAATGCCAAGTATAATTATCTTCTGGTATGGCATAATATCCAATATAAGTAGCACTGTCTCCTGCTATAGATTTTATACCTGTTAAAAAACGATAAGTTTGATTTGCCTTCCAAGGATATACTAAATGGCTATGTCCTCCTGATCCTTCATTTCCAAAATCACCAGAAGAAACATTTTTACCTTTACTTTTTAAGTTCACTGCATACTGAGAAGGAATTTCTTTAGGGTTATCTGTTTTATATAAGCTCCAAATAGAAAAAATAAATCGTCTCTCCTTTTCATTATTAATTTGAATGCCCCCATAGCCACTATGAAAACCATTGGTTTCATAATAAGCATGAATGGAATTTTCTACTTCTTTAGGTACGATAACTTCGGTGTAAAACCATTTAACGACTGAATCTCCCGGTACTTGATAGCGTAAATGAGTGGATGGGGCAGCTAAATGAATGCTTTTATTATATTTAATTTCATTAGAAGTAATTGCGTCAATAGAAAGAGATTCAATTTCAGGATAAAGATTAACCGAATTAACTCCTTTAATTTTAAAATAATGATACCCGGGCTTATGTATAGTAAAGTTTCCAATAGGAAATATGGTATCATTTGAATTAGCAGGAATTTTTAATTCAGTAGCCTTGTTATTATCATCTAAAGTTATTATTAAAACAGATGCAGTAGCAATTGGATTAATTATAATAGAAGCTGCTATTTCACCTTTCTGCTGGGGATAAAAATATATTTTTAAAAGCTGCCGCTCATTTTCTAAAGTTTTTTGAATGACTTCTTCCTCCAGCTCATTTAAACGGACTTTTTTTTTACCTGAATAATATCCATTGCCTTTCACAGGTATAGTCACATGAGCTGCCTTCCATTTATCATGAAGAACTTTAATAAAATAACCCCCTACTACACTTCTAGCTTGAAAACCTATTTGTTTTCCATTTAAAGTTTCATGCCAATCACTTAATGGCACTCTCGTAGGCGTATTAGTGGCAAACTTATAAACAGGATTAATTAATTTATCAAAATTGCCTTGGGTACTAGATAAAGTAGCTGTCCAAGTAATCCAGTCCGACTTTGTATAGGTTTTACGACTATCTAAAGGCAAACCAAATTCATTTTGCTTAGTTAAATAATAGGCTACTTCCGAATCATATACTTTTTGTGGAAATAAATGAAAACCAAATAATTTATCCCAAACCATATTATACTTTTGACTCCAAGTATTTTTATCGTTATAGGTTAAAGCATAATGGTCGCCTGCATTAGCTAGGTCTTGCCATTTAGCGGCCATTTCTGTAGCTAAAAGAGTATACTTAGTTGCAATATCTTTCTTACCTAGCATTTCAGCCATCATCGCATAAGACCTAATACCTATAATGGCTTTAATTGCTAAATTGGCGTTTCGTGCTAAATGACCAGCAAAATCATCGGTACATAATTGATTTGCTGGATCTAAGCCTTCTTTTTCTAAAAACTGAACCCACTGCGTTAAAGTAGACCAATGAGCAGCAGCATAATTAGCATTACCCTCCGATTTAACAATAGCTCCTGCAAGAATTATCATATTACCCGATTCTTCCACAGGCATACCTTCGGGATAGGTTTGCCCATTTGCTAATGGATAAGTACCTAAATCATGGGCAGCATAAGGTTGTTTGTATAATCCACTTTTCTCACTAAAATAAAAGATACCATTTAACATACCCTTCATTAAAGATGGATTATAGTTTAAAAATAAAGGGGCACTTGGATAAGTTACATCAACAGTATTAATACTTCCATTGCTAAAATTCTCTTTAGATAAGAAAAGTAGTTCCCCATTTTGCGTACTCTTTACTAAGTTATGTGCAGCAACCGCTTGTCTATAAGCAGTAACACAAAGTTTCGCATAATTATCTCCTCCTGCAGCTAAAGCATCGTTATAAATTTGCTTATCAAAACGTAAAGCCTTTGTTATAACATCTAAATATTGCCTATTTGCTAATACTAGCATTTTATCAATGTTCATTGTAGGATCTAATTTCCACCATGGTACTAATTTTTCTTTAAAATATTCAATAGCTTTAATTTCATCATAGGCTATTAATAATAGATGGTCCGTTACAGTATCACGAGCAGTATCTGCATTGAAAATGGTATTAATAGATAAATTTATTCCTTGCTTAATTGAAGACTTACTAGTAATTTCTTTAGCTACATTTAATCCAGCTGTACTCATCATAAATTCTTCACTGGCCTCTTTTAATGAACTAATTGTTTGTTTAGAATGATATTTATTAGCAGCCATATAAGCAAAGCCCCAATCAATTCTTAAATCGTCGCCGCTTTTTTGTAAGATAGGTTGTTCTACAGTTCCTAATTTTAATACATTCAAATTTTGGGTAACATATATAGTTCCCATCATTTGCTCATTACCTTTATTGGAAGCAATTGCAGAGTTTGCACCAACATACAATTGAACCAAATGCTTTTTACCATCTATGGACTTTGTTTTCATGGAAATATAAGAGACAGGTCGAGAAAGAATATTAATATCTGTTATAATTAGAGGAGAAGTAAATGTAAGGGTCAAAGACACCGATCCACATTCAAATTGATAAATAGTTCCAGTGGCCGTCATATTTACTGATAATTGATTAGCTGGTTTTATTTTATCATTTTCAATAGTAGATACTTCTTTACCCATAAAACGATATACTTGATTGTCTACTTTAATTAAACCTAGCATGGACTGATCTGCTCCAGTCCAATGTTTGGTAGTAGACTCATTTAACTTATCAGTAAATGACCAAATACTAAAATAAGGGTTATGGGTAATTAATGGATAAGCTGGCGCCTTATTCACTTGCGCAGTAGAAGTATTCACTAATACAATTAGGGTAATGATAAAAGCAGCAGATAATTGTTTCATAAAATGATATATAAAATTGTCACTAATAATAGTCAAATAAATATACTTAAATACTGGCATCTTAAGGTAATTATCCTATTTTTTTGTATAAACAATTTATTATAATTTTAGTAGATATGTACTTAGTCTCTTTTATTAAATCTATTGGTCAATTAACGCTAAAAACCTTTTCTGGGTTAAAGCAGTCTGAAAAATGGGCAACAGCCTACTTACATGCAGTGGAAGAAAAATTTACTGGAAAATTTGATAAAAAAACCTTGGAGAAAATTGTAAAGAGATATAGTATTCAACAACATTTTATAAACGATAGTTTCAGTAGTTTATATGGACGAAATAATAATCCAAATGAAAAGGAAAGAAATTTACTTTATTTTATAATGGTTTCTGTCTATGACGACTTTTTTGACGATAAGACTTTAACCATTGATCAAATAGATTCTATTTTTTATCATCCTGAAAATTATAACCCTCAAACATTTTTTGAAAAAGTATTTATTTATACGCATACTCGTATTTTAAATGATGTAGCAGATAAAGTACAATATTTTAAAGATTTTGAAGGACTTCATATTGCTCAAAAGAATTCTTTAGAACAATTCAATCCTAAAGTAACTGACGAGGCTCTTTTGTCTATTACTACGCGTAAAGGAGGCTATTGCTTACTTATGTGTAGACATTATTTAGACACCCCCTACCTTCCCGAAGCAGATGCTACTTGGTATGCATTAGGAGGTGTAATTCAATTAACTAATGACTTGTATGATATTTACAAAGACATGCAAGAAGGAATTATTACACTTGCGATAAGAGCCAAACAGTATGAAGTTATATATGCACTATATGATAAACATGCAAAATTATTAAATGAAACTATAAGACAATTACCTGTAAGCCATAACCGAAAGATGGACTTATCTATTATATTAAATGTAATTGCTGCTTTTGGTTATGTAGCTTTAGACAACTTAAAACGATTGCAATCAAATAATGCTAACTTACCTGCATTTGAAAGTTTAGCTAGAAAAGAATTAATTATTGATATGGAAAAAAATAGTAACCGATTTAAATTATTAAAATTCACTTACCAAAACGCCTCGTTATGAAAAATTTAATTTTATTAGTTGCTTTTACATTGGGCAACATTACCCTATTTGCACAAAATAATTTTAATGGCTTAGATATGAGTCTTGGAAATTTATATCGAATGTCTAATGCAAAATCAAGATCTATTAGTCCTGAAAACTTTACAGGTGAAAAAGGTAAAGGGGGTATGGCTAAACTTGAAGATGCGAAATTCAAAAATCAAGCCAATGCTGCTAATAATGCATTAGGTCAAGGCTGGAAAGTGAACCCTTTTATAAAAATTGGAGCAGGTGAAACTATTACTATTGCTGAAATGGAAGGTCCAGGTGCAGTTCAACATATTTGGATGACCCCCACCGGTAATTGGCGTTATACTATAATTCGAATTTATTGGGATGATGAAACCACTCCTTCTGTAGAAAGTCCTGTAGGTGATTTTTTTGGAATGGGTTGGAATGAATATGCTCCACTAAATTCATTGGCAGTAACAGTAAATCCTGGTAGTGCTTTTAATTGCTACTGGCCAATGCCATTTAGAAAAAAATGCAAAATAACTATGGAAAATATTTCCCCGAAAGATGGAATGAATTTATATTATCAAGTAGATTATACTTTAACGGAAGTTCCTGCAGATGCAGCCTATTTTCATGCACAATTTAGACGTCAAAATCCAACAATTGGATCTGACTATACAATCATTGATGGTATTAAAGGTAAAGGACAATATGTAGGTGTGTATATGGCATTTGGTGTTAAGAATAATGGTTGGTGGGGAGAAGGTGAGATTAAATTCTTTATGGATGGAGATACAAAATTTCCAACTATCAATGGTACAGGTACAGAAGATTATTTCTGTGGATCCTATGATTTTGAAATTAATAATAAATATATTGAATTCTCTACGCCCTATGCAGGCCTTCATCAAGTAATTCGACCTGATGGAACTTATAAATCACAACAAAGGTTTGGAATGTATCGTTGGCATATAGTTGATCCTATTCGTTTTGAAAAAGACTTACGAATTACCATTCAAGATTTAGGATGGAGAGATAATGGAAAATACTTGGCTCAAAAATCAGATATTAGCACAGTGACTTTCTGGTATCAAGCCGATCCACATAACCCCTTTCCAAAATTTCCTAGCAAAGAGGAACTAGAAATTAATTAATAATTAATTTTTTCATTCTTTAAACTAGTGGGCAACCATACTTGCATAGAATTACTTCCTCTATTACACCATGTATAATAAGGAATTGCTCTTACTTTTTTAATAATAGTTTCTGCTGATAACCCGTCATTTTTTATTTGCAACACAGGCAAATCAGCTACTAGGCTCACTACTTTTTCATCCAATACTGAGAATTTCTCTGCAGTAAAAACACTTTGAGTGGGTGCTATAATATTCCAAGCCTTGCCATTATTATCAGCCCCTTCAATACAGTAAACTATGGGGCCTCTTTGTAATGCTACACGACCATTGTCTTGTAAAAGCTCATCTCTTGCTTTAATTTTTTGAATAGTCATGGGTAATTGATATTCTATTACATCATTATTTTTCCACTCTTTTGAAATAATGGCATAACCATCTTCAATTGTATAATTAACTGGGTTGCCATTTACTAAAATAATAGGCTTAGTATTTGATGTAGTATTTTCAAATTGATACAAATTTCCGGGTGCAGGTATACCATTTGCCCATCCTGGAATTCTAAAGGCAATGGGCAGAGTAAGTTTTTTCTTCATAGAAAGCGAACATTTCATAGAACCTTCCCATGGATAATTAGTAGTCATGTTAAATTGAATCTCGCCATTAGGCACTTGAATGGCAGTATTACTTCCAACAAATAAGTTCACATAGAATTTACCATTTGAGTAACCATAAATGTAATTTCCTAAAGATGCTATTAATCTAGCAATGTTAGAAGGGCAACAAGCAGTACCAAACCATTCTTTTCTTGCATTTTTACCAGAAGAAGCTAATGGGTTACCATAAAAGAATTTATCTCCACTTAATGAAAGTCCATCTAAAGCTCCATTGTATAAACTTCGCTCTAGTACATCTATATATTCAGCATTTCCCGTCAAACTATTCATTCTTTGATTCCAAAATACCATACCCACAGATGCACAGGTTTCACAATAAGCTTGTTCATTTGGTAAATCATAGTCATTCGTAAACCCTTCATTACTTCCTGCAGAACCAATACCTCCTGTGATATACATATTCCGATATACAACATCTTCCCATACTCTTCGCATTGCAGCCACATAATCTTTATCGCCTGTATGTGCAGCCACATCAGCAGCACCGGTATATAAATACATAGCCCTAACCGCATGTCCAGTGATATCTTTTTGTTCTTTGACAGGTACTTGGTCCTGTGTATATAAAGTGTCTTTCCATTCAGTCCAAGTATATCCTTTGGCTAATTTCTTACCTCTTTCAGATAATAACCAATCGGCTAAATTTAAATATTTCTTATCATTGGTTACACGATACAATTTTACCAAGGCTAATTCTAATTCTTGATGTCCAGTTACCCAATCTCTTTTACCAGGTCCAAATAAAGAGTCAAAATAATTAGCCCACTTAATTACCACATCTAAAAACTTTCTTTTGCCTGTTGCATCATAATATGCAACTGCAGCTTCAATCATATGACCAGCATTATAGTCCTCATGCATACTCATATCAGACCAACGCTTATCCAAACCAGTCAATGTATAATAAGTATTCAAATAACCATCTTCTAATTGAGCTGCCGCAATTTTATCAATCCACTGGTCTGCCTTAGCTTCTAATTTTTTATCATGACTAGTTTTAATGGCATAAGACATAGCTTCTAGAGCTTTAAAAACATCAGAGTCATCATAAAAAACTCCTTCATGCGCCTCCCCTTTTTTTCTAGCAACTTTTTCAAAATTTCTAATACGACCAGTCTTTTCTTCGGTTTGATAAATACAGGCATCCAATGTTTTAGTAGCCACTAAATCCATTTTAGGTTTCCAAAAAGCATCCGTAACATTTACTTTAGAAAAATTAACCGGCTCAATTTTTACATTGATTGTTTGAGCTATTAAATTTTGTGAAACCAATAACATAAAAGAAAAGATGAATACTTTACACATTGCACTTATTTTCATAATCTAGCATTTAATTTTTAATTCATAATACATCTAAAACCAACAGTGCCATTTCTTTCAAAGCCCTGACTTAGCCTTAATAAATATTGAGCATAGGTTAATTCTCTAGGCCCACCTTGCACATACCACCAACTACCAGCAGGTTTAAAATAACTACCCCCTTTCATTATTATATAATCATAACTACCCGAACTATATTCGCTACTGGTTAACTGCCATACAGAACCCACTAAATCATACAAACCATTTGCATTCACCCCTTTTGGATATGCGCCCACTGTATCAAGTATGCCGTTACCTAAATTACAATAACTAGCATCAATTCCTTTTATATTTACAGTACTTAAAGTGCCAGTAATTTCTTCTACTTCTCTACTGACTGGATTTTCTTGTTTCCAAGGCCATTCTTGTAATGCAGGGGTTTGTGCTGCATACTGCCATTGAATTTCAGAAGGCAAGCTTTTGTGATTCCAATGAGCATAAGCCTTTGCATCTTCATAACTTATATATACAACTGGTTTTTTATAATCACCTGCCAAGGGTGCACCAGCAACCCAGTGCTTTAAATAGTTAACAGTATCAGTAGGTTCATATTTACTTTCTTGTATAAAATGGTAAAAATCTTCATTTGTCACTAAATACTTATCTATCCAAAAAGATTTAATAGAAATGGGCGTACTATCTAAAATAGGAGGATAAGAAATAAAATCATCCCCATGTGTTCTTTTGAAAATAAATTTACCAGCTTCAATTTTAACCATATTTTGCTGATTAGATAAAGTGTCCTTTGTATTGATAATATTTTCTTTATTAATTGAACTAAAATCAAATGTTTCTTGGAGTCTAGCTTGACCTGGAATTAAATAAAGAATTTGCTCATCTAATAAACTTATTCTGTTAGAAGAATTTCCCCATGCATCTTTAAGATGCTGAATAACTTGGATGATTATTTTGCCTTCGAATCTTTTTGAAATTGTATTTATATTAATTACCTGATTTTTAAAGGGTAGCACAAGTTTCGGTTTACCCCATCCCACTTCAGTTGTCCAAATATTCAATTCAATTAGGTTCGGATCTTTATTTAAACCTAATTGTCCATTAGCAGTCTTTGTAAGTTGAATTTCTATTTTATTGTCAACTAATTTTGCCTCTAATAATTTTGGTACTTGAATTATACAATCAACCGCCCCTTCATTATTTGTACCTATGTATTTTTGGTGAAAAGCTTCAGTTTCCGCTTCTATATAATACTTCCCTTTTTTATAACTAGGCTTTAATAATTTATGATGAAATACATCTATAAAATGCCAATTGTATTTAAGATTCACTTCAAAAAGATCATTCTTATACCCTTGTGGAATAATGGAATAAATAGTATACACTGTTTTATAAGGAGTATTCCATTGGTTTACCCAAATACTATCTGCCGTGGTTGCTATTAGAGGAATGGCATTGCTTGAATTAAAATTATCAGATAACTGTCTTAGTAATTGAGTAGTTTTTCCTAGAAAAGCATATTGATTTTCTACCCAATCTGGTTGACCAGCTGCCATAATATTTATCTCTGTACCATAACCATTAAAAAAGCTAGTGGCGAATTCTCTTTGAATAGGTTCTTTAAATAATTCTGCTACTCTATAAATTGCAAAACCTGGTTGAATAAACTTATTTAAATTTAACATAGGAGGATAGTATAATGCGTTATGCACTCTTCCAGCAATTATTCCTTGCATGTCCTTAGGCACTGCCATTCCTTCACTATACATAATGACCCCTTTTCGAACAGTATCAGCTGCATTTTGTAATGTATCACTTGAACTTCCTTGGGTATCTAAAACGACACCATCTGCATTTGTATTTTTGATAAGCCAAGACAAGCCTGTATAATGATTTTGCCTTCGTGTATCCACATCCCAAGGATTATAGGAAACAAATAAATGTTTTCCTTCAGCTATTAAATCATTACTTAATTTTTTTATGCCAGTTAATCCTCCTGGCAAATCTTTGTATAAATCAAATTGATTTCTTTGATCTAAGCCCAGCGTAGGCCAAGATGGCCAAAGGGTAATTATATCATCTCCTCCATATAATGTATTTCCTCTTTTGATAAAATCTGGTAACACGTATTGTTTTGTAGGATCATCATAGAAATATTTATCCCATGCCATCATTAAATGCATCAAATAAGTATTTTTTACCCAGGCTAAATCTTTTCTTTTATAGAGGCTATCATTAAAAGAATCAAGATCATACAATTTCTTGTCTCTAAAAACTTTCAATAAACCATTTTGCCAACTGCCTTTATAACTAGCAATCCAAATATTATAATTGATAATTCCATTTGGAAATAAAATAGTTTCGAACCTTTTAGTTTTACCAAGTTGTATACTTTGTTTATCTCTTCTACTAAAACCATAAATATGTAATGTATTATTCAAGGTTAAACTA
>RFVO01000066.1 GCA_009928005.1 Chitinophagia bacterium | reverse complement strand
AATTAATCCTACCAGTTTTTTTATTCATTAACCTTATTTCTAAGGCTCAAACAGATAGCAGTGCCAAGTTAGCTGCGGCAAGCACTAGCTATACCATTTATTTTGATGGGTATTATAAGAGTGATTTTTCAAAACAGTCAACCAATAACAAAACCAGTTTTACCAATTCAAATCAATCTTTACAATTAGGAATGGCTTCTATTAAATTAGATCATACCTATGGAAATTTTGCAGCTACTCTTGATTTAGGTTTAGGAAAGAGAGCCAAAGAGTTTTCTTATAATGATAATGGACTAGCGCAGTCCATTAAGCAGGCCTTTATAAGTTATGCTCCTTTGAATGGATTGAAAATTACAGCTGGTAAATGGGCTACACATATTGGCTATGAATTATTAGATGCTTATTCTAATAGAAACTATAGTATGAGTTATGGCTTTTCTTATGGTCCCTTTTTTCATACTGGTTTTAGAGCAGATATTGCTTTAGGAGGAAAATCGGCTATGATGATTGGTTTTGCACAACCTACCGATTTTGTAAGTACTTCATCGCCTGATAAAATGCTTATTGCTCAGTTCAGTACTAGCTCAAAGGATGATAAGTTAAAAGCATTTTTGAATTATCAAGGGGGACATGATAAATCTCAATTTGATTTAGTATTGAATGGTGTAGTAAGTAATCAAGTTGGTATTAATTATGATGTTACCATTGCGAATATTGGAGGAAACAATTGGACTAGTAATGCAGTGTATTTAAACTATGATCCTAACGCAAAATTTGGTCTTACATTAAGATCGGAATATTTTAATGATACTAAAAATGCAGTGGGTGTGGGTACTTCTATTTTTCAAAATACCTTATCTGCGAATATTCACTTTTCTAAACTAACCCTTATTCCAGAAATAAGATTCGATAATGCAAAAGATAAAATTTTCTTTAATAATAACAACAATCTAAATCAGTATGCAGGTAATTTCTTAATAGCTGCTGTATATAAATTTTAATAGTTCAGGTTTATTGGTTTAAGCAAGCAATCGTTAATCGGGCCCCATTTCTATGGGGCCTTCTTTTTTGATATCTGGTGCTGGGTTCGTTTAAATAAAAGCGGGGCTTATTAATTTGAAAAGTATTAAATTCATTAATGAATTAATCATTCTAACCCTACTTAAATTTAAAATTATGAAAATGAAGTCTTTGTTTTTTCTAAACTTCCTTATATTATTTAGTATCAGCCATAATTTAGAGGCGCAAATACCTAAAACAGGTGCAGTGAGAGTGGTGGTAGCAGGTATTTCACATGGTCATGTTGCTTGGATATTAAATAAAGCTAAAACAGATGTCATTGAAATTGTTGGCATTTACGAACCCAATAAAGCCACCGCTGAAAAAAACGCGATTAAATTTAATTTAAGTAAAGATTTATTTTACAGCAATTTAGAAACAGCCCTTGATAAAACAAAACCAGAAGCCGTTTTAGCATTTGGTTCTATACACGAACATTTAAAAGTAGCGCAAGCAGCAGCCCCAAGAGGAATACATATTATGGTAGAAAAACCACTGGCTTCTAATTTAAAAGAAGCATTAGCTATGGAGTCAGTAGCTAAAAAAAATAATGTAATGCTTCTTACCAATTACGAGACTTCATGGTACCCTTCCACTTTTGAAACCTTCCGACTTATTAAAGAAGAAAACTATGTTGGACAAATTAGAAAAGTAGTTTTTCATCATGGCCATCAAGGGCCTAAAGAAATTGGTGTAAGTCCTGAATTTTTTAACTGGTTAACCGATCCTATTGAAAATGGGGGAGGTTCTATTGTAGACTTTGGATGTTATGGGGCTAACTTAATTACCTATTTAATGCATGGGGAAATGCCTATTTCAGTAACAGCTGTGACAAATCAGTTCAAACCCTTAATCTATCCTAAGGTAGATGATAATGCAACTATAATAGTGAACTATGCTAAAACACAGGCTGTATTGCAACCTTCATGGGCCTGGACTTTTGCAAGAAAGGATATGGAAGTTTATGGCGACTCTGCATATATTATAGCAGTGAATGCTCAAAAAATGAGATTGAGAAATAAAGAAGCAGCGCCTGAAACAGAAAAAACAGTTACTGAAAAAGATATTCATGTATTTACCGATCCCTTCTCATATTTACATGCAGTACTTAGAGGTAAGGAGAAAATTGAACCTTTTGGTTTGTATTCTACTGAAAATAATGTGATGGTAAATCGAATATTAGAAGCAGCTATTCAATCGGCTAAAACAGGTAAGACTATTTTTATGAAATAAAAAAAAGGTCTCGAATTTTTCGAGACCTTTTTTTGTTAATCTTTCCAACGCCATTCGCCCGCAATTTGCAAAGGCTCTTTTAAATTATTTTTAATTAAGAATGCTTTAGTTTCAGCATCTGTAAAATGTTTTGATTTAATTTCATCGGCATCAGCCACACCATATAATAACATCGATCCAAAACGCACTGTGTTTTTCATGCCTTGTTCTTCCACTAAACTAAACACATCACAATCGGCATGGTAACAAGGTCCTGCATTTTTGGGTAGTCCACCACCAGCGCCACCGCCAGTAGGAACACCTTGTAACATGAATGGTTGGTGATCGCTATGAAGTCCTGCACCTGCTCTAAATAAATTATTGAATGAAGTATCAATTGAATGTGCAATGGCACCAATGCCAGTAAATAAATCTTTGCTATCTTCTGCACTAGTGGAATAACCTTTGATATCATTACTCATATCATAATTCATCATGTATCTAATTTGATCAATAGTTTTATTTTTAATCGCATCCTCTACATAGGCTCTTGATCCTAATAAACCTTCTTCTTCTCCCATAAACATAACAAAGTCAATAGTACGTGCAGGATTTAGGTTTAATTTTTTAAATGTTCTAGCCATATCTAAAACTGAGAAAGAACCAATGCCATTGTCAATAGCACCTGTTGCTAAATCCCAACTGTCTAAATGACCGCCAATGACAATTTTTTCATTCGGTAATGTTTTTCCTTTTAAAGTGGCTACTACATTACGCGCTTTAATCATTCCAGAAAAGTTAGTCATTTTAATATGACTATATAATTTTCCTGTAGCTAATTTTTCTTTTAATAAAAGCCCATCTTCTTTACCTACACAAACAGCAGGTATAGGAATTAATTTACCCGTTACAGAAGCTGTTCCTGTAAGAAGTACTCCATTAGGAGGTGTATTTATAACTATAATTCCTTTCGCACCATACTTTGTTGCAATGGCTGTTTTTTCAGAACGGTGTAAACTGGGAGTGCCTGGTTTTGAACCTGGTAAAATACCTAAATACACTAAAGCAATTTTATCTTTTACTTTATTTGGGTTGGCTGCATAATCTTCTTCTACACCATTGCCCATGTCTACTACTTCAAGGGAAAGGTCTACTTTAACAGGAGAATGGGCTAATGAAACCGATTTAATGGGTTTTAAATTATTCATATCACCGCCAATATTTACTTCTAAAGTTCCACGACTCCAACTTTCTACTTCAAAAGGTTGGAAACGTAAATTCGTAAAGCCATAAGACTTTAGTAAGTCATAAGCATATTGTTCAGCTTTCTTACCATTTTCAGAACCTGTTAAACGGTGGCCAATGGTTTCAGAAGCTATTTTAAGTGTGGTATAAGCATTTGAATTTGCTAATACTTCTTTATTAATACTTGCAAAAATATCATTCCATGCAGTTTTGGTTTGAGCCATTACAGAATGGCTAGTAGTTAATACTAGAAAGGCAAAAAATAGGCTAATTTTTTTCATATTTTTTATACAATGAATGGTTTGAAAATTGAATAGAATGCTAATTTATTCAAATTAGACCATATTATAGAAATCTTTTTAATAGCGGCAATATTAAATATTGTAATTTTAGGTAGACAAAATTGTCAATCCTAAGACGCTATTTAAGTGCCTAATCAAATTTAATTGTATGTTATTTATTTTAATTGGAGTTGCACTATTTTTTGCAGCCGGTGCTATTGAAAATTTAAATTTACCCGCTAATATTAATAAAGGTTCTATTCGTACTATTGGGTTAGTAGTTGTTAGTATTGGTGTATTCACTTCTTGCATTAAACAAATTGATGCAGGTCAAATTGGAGTACAATCCTTATTTGGAAAAGTGCAAGATGAAGTTATTACAAGTGGCTTGAATTTTGTGAACCCTTTAATGTCTATTAATACCATTGACGTTAGAACACAAAATTATACTATGAGTGGTATACACTCAGAAGGGGAAATGGCGGGGGATGATGCCATTCGTGTTTTAACCGCAGATGGATTAGAGGTAGTAATTGACTTAACTGTTTTATACAGAGTACAAGCTACTCAAGCACCAAAAATTGTAAGAGAGATAGGCTATGATTTTAAAAATGTAATTGTTCGTCCTATTACTAGAACAAAAATTAGAGACAATGCTGTTTATTATACTGCCGTCGATTTATATTCTGTAAAAAGAGATGAGTTTCAAAGTAGAATTTTTAAGACCATTGAAGAAAATTTAAAAATTCGTGGTTTAGTGCTTGAGCAGTTATTAGTACGCAATATAGTTTTACCTGCTAGTGTTAAGGCCTCTATAGAAGATAAAATTAAAGCCGAGCAAGAAGCGCAAAAAATGCAGTTTGTCTTACAAAAAGAAAAACAAGAAGCAGAGCGGAAAAGAGTGGAGGCGCAAGGTATTGCCGATTATCAAAAAATTATCAGTTCTGGCTTAGGCGAAAAGCAGTTGCAATACGAGCAAATTCAAGTAATGAAGGGTTTAATTACTTCTCCAAATGCCAAGGTAATTATTATGGGTGGTGGAAAAAACCCTGTTATTTTAGATACAAAGAATAATTAATTAATAATTTCTAGTGGAATTTTTTTTGCATGTAATAAATATGATTAAACAAACACTTTTTTATTTACTCTTTATTTTACTGCTTTCCAGCTGTGGCTATGCTACACGCAAAGGTCTAGCTTCTTTCTATGCAGATAGTTATGAAGGTAAAACCACTGCAAATGGTGAAATTTATAGACAAGGTAAAATAACAGCTGCACATAAAACACTTCCCTTCGGCTCTAAGGTAGAAGTAACAAATCTTTCTAATAATAAATCGGTAGTAGTGCGTATTAATGACAGAGGTCCTTATATTAGAGGTAGAATAATAGATTTAACCAAGGCAGCTGCTAAAGAAATTGATATGTTGGGTGCTGGCGTGGCAAAAGTTAAAATAAGGTATAAAAAGAAGTAGTATATTTTTAATTAAAAGTGAATTAATTTGTTATATAAAACAGTTATGTATGAAAAATAAAATTATTTTTTTAGTAGTTTTCTTAGTAGGCATTAAAGCCAATTCATTTTCTCAACAAATCATTAAAAAAGATGCTGAGATAGAAGCGATGGTAAAAGAAATAAGTGTAGATAGCTTAGCCCATAATTTGAATAAGTTAGTTGGCTTTGGTACAAGAGCAACTCTAAGTAATCAAACAAATACGAATAAAGGAATTGGAGCTGCAAGAGCATGGATATTAAGTAGGTTCAATGAGTACGCAAAGTCAAGTAATGGAAGGTTGTCTTCTTTTATAGACACCATAACATATAATGCTGATAAAAGAAGAGTTGACAGACCTATAATTTTAGGTAATGTAGTAGCTACTTTAAAAGGCACAGACCCTAATGATAAAAGAATTTTTATAATTAGTGGACATTTAGATAGTAGACGTTCCAATGAAATGGACAGCGTGGGCGATTCTCCCGGCGCCAATGATGATGGAAGTGGAACCGTTGCTGTAATGGAATGCGCAAGAGTAATGAGTAAACATAGTTTTCCTGCTACCATTATTTTTGTAACAGTGAGTGGAGAAGAACAAGGTTTATTAGGAGCTTATTTTATGGCTAGTAAAGCGAAGAAAGAAAATTGGAAAATTGAAGCAGTTTTGAATAATGATATCATGGGCTCTAATAATAGTAACGAAACCAATATTGTTGACAATACGCGTATTCGTGTTTTTAGTGAAGGCTTATCGGTAACAGATACAGGAAGAGTAGCTATGCAAATTCGTAATCTTGGATTAGAGAACGATGGTAGATCAAGACAATTGGCACGCTATGTGAAAGAAGTAGGCGAGCGTTATATAGAGAATTTAGAAGTAATGATGATTTACAGAAACGACCGTTTTTTAAGAGGAGGTGATCATACTGCTTTTGTGGAGAATGGTTTTGCAGCTGTTAGAATTACGGAGATGAATGAAAACTATACGCGTCAACACCAAGATATAAGAGTGGAAAATGGAATACAATATGGAGACGTGATAGAGCATATCGATTTTGAATACCTCAGAAAAAATACTAGTATGAATGTTGCCAACCTTGCTAATTTAGCCAAGGCGCCAGCAGTGCCAGAGGAAGTTAAAATTGATGTTAAGAAATTGACGAATTCAAGTTATATATATTGGAAAGCCCCTAAAACCGGATCAGTAAAAGGGTACTATATATTAATTAGAGAAACCACTAGTCCTGTATGGCAAAAGAAAGTATTCACTGAAAGTTTAGAGATGAGACTTCCCTATAGCAAGGATAATTATTTCTTTGCAGTACAAGCTGTGAATGATACGGGTAATGAAAGTTTACCTGTGATACCGTCAGTAGGAAGGTAGTCGCTGATTATAAATTTAAGCTCTATTGTGATCGGCTTTCCAATTTTTAATCAATTCTTTGATTTGTTTATTGGATAAGTTTTCTGCAATTGCTTTTGCAGTCAAAGCTACAAATTCATCATCACTAGCGAAACGTAAAGCTATTATTTGGCCCATGCGTAATTCTTTTGGAAATACTTTTCCAGTGGCTAAATAATATCTAAAATTTTCTTCAGCACGAATGGCTCTATCTTGCGCTTTTAAAGCAAAGCCACGTGTATACCAAGCTAACAAAACTAAAATAACAGAAAGCAGGCATAAAATAGCACCTAAATATTTGTTTTCTGCTGTGCTTTTAATAAAATAATTAATAGAAGCTATCAGCAAAATTAGAATAGCAGGTAGTGTTACATAGTGAAATCCTGGAACCATTCTAGCATGGTTTTTAAAATTTTGATCTTCCATAGTTGTTTGTTTTGTTAAAAATAGGGAATGTTTGAAATATAGGAATAACTATTTCAAAATTATAAGTCGTTTTAAGTAAATTCATAGTCTATTAAACTATCAGATTCACTAATTAAATACTTATGCAATATCGAAGAATGCCTATTGAAATAGAAGCGCCTGAAACTTATGGGTATGAAAATATTGATTGTAATTTATCTGAAAGCTCCTATGCCGATCAACGCTTGGGCGATTTAGGAATTGCTTTAAATGACCTTATTTTATTTTATGGCGATCATCTTGGTAAGCCAGCTTTAAGAGAACTCATTGCCACTCAGTATGAATTAAAAGCCGATCAAATTTTACTAACACCAGGAGCTGCCCCTGCTTTATTTATGGTAGCAAGTTCTTTATTAGAAAAAGGCGACCATGTAATTGTAGCAAGATCAAACTATGCAACCAATATTGAAACGCCTCGTGCTATTGGGGCTCAGGTTTCATTTTTAGAAATGGAATTTGATAAAGGCTATCAAATAGATATTGAATTGCTTGAAAAATTAATTACTCCTAAAACAAAATTTGTTAGTATTACTTATCCGCATAATCCAACAGGGGTAAGTATAAGTGAAGAAAATTTAAGAAAAGTTATAAAAATTATAGAAGCTAATGGAAGCTATTTACTCATGGACGAAACTTATAGAGAAATGAGTTTTATTCCCATGCTACCTTTGGCGGCTACTTTATCGGATAGAGTAATAAGTGTAAGCTCTATGTCAAAATCCTATGGCCTTCCTGGTATTAGAATGGGTTGGCTTATTTGTCAAGATAAAAAATTAATGGAAACATTTTTAGCTGCTAAAGAACAAATATTTATTACTAATTCGGTGGTGGATGAAGAAATAGCTTATCAATACTTATGCAATAAAGAAAAATTATTTGCGCCTGTTAAAGCAAACATTCAAAAAAACTTTCAAGTATTAAAAAACTTTATGCAAGGGCAGGACGTGCTTGAATGGATAGAGCCTCAAGGAGGTTGCGCTTGTTTTCCTAGAATTAAATTGAATATTGAAATAGACACTACTAAATTTCACGAAGTATTATTAAATAAGTATAGCACCTATGTTGGGCCGGGTCATTGGTTCGAGCAAGACGACAGGTATATGCGTATTGGTTATAGTTGGGACAAGACAGAAAAATTAGAAAAGGGCATGCAGAATATTGTAAAGGCTATTCAAATATTAAGAACCAATTAAGTTTTTGTATAAAAATTAAAATAAATAGTATGAAAAAAAATATAATCCAGTTCATTAAAATTATTTTAGGGTCTTTTATTTTAATGCTTACTTTCAGTTGTAAGTCACCTAAAAAAGAAGCAAAACTGCCTCGAATTGCAATGCTGGGTTTAGCCATTGAGTCAAGTACTTTTTCACCAGCTCTCACCCATGAAGAAGATTTTCATGCTAGTCAAGGTGATTCTATTTTTAAGTTCTATCCTTTTTTACAATCCGATTCTGCATTAAGAAAACAAGCAACTTGGATTCCATTATTATATGGTCATGCCTTACCAGGCGGGGTAGTGACTAAAGAAGCCTATGCTTCACTTGTATCGAAATCAATACAATTATTAAAACAAAATTTGCCTTATGATGGTATATTTTTCGATATACATGGTGCGATGAGCGTGCAAGGAATGGACGATCCTGAAGCCGATTTCATTAAACAAATAAGAGCTGTCGTGGGAACTAAAGTATTAATTTCAACTTCCATGGATTTACATGGTAATGTATCATTAGATTTAGCTCAGCATACCGATTTTATTACTTGTTATAGAATGGCACCTCATGAAGATGAAATAGAAACAAAAAGAAGAGCGGCCTCTAACTTATTAACAAGACTTTCAAATGGGAAAGGTAAACCTGCTTATAAAGCTTGGGTGGGTATTCCAATTTTATTACCTGGGGAAAAAACAAGTACAAGAATTGAACCCGGTAAAACTTTATATGCACAATTACCTGCTGCCACTAGTCAAGAAGGTATTATTGATGCAGCTATTTGGATTGGCTATGCTTGGGCCGATGCACCTCGTAACCATGCAGCAGTAGTGGTAACAGGAGATGATCAACAAAAAGTAACTGCTACTGCTGAAACTATTGCAAAAAGTTTTTGGGCAGTTCGAAATAATTTCGTTTTTGTAGCACCTACTGCAAGTTTGGAAGAAAGTTTGCGGTTAGCCATTGCAAGCAAAGTACATCCTTATTTAATAAGTGATATGGGAGATAATCCCACAGCAGGAGGAGCAGGCGATGTAACTTGGACATTGAAAAATATTCTAGAAAGAAAAGAATTTAAAAAGGAAACTGGGCCATCGGTAATTTATGCATCTATTCCTGGGCCAGTACTCGTAAAAGAAGCTATTAAAGTAGGTGTAGGTGGAAAAGTAAGTTCACTTGTGGGTGCTGCTATTGATAATAGATACGCACCGCCAGTTTTATTAACAGGAATAGTTGAGTCTATTTATAAAGGAGATATTAATGCAGAAGTAGAAGTGGTAGTGAAAGTAGGTTCCATTCATGTGATAGTTACACAAAAAAGAAAACCTTATCATTTAGAATCGGATTATACAAGACTTGGATTAAGTCCAAGGAATTCAGATATTGTAATTGTAAAAATTGGATACTTGGTGCCTGAATTATATGATTTAAGAGCAGACTGGATTATGGCCACTACGCCAGGAGGTGTAGACCAAGATTTAAAAAGGCTAACTTATAAAAAGATACAAAGACCCATGTTTCCTTTAGATGATTTTAAAGCAGAGCCTAGTTTAAAGGCGGTGTTGTATTAATGATAAATAGTATATGTTACTTTTTAATTAATGTAGTTTAAATTTTTTATC
>RFVO01000065.1 GCA_009928005.1 Chitinophagia bacterium | reverse complement strand
TGCATTGTTTTTATCAATAAAACGAATGGTGTCTCCAATCAAATAGCGCCAAGCACCAGCAGCAGTACTTATTAAAATGGCATAATCTTTATTTTCTTCTACCTCATGTATTAATAAAGCTTGAGGGTTTTCAATCATCTCTCCATTTTCATCAAAGTTGTTATCATCAAAGGGAATGAATTCAAAAAAGATATGCTGATTAAATGATAAACGCATGCCCACACCATTTTGTTTATCCTGCCATGCTAAGAAACCTTCACTGGCTAAATAAGTTTCAATATAAGTGATAGGTTTTCCTAATAATTTTTCAAATCCATGCTTATAGGGTTCAAAGCTTACGCCACCATGTGCAAAAAAATCAAGATTAGGCCATATCTCGTGAATATTATTCAGCTTGTATCTTTCAATTACCATTTCTATACACATTTGTATCCAGGCGGGAACGCCCACTATAAAACCAATATCCCATTCTGGTGCTTTTTCTACTATCTCTTTCAACTTTTTATTCCAATCTCTTTCCTTAGCAATTTTTTTACCAGGTTTATAAAAAGGTTGAAACCAAAACGGAGCTTTTTTTGCAGTAATACCACTTAGATCACCTGCATAATAACCTGCACCCTTTTGTAAGTCGGTGCTACCCCCTAAAGTAAGCCAGCCTTTGCCAATAGAACCTAAGCTGACATTACGATAATTAAACAAACTAATAAGTTGTTTAATCATTATAATTTTATTGCCTCTTAATAAATCATTGGTAATAGGAATGTATTTACTAGCTGATTCGCTAGTACCACTGCTTAATGCGAAATATTTTATTTTACCCGGCCAACATATATCTGCTTTACCCTCTAGAGTTAAGTGCCACCAATCCTTATAAATTTTATTATAATTATAGGCAGGTACAGACTGCTGAAAAACCTTATCTGGCCTTCTTCCTAATAAAATTTTATCAAAATGAAACTGTTGGCCAAAAGCAGTATATCTTGCTCGACGCAGTAATTTTTTGAGTACGCGTAACTGCGCCCTTTTGGGACTTCTTGGGGGAATACCCAAAGCTTTTTGAATGCTTTTCGGTAAGTTAATCTCAAAAATCGGCATCTACAGAATCGGGTTTTATTTTTTAAAGATTATCTGCAAAAATAGGAATGTTATTCGAGCAAACGCACCTACTTTTGCCATATGATTAAAAATACACTTTTAAAAGCTGTAGAAGCCGGTGGCAAAGAATTAAAGCGTTTTTTTAACGGTTCTTTTACAATAGCTAGCAAGGGTTCTCTGAACGACCTTGTAACCGAGGCCGATCATGCAGCAGAGAAGGCTATTTTCAAAGTCATTCAAGAAGCATTTCCCTCCCATTTTATATTAAGTGAAGAAACCGGAGAAATCAAACAAGATTCTAAAATAAAATGGATCATAGACCCTATTGACGGCACTATTAATTTTGCCAATGGTATTCCTATTTGTTGTGTGAGTATTGGCGTTGAAGAAGATGGTAATATTATTTTAGGCGCAGTGTATAACCCCATCATGAATGAACTTTTTATTGCAGAAAAAGGAAAAGGAGCAACTTTAAATGGTAGTAAAATTCAAGTAAGCGATAAAGACAGTTTATTAAGTAGTTGTTTAGTTACTGGGTTCCCTTATCAATATTTAGATTCAGAAAATGGGCCTTTACAAATTTTTGATAAATTAATTCGTAAGGCTATTCCAGTTCGAAGATTAGGAAGCGCAGCCATTGATTTATGTTGGACTGCAGCAGGAAGGTTTGATGGATTTTATGAACATAAGTTGCAACCCTGGGATAGTGCCGCAGGCTTTTTAATGGTAGAAGAAGCGGGTGGAAAGGTGACAGACCTAAAAGGCAACGCATATAGTCCATACCAACCGGGCATTATTGCCACTAATGGTAAAATTCATGATCAATTATTAAATGTTATAACTGGCGGAAGCCTATAAATTATTTTATGTCAACAGAAAGAACTGAAATTGATAAATTAGGTGAGTTTGGTTTAATAGATCATCTCACTGAAAATTTCGAAACGCATAATGCCTCTACTATATTAACTATAGGAGATGATGCAGCGGTGATAGATCATTTTGGAAAACAAACAGTAATTACCACCGATTTATTAATTGAAGGAGTACACTTTGATTTAATGTATACTCCTTTAAAACATTTAGGCTATAAATCAGTAGTGGTAAATCTTAGTGATATTTATGCAATGAATGCAACGCCAACTCAAATAACTATGAGTATTGCGTTTAGTAATAGATTTAGTTTAGAAGCTCTAGAAGAATTTTATGAAGGCGTTAATATTGCTTGTGAAAAATATGATGTGGATCTAGTAGGTGGAGACACCTCTACTTCTCAAAAAGGTTTTATTATTTCAGTTACCGCTATAGGAGAGGTGGTCCCTGATAAATATATAAAAAGAAGCACTGCTGAAAGCGGAGACTTGATATGCGTTTCAGGCGATTTGGGTGCCGCCTTTTTAGGACTTACATTAATGGAGCGTGAGAAAAAAATATTTGTAGAGAACCCACAAATACAACCTAATTTAGAAAATGAAGATTATATAGTGGGCCGTTTATTAAAGCCAGAAGCAAGAAAAGATATTATAGAAATTTTAGAAAAACAAGAAATACAACCTACATCCATGATGGACATTAGTGATGGATTAAGTAGTGAGATTTTGCATTTATGCAAACAAAGTAATTTAGGATGTAGAATTTATGAAGAAAAAATTCCTATTCATGAATCGAGTCGTGCAGCGGCTTTTAAGTTTGGTTTAGATCCAACGGTTTGTGCATTGAATGGAGGAGAGGACTACGAACTTTTATTTACCATGAAGCAGTCTGATTACGATAAAATAACCCTGCAAGAAGAAATTAGTGTGATAGGTTATATGTGTGATAAAGAAGAAGGTGCTAAATTAATTACCAAGGGTAAAAATTTATTTGATATTACCGCACAGGGCTGGAATGCTTTTGGAAAATAATTTAAGCGACCAGCATTTTAATTAAACTAAGTTCCTCGCTTAAGCAAGCTAGGTCTGCTTTTCCGCCCTTTTCAATACTACCTTTAATGGAATCATGTTTCATTACCTTGGCTGGATATACACTACACATTCTTATGGCTTCTGTTAATTCAATACCCACTTTATCTACTAGGTTTTTAATCGATTTTAATTGCGTTAAGGCAGAGCCACTTAATACACCACGGCTTTCATATTTATCTCCTACAAGAGTATGTTGATACATACCAGTATTTGTAGTAGTTACCGCATCGGTTATACAAAACAATCTCTCGCCCATCATTTTTTTAGCAATTTTAATAGCATCAAAATGAACATGATAACCATCTGGCACTATACTACTCATAGCAGTGGCGTGATTAAATAAAGCGCCCACCATACCAGGTGCTCTGTGTTGTAAGCCACTCATAGCATTGTATAAATGTGTGCCTACTGAAATATGCTTATTTAGAAAATTGTTTGCTAATTCATAAGAGGCATTCGTATGTCCTGCAGAAATAATAATATTATTTTCATTTATTAAATCAATTATTTTCTGATCAACTACTTCGGGGGCAATGGTAATCATACCAATATAATCTTTTCCATAATCAATAATTGCTTTCACTTCTTCATAAGAAGGAGAGTGAATAATTTCGGCCTGATGTGCCCCCTTTTTTTCTACATTAATCCAAGGCCCTTCTATATGGAGTCCTATACAACCCTTACCACCATTAGCCTTATAAGCTTTTACCGCATCAATTGCTTTTAAAATAATATCATTCGTTTGAGTGGCAATAGTAGGTTGAAAATAAGCAGCCCCCCCAGACAAACAATATTGATAAATTTTTTCAATGGTGTCAGCCTCTGGAAATTCTGATAATAATTTATTTTCTGCTCCATAAATTTGTAAATCAATTAAGGCAGGTATAACAATGGGTATCGCATTATTAGCGTCATAGTCTTCATCGCTTATATTTTTTATAATTCCATTTTCAATTTCAACCACTACTTCTTTCATCCAATCTTTTCCAGTATATAACTTTTTAACAGATAAACTTATTTGCATTGTATTTTAATTTCTAATTATTGAATTTGAAAAAAATCGGCATCCTTCCAAAAAGGAAATTGATTTCGAGTAGCAGTAAGCTCTTCTTTTTGTAGTGTAATGGTAAATACATCTTCTTTGTATGCGCAGTGATAGAGCACCTCTCCAAGGGGTCCTATAATTAAGGAGTCCCCGCTATGTGCTATATTATTACCATCTATGCCAACTCTATTCACACCAATGGTGTAGCACTGGTTTTCAATAGCACGCGCTGTTAATAAAGTTTTCCAAGCATGATTTCTTTTCTCAGGCCAGTTGGCAACATAAAGAAGTACATCATATTCCTCTCCTTGTTGTCTGGCCCAAACAGGAAAACGTAAATCATAACAAACTTGTAAATTTATTTTCCAACCTTTTACACTGGCAATTAATCTTTTGCTTCCTGCTGAATAATGTTCATCCTCGCCTGCAAAAGCAAATAAATGCCTTTTATCATAATAACCTAATTCTCCATTTGGCAAAACCCATAAAAGCCTATTATAAAATTGAATTTCTTTTTTAATATTTTCTTCTTTGATTATTAAGGAGCCAACCAATATCACTTTTTTAAATGCCGATAATTGCTTCATCCACTCAACAGTTGGCCCATCCATGGTTTCAGCAAATTTGGTGGGCTGCATACTAAAGCCTGTACTAAACATTTCAGGTAGAACCACCACTTCTGTATATTGCTCAATACCCATTATTTTTTTTGCTAAAATTTCTAGGTTGGCCGCTTTATCTTCCCAAACCAAATTGGTTTGTATAAGTGAGAAACTAAGTGTGGATACAGACATTTTTTTTCTTATTCACTAAAGGTACAATATTCAAATAAATTAGCTACTTCTTGTTTAGTGCTTTTATAATGGGACTAATTAAGTTCAATTCAAACCCCCTTTGATTTAAAAAAGATTGTGTTTTAGCCATTCGACTTATTCCCCTTTCGCCTTTTAGTGAATTCCATTTTTTAGTAGCCAAGTTTAATAAGGTTTTTTCATAAGCAGCCTCATTAATAGAAAGCAGGGCTTTTTTAATATTAGCAGGACTTACTCTTTTTTGTTGCAGCGCATATTTTATTTTTTGCCTACCCCATGATTTTATTCTAAAATGCCCACCTGCAAAACTTTCCGCAAACCTTGCCTCATTTAAAAAATTATCTGATATTAAATCGGAAATTATTTCCTCTACTTCAACAGGGGTCATACCGAAAGCATAGAGCTTGTCTCTTACCTCTTGTTGGGCCCTTTCTTGGTAAGCACAAAAATGCCGTATCCTTTGTATAGCCTGCTCTTTGCCTATTCTAATCTTTTGCATTTTGTAGATAAGTATGTCAATAAGAAATGCTAAAATAGCTTTTTAATCTTAAGATTTTGCATTAGTTTCGTTAGTGTTATTTAAGGTTATTTTGCCTAGTCTTGGTGCCTATTAAAACAGCCCATCGCTATACAAAAACTGCTAAAAACAAAACTGTATTATTCTATGAAATTTATCGTTTCTTCTTCTTCGCTTTTAAAACACCTACAACAAATATCAGGTGTTATTAATACAAATACTGTACTTCCAATCTTGGAAGATTTTTTATTCGAAATTGAAGATAAAAAATTAAATATTGTGGCT
Source organism: Chitinophagia bacterium (assembly GCA_009928005.1). GTDB lineage: Bacteria > Bacteroidota > Bacteroidia > Chitinophagales > Chitinophagaceae > Sediminibacterium. Next base: position 4,300 of record RFVO01000065.1, on the reverse strand, counting down.
ACCGATTTAGAAACGGTAATGCGTGTTCAAATGGATGTAGAAAGCAAGGCCAATGGTCGTGTTTGTATTCCTGCTAAAATTTTAATTGATTCTTTAAAAAATATAGCAGACCAGCCACTTACTTTTAATATAGATAAAAATTATAGTGTAGAAATTACTAGCGATAATGGTAAGTATAAAGTAATGGGAGAGAATCCAGATAATTTTCCGAAAGAACCTACAGCTGATGATACCACTGGTTTTAATATGACTAGTAGTAGTTTGTTAACTGCCATTAATAAAACTTTATTTGCAGTAAGTGGAGATGATTTACGTCCTGCTATGACAGGCGTCTTTTTTGAATTAACCAAGGACAGCGTTCAGTTTGTAGCCACCGATGCACATCGTCTAGTACGATATAAAAGAACTGATACCAAAGCAAAACAAAACGCATCTTTCATTGTACCTAAAAAGCCTTTGAACTTATTAAAGAATGCCTTACCAGATAACGAAGATCCTATCACTTTAAGTTTTAACAACAATCATCTTTTTGTAGATCATGGTTCTACACAATTAATTTGCCGATTAATTGATGCGCGTTTCCCCGATTATAAAGTGGTCATTCCTTCCGATAATCCATACCGCCTAACAGTAAACAAGCATGATTTTCAAAATGCGCTTCGTCGTGTAAATGTATTTAGTAATAAGAGTACGAATCAAGTAGCTTTAAACATTACTGGCAATGAATTACAAATGGCCGCCCAAGATATTGACTTTAGCTTTGAAGGAAATGAGCGTATGAGTTGTGAATATAAAGGAGAAGACATTCAAATTGCATTTAATGCAAAATTTTTAATTGAAATGTTATCTGCTGCAGATACCGATGATGTATTCTTAGAACTTTCAACACCTAGTAAAGCGGGCCTTATCAAGCCTTCTGAACAAGCTGCAGGCGAAGAATTGCTTATGTTGGTAATGCCTTTAATGTTAAATAGCTAATATAATCCCTACCCTATAAAGCGTTTATTTTTTGTTCGCTTTAATAATAGAAACCCGGTGGCCCAATCAATGGAACATCGGGTTTTTTTATTTACATTTATACTATAAATAAACGAGCATGTTAGATCTTATTAAAAATTATTTTGAACATATACCAAGTGCACACAGGGCCTTATTATTAGCTGGAGGTATAACTTTTTTTTGGTTAGTGGAAATAGCAGTGCCTTTATTTAATTTTAAATACAACAAGTTTAAACATGCGGGCCTGAATTTATTTTTTACTTTCACTACCATTGTCATTAATTTTTTGTTTGCTTTAGTAATGGTAAAAGTTAGCGATTGGACAATAGCTGAAAACTTTGGATTACTTCATGTTGTTCAATTAAGCCCTTGGTTGGAAGCCATTGTAGGTTTGTTATTATTAGATTTTATTGGCGCTTACTTAGTGCATTTGATAGAACATAAAGTAAAATTTTTATGGAAATTTCATATGGTGCATCACGCCGATACACAGGTTGACACCACTACTGGTAATAGGCATCATCCTGGTGAGTCGGTGGTAAGGGCAGTGTTTGCTATTTTGGCCGTATTTGTTTTAGGCACACCAATATGGATAGTAATGGTATACCAAAGCTTAAGCGTGGTACTTACTCAATTCAATCATGCGAATATTAAAATTCCCAAATGGTTCGACCAAAGTTTTGGATACATTATTGTCTCTCCTAATATGCATAGAATACACCATCATATTAAGCGCCCACAAACCGATAGCAATTACGGAAATATATTTTCATTCTGGGACCGATTATTAGGAACTTATAATTATACACCCATGCATGAAATTGTTTATGGATTAGATGTGATGGATAATACAAAAGATAAGTCCTTGGCTTATCAACTAAAAGCGCCTTTTAATAAATCGATAAAATCAGATTACTAATCTTGTTTTAAAAAGACAAATAAGATTTAAACGCAATGACTAAAATAGGAGCCTTTATACCTGCCCGCTATGCGGCCACTCGCTTTCCTGCAAAATTAATGCAAGCCTTGGGAGATAAAACGGTGATTCGACATACCTATGATAATACAGTGGCAACGGGCCTTTTCGATGAAGTATATGTAGTAACAGACAGTGAAATTATTTTTAATGAAATTACTTCGTACGGTGGTAAGGCTATTATGAGTAAAAAAGAACATGAAAGTGGATCAGATCGTATTGCTGAAGCAATAGAGCATTTAACTATAGATATAGTAGTGAATGTTCAAGGAGACGAACCCTTTGTAAAAAAAGAACCGCTTGAAAAACTAATTGCCGTTTTCAAAGATGACAAAGTAGAAGTGGGTTCTCTCATGCAGGCATTAACGAATACCGATTTAATTGCCGATCCTAATTATGTAAAAGTAGCCGTAGATAAAAATATGAATGCTTTATTTTTTTCACGTAGTGTTATTCCTTATCCAAGAAATACAGAAATAGCCATTCCTTATTATGAACATATAGGTGTATACGCATTTAAAAAACAAGCCCTACTTAATTTTACGAATTGGCCTATGTCTCCATTAGAAGCGGCTGAAAAAATTGAATGTCTTCGTTATTTAGAAAATGGGGTTTCTATAAAAATGGTCGTAACTAATTATATGGGCATAGAAATAGATACCCCAGAAGATTTATTAAAAGCAGCTAAACTTTTAAAATAATTATTAACTGAAGCCTTCTTTATAATATTAATATTTAACTATGAACAAAGGAAAATTATTTCAATCAACAGTTGTAGCCGCTTTGGCGGGTTTTATTTTTGGTTTTGATATGGTAGTAATTTCTGGTGCCGATAAACCTATTCAAGAACTTTGGCATACCACACCTTTATTTCATGGTTTTTTTATTATGTCTATGGCATTATGGGGAACCGTTATTGGCTCTGTGTTTGCCGGTGCCCCCACTGAAAAGTATGGCCGTAAAAAAGTATTGATATGGTTGGGAGTTATGTTTATAGCATCCGCCATTGGTTCTGCTTTTGCACAGGATCCTTATACTTTTTCTTTCTTTAGATTAATAGGAGGTATAGCCATTGGTGTTTCTTCTGTAGCCGCACCCACCTATATTTCTGAAATATCGAATAAAAACAATAGAGGTAAATTAGTAGGTATGTACCAGTTCAATATTGTTTTCGGTATTTTAGTGGCCTATTTATCTAATTATTTTTTAGCTGGATTTGGTGGAGCTAATGATTGGCGTTGGATGTTAGCTGTATTATTAATACCATCAACCATTTATACTTTAATGACCTTAGGTTTACCAGAAAGCCCAAGATGGTTGTTCTCAGTTAAAAACGACGAAGCAGGTGCCAGAGAAACATTGGTAATTGTGGGCGTAGAAAATATTGATCAAACCATTCAAGAAATAAAAACCGCCAATGAAGAAGAAAAAGCACAGGGAGCTATTCAATTATTTACAAAACATCACCGTAAAATAATTTCAATTGCTTTTTTCGTAGCCTTTTTTAATCAGGCTTCAGGTATTAATTTTCTTTTATATTATGCACCGAGAATTTTAGAAGAAGCGGGTTTTGCAAAAAACAATTCATTATTAAGTTCTATTTCTTTAGGCTTAATGAACTTAGTTTTTACATTTGTAGGTCTTTGGTTAATTGACCGTATTGGTCGTAAGACTTTATTAATTATTGGATCCTTCGGTTATATTATAAGCTTATCCATGGTGGCTTATGGCTTTATAAACCATAGTGCACCGGAGTTCATGCTTGGCTTTTTATTATTATTTATAGCCTCTCATGCTATTGGACAAGGTGCTGTTATTTGGGTATTGATATCTGAAATCTTTCCCACCCAAATTAGGGCAAAGGGACAAGCCTTTGGAGCTAGTATACACTGGATATTTGCAGCGCTTATTACCTTAGTAACACCCGTATTTTTAGATAGTGAGCATGGTATTTTTAAAGACAACCCTTGGCCCATCTTTGCTTTTTTTACAGTCATGATGGCCTTGCAATTAGTTTGGATTATTGCTAAAGTACCAGAAACCAAAGGCGTTTCCTTAGAGGATCTACAAAAGAAATTAGCAGAGTAGTTATTAATAAGATTGTAACTTTAATACTTGTAAAAAAATAAATATGCAGTTTCGTAATTTTAAAATGGTGGATTATGTGGTATTTGGTCGTGGTTCTTTTAATCAAGTAGATGAAATCATTGCCCCACATCGTAAGGGGGCGTTTCCAATGATATTTTTCTTAGATCATTTTTTTGTGGGCAAGCCGCTAGCTAGTAGAATTCCCTTGAGAGGCAAAGACAAAATTGTATATGTTGA
>RFVO01000064.1 GCA_009928005.1 Chitinophagia bacterium | reverse complement strand
TTTTATGATTTTATGAAAAAATAATGTCAAAATGCTTTCTTTTTGATACTAAATAACTAATTTAAAGTTCTAAAAAATCAATAATATGAAAAAAATTATTCTTTCTTTATCTCTTATGCTTTGCATTCTTGTGGCTAATGCACAAAACTATTATGTAAAGTATGAATTTATGAAACAGCTTCCTGGGCAAGATTATGAAAAATTAGAAAAATCTTGGGTTAATTATCATAAGGAGTTAATTAAAGCAGGCATTATTTCAAGACATAGAATTTGGAAAGTTTTACCTGGTGCTAATGTTGATTATGATTATGTTGTAAGTACCTTATACAATAGTTACGAAGCTGCGCTAGGTGTAGGTAAGAATTCTTCTATATCTATAGATGATTTCAAGAAAAAATATCCTCAAGATTATGAGGTGATGGCTAGCACAACATTAAAAACGAGAACCATGGTTAGTCAGTCTATTTTAAAACCTGAATTAAGTATTTCTGATTCAACATATCAAGTTACACCAGGGGAGACTATAATGAAGATATCATTTGTAAAGTCAAAAAATGGTAAATACAATAATGCTGAAATAGAGTTTAGTAAAAAATGGCATCAATTAGCCATCAATAAAAATTTCATGAAAGGATTTAATTTTGTTAGAATAGTAGGTAATGAAGGAACAGAATTGCCTTATAGTCACATGCTCCAAAAAGTTTATTCAGGAATTGGTCAAATGACTATGCCCACTAATTTTATTTTTAGCACAGAAGATTTAGCTTTCTTTGATGATTTAGCTGATTATAGAGATATTACAAGTTCAATACTGCTTCTAAATGTTTCAAATATTGAAAAATAATTTATTCCAAACCAAAAATAAAACAATGAAAAAAACAATTCTAGTAATGGCAACTGCCATTTCATTATTCGCTTGTAATACACCACAAGCTTCAAGTAATGATTCTGATGATGCTGCTATGGTAACATTTAAAGAAAATGCAAAAGTGGTAGAGTCTGGCTTAAAGGCATTTGCTAAAAACGATTTAGCTGAATTTGCCACTTATGTATCTGATACTGCAAAATTTTATGGTCCCGGTTTCAACGATACAGTAGCTTTAAGCAAGGCAGATTGGATAAAAAGACTAGAAAGTTTTCATACAATACTTACTGATATAAAAGCAAATATTGTTGGAAGTTATCCTGGAGTAGATACAGTTACTTATAAGCCAGATGGTGGAGTAAGAACTTATGTAATTTGGGAGTCTGTATCAAAAGTTAATGGTCATAAATACAATAACAAATTTTACTCAACATTTAAATTAAATGCTGATCATAAAATTATTGAAGAAAACCAATTTTTTGATGCAACAGGTATAGTTGCTGACGCTATGGCACCCAAGAAATAATTTATTAAAAATAAAATAACAAAAATAAAACAATGAAAAAAACAATTCTAGTAGCTTTATTTGCTACCACATTATTTGCTTGTTCTAGTCCTGCTGAAAAAACTGCTTCTACTGAAACAGATGCTACAGCATCAAGTTGTGTTAAAGAAGGTCCAGATGTGGACTTAATGAAAAAAGCAATTACAGCTTATGCTAGTGGGGATTGGGCTACAGCTGCATCTTGCTTTAGCGATTCTGCTACTTCTTCTCATAATAATGACACTGTTGCTATGAAAATGTCTGACAGAATTGAATTGTTTAAAAAGCAAAGAGTAAGTTCAGGTGTTGTTGTAGATGCTGGAACACCTAATTTAGAGGTGGTGACAGTTCCAACAACCAATGAAAAATACAAAGGCATTAAATGGGGTCATGCTTGGATTACATTCAAAAACACATTTAAAACAGGAGAAGTACGTTCATCGCTTACTTTTGCCATGTTTGCAATTAAAGATGGTAAAATTATTCATGAGCAGGTTATATATGATACTAAAGGTTTACAAAATTAGTTTCTAAAGTTTAGTTCTAAATACGAAAAGAGGCCCTTAGCAGTAAGGGTCTCTTTTATTTTCACAACATTATTTTTTACTAAGTTCGTATCTCACAGAGTCGGGGTAGCCTATTGCATCAACATAGATCACATTTTTATTTTTATCAAAATAAAATTTCATGGCTTTTTCTTTGATTATTTCAAATTTGTTTATATCTAAGCCAGGCTTAGCAGAACTGGTTACATAGGTAGTAGGTTGAATAATTTGTCTATTATTTCCAACACTTATATTAGTTTGATAATTGTTAGGTACAGTCTTTTTTTCTGGAGTATGATTGTATGAACTATAGTCAAATAGCAAAACATAACCCGTCTCGTTTAATGTTTTAGTCTTATAGGGCCCTAATTTAGAAATCACCAAGGCTTCAGATTTATCCATCCAATTTTCAGTTTGAATCTTACTCATAGGAATAACTATCTTCTTATAAGGGGAGCAGGCAGTGAATAAGCATATTGCTATAGCTGGAATTGCTTTCATTTCTTGTATTGGTTAAATTTGTATATCATACATTTTGAGACTAAATATAACACTTTAATAAAAGTAGTTTTTAAATTGTGTCATAATCTTAAAAATTAATAACTTTGACTTACCCCCAAAGGATAGATTATAAACTATAATCTATGAAAAAAGTAATCTTTGCTTTGGGTGTTCTATTTGTATTTGCTTGTAGTAAAACAGAAGTGCCTTCAACCCCACCTGTGGTAGTTGTTCAGGAAGAAGCCATAAAGTTCACCACTAATATAGATACAGGCACTTATAATGTTGCTGATACTTTACCGCTAATTGTAACGGTTAGTTCAAAACTACCATCTGCTGGGGTGCTTTATTCATTATTGGTAAACTGGACAGACAGTTCTAAGCAGATTTTTAAGTTAGATACTAGTTTAACTGTTTCAAGTTTAAGTTTGAATATACCTGGATTAAAGAAATCAGGGAATTATTCATTATCTGTAACTGTTACTTCTAAATCAACAACATCAAATTCATTAAATAAGTCTATTTCATTAGTGAATAACCCATTGGGAAGGTTTATGGGGTATAAGGTAGATCAAGTTGCTTTAGCCTTATCTAAGCAAAAAGATTTTGGCAGAAGCTATTGGAGAAATAATACATACATGGCTGATGTTGTAACTTCTGCATTTTTAAGACATGCTGTTGTAAACTCAGTTGTAACAACTTCAACTGTTTTTCATGGAAGTTTTCAAGCTGTTACTGCCGGTGATTTTAATAACGACGGATATATAGATTTTTTTAATGCAGGTGGAACTTATAAGGCAAGTGGGAATGCTACTTCTTTTTTAATTTGGGATCCTGCTAAAAAAGTTTTTATAGACACAACTCTATTCAATGATAAGACAAGAAATTTTGGAGGCAATAGGCACAATTGTGTTCCAATTTATTTAAATGACGATAATTTTGTGGATATTATAATTTTTGATAACGGTGACGAGGGAATTTCAAATTCTCCAAATGAACCAATAAGAATTGTACTAAGTGACGGCAAAGGCGGGTATGATTTAAAAGCTATTGAAACAAATGAAAATTACACAACAGCTTGGGGAGGATTTAGTAATTTTTTATATGGTAATAAAAAAGAAGGAGGGGATGTTGGAGATTTAAATGGAGATAGCATTCCTGATTTAGTTTTATTTTGTAATTCACAAACTTATATTTATTGGGGGATTAAATCTTATCCATTTTTTACTCAATCTAACCATGCTCAATTTTTTGCAGATATCCAGAATTTTGGATCTTTAAGTAATAATGGATTTGGAGAATCAGCTCCAAGATGCACAAATAATGCATATAATGGATCCATTTATGATGTAAATAATGATGGAAAAAATGATATAATTCTAGGAAGTACTGAGGATTTAAACAATAACCTCTTTCCTGTTAAAGAAAGAGTTTTATTGAATTTAGGAAACGGAAGATTTAATAATAATAGTGTAATTGAATTACCATCTTATTTTAAACCAGTTCAAGGGAACCCAGGAAATTTAGATTTTGTTTTAGACGATGTCAATGGCGATGGTCTAAAAGACATTATAACTATTAATTATACCGGTGGGGGTCAAGGTTATGGTATTTATTGGGATTTGTTTATTTACTTTCAAAATTCAGATGGCACTTTTAAAATAGATCAGTCATCAATTAAATTTACTTTGAATTCAAATAGGAATATAGTTGGAAATTACAAACGTTTTATTTGTTATTTTGACATAAATGGGGATGGGCAAAAAGATATCCTACTTACAGAATCAGTGAACTGGTCTAGTACAGTTATCAAAACTGCATTTATTAGAACAGGCAATCAATTCATTGAACAAGATTATTTTCAGTTTGATCCTTATGCTAAATCAATACTTTCAATATTGTTAGGTAGGTGGAAGTAAAATAGAGATAAAATAGCCTAGAAAGAACCCTTTTGCTACACTTTTAGCTACACCCAATAAAAAACCCCTTGATTATCAAGGGGTTATCTATTTTATAGCGGACCGGACGGGACTCGAACCCGCGACCTCCGCCGTGACAGGGCGGCATTCTAACCAACTGAACTACCGATCCTTGTTTCATGGAAAAATCCACTAATAAGGGTTGCAAAGATAAGGGGAAACTGCTTTTTTAAACAAATCTTTTATTAAAAAAGCTTTATTATTTTTACATCCCAATTGAAGCTTATGCCAGTATACCCTAATCGACAGTTTTTAGATTTTGAACAACCTATAAAAGAGCTGTATGAACAAATAGATGCCACTAAAAAATTAGCAGAAAAAAATCCTAAAATAAATTTATCTGCCACCATAAATCAATTAGAGCAATCAATTGTAGACAAACGAAAAGCAATCACAGCAAGTCTTTCACCATGGCAGCGCGTTCAATTAAGCAGACATCCTGACCGTCCATATACCTTAAAGTATATTGAAAACATGTGCGATAAGTTTGTAGAATTACATGGCGACCGTAATGTAAAAGACGACAAAGCCATGGTGGGCGGATTCGCGGAATTGGATGGTCATACCGTTATGATGATTGGCCAGCAAAAGGGTAGTAATACTAAGGCCCGCCAAATGAGAAACTTTGGAATGGCCAACCCTGAAGGCTACAGAAAAGCCCTTAGACTCATGAAATTGGCTGAAAAATTCAATAAACCAGTGGTGTGTTTAATAGATACTCCAGGTGCCTTCCCAGGTCTTGAAGCAGAAGAAAGAGGACAAGGTGAGGCCATTGCCCGAAATATATATGAAATGATACGTTTGCAAGTACCTATTATAATATGTATAATAGGTGAAGGTGCCAGTGGAGGAGCTTTAGGTATTGGAGTTGGAGATAAAACCTTAATGATGGAAAATACTTGGTACACAGTTATCTCTCCAGAAAGCTGTAGTTCTATTTTATGGCGTAGCTGGGATAAAAAAGAAGTAGCTGCCGAGCAGTTAAAACTAACCGCTGATGATATGAAGGGTTTTGGTTTAATTGATGAAATTGTACCTGAACCATTAGGTGGAGCTCATTGGTCTTATACAGAAGCGGCTGCTATCTTAAAAGAAAAAATTATTGCAGCATTGGCTTCGGTAAAAGATATTGCACCTGCAAAGCGTGTGGAAAACAGAATTGAGAAATACAGTAAAATGGGTTTCTGGGAAGAAGCATAATAGTAGAAGCATAATAATATTTAATTATCTTTAGCTCATGTTAAGAGAAACCCTAAAAGGAACTGGCGTTGCATTAGTGACTCCCTTTAAAAAAGACAAATCCATAGATTTTACTGCACTTGAAAATTTAATCGATATTCAAATTGCAGGAGGCTTAGATTATTTAGTAACCCTAGGTACAACAGGGGAGTCGGTTGTTTTATCTGACCAAGAAAAAATAGAAGTATTTAATTGCACCTTAAAAAAAGTAAATGGTAGAGTGCCTATTGTAATTGGTATTGGTGGAAATGATACAGCAGCGGTGATAAAATCCTTTAGCAAATTTGATTTATCAAAAGTAGTTGCCATATTAAGTGTAACACCTTATTATAATAAACCATCTCAAGAAGGGTTATTTCAACATTATACAGCGCTTGCAGACGCTGCACCTAAACCAATTTTATTATACAATGTGCCAGGACGCACTGGAAGAAATATGTCTGCAGCTACAACACTTCGTTTAGCAAAGCACCCAAATATTGCAGGAATAAAAGAAGCAGGCCCAGAGATGGCGCAAATGATTGACATATTAAAAGACCGCCCTTCTAATTTTTTAGTAGTAAGTGGTGATGATGAAATTGTGATGGCGCAAATGGCCTGTGGTTGTGATGGTGTTATTAGTGTGGCGGCGAATGCATTTCCAAAACCTTTTTCTGATATGATTCGTTTTGCAATGGCAGGCGACTTCTCCATGGCTAAAAGAGTGAACGATTTATTAGTAGAAGGGTATAGCTATATGTATGAAGAAAATAATCCTTCAGGTATTAAAGCCTTTATGTTTGAGCAAGGAATAATTGAAAATGAATTGCGTTTGCCTTTAGTTCCTGTATCTGCGCCACTGCAAGCAAAAATTCATAACTACTTGCAGCGCTATATTAGTCAATAAATTTTATTTGATCTTACTAAGTAAATCTTAGTAGCGAGTGCTTAATTAAGTTTTTTCTTAATAGCTTGTAATTTCATTAAAGCCTCCACTGGTGTGAGATTATTAATATCCATCTCATCTAATTCTTTTCTAATCGATTCGAAAGTTTCTGTATGGGCATCAAAAATAGATAACTGAAATTCTTGACTACCCTTATTTTTTAATTCCATTTCTTTTAAAATATTATTAGCACGATTTACCAAAATATTAGGCATGCCTGCCATCTTTGCTACATGAATACCAAAACTATGTGTGCTGCCTCCTTTCGTGAGTTTGCGTAAGAAAATTATTTTATTACCCACTTCTTTATGGCTTACATGATAATTATGAACTGTATGAAGTTGCGCTTCTAAATCGTTCAACTCATGATAATGTGTTGCAAATAATGTTTTGGGCTTTTGTTTTGATTGATGTAAGAACTCCACAATGCTCCAAGCAATGGAAATTCCATCATAAGTAGAAGTACCTCTTCCAATTTCATCAAGTAATATTAAACTACGCGCACTAATATTATTTAAAATGCTGGCAGTTTCTAGCATCTCTACCATAAAAGTAGATTCTCCTGCATTTAAATTATCATTGGCACCTACGCGCGTAAATATTTTATCGGTAAGTGGAATAGAAGCTGCTGTGGCTGGCACATAAGATCCCATATGCGCCATAAGGGTAATTAAGGCAGTTTGTCTGAGTACTGCACTTTTACCACTCATATTAGGTCCAGTTAAAATAATAATTTGTTGGGTAGCTGGGTCTAAGAATACATCATTGGGTATATAGTCTTGGTCAATAGCCAAAGTTTTTTCAATAACGGGATGCCTTCCTGCTGTTATATTTAAAATAGAGTCCTCTGTTAAACTAGGTTTGCAATATTTATTTTCTTTTGCAATTTGTGCAAAGCATAATAAGCAATCCAATGTGCCAATAAGTTGTCCATTGTTTTGAATAGGGCCCATTTCTGAAAACACTTGGTCAAGTAAGTCCTGATACATTTCTTGCTCAAGGTTTAAAATTTTATCCTCGGCTCCTATTATTTTTTCTTCGTAAATTTTTAATTCAGGCGTAATATACCTTTCTGCGGTAGTTAAGGTTTGCTTACGTATCCATTCTGCTGGTACTTTGTTTTTATGTACATTGGTTACTTCTAAATAATAACCATACACATTATTGTAACCAATTTTTAAAGAAGAGATACCTGTAATTTCAGCTTCTTTGTTTTGTATTTGTGTTAAGAAGTCTTTGCCGCCACTAGATATATTTCTTAATTCATCTAAAGTGGTTGAAACACCTTCTTTAATAAAACCTCCTTTCACAGTAGTAGCTGGGGGTTGTTCTTGAAGGGTGTTTAGTATTGAAGCCTTAGTTGTATCACATACCGAAATTGAAATGGCAATTTCTTTTAAATAGCTATTGGTATTGCTTGATAATAATTCTTTAATTGTAGTAGCAGCAACTAATGATTTTGCTAATTGTACTAATTCTCTAGGTTGAATTTTTCTTGTCGATAATTTACTAGCAAGCCTTTCTAAATCGCCACAAGATTCTATTAGAACTCCTAATTCATTAGCGCAAGTATTATCAGCTAATAAATTAGATACTGCATCTAAGCGCTTATTAATTTGAATAATTGACTGCAGTGGGAACACCAACCATCTTTTTAATAACCTAGCACCCATGGGGCTCTTAGTGGCATCCATAATTTCAAGCAGCCCTTTTCTATCGGCGCCATTGCCTATTAATTCTAGATTGCGAATGGTAAATTTATCCATCCACAATATTTCTTCACGCACAATACTTTTAATGGAATGAATATGTTGAAGGTGCGGATGTTCTGTTTCTTTTAAATAATGTAGTATAGCGCCTGCTGCCATTATACCCAATTTTTGCTCTGCAATACCAAAACCTTTCAAAGTACTGGTTTGAAATTGCTTTAGTAATTGTTCGGTAGCAAAGGCTTCGTCAAATATCCAAGAATCTATACCATAAGTATAAAATCCATTACCAAAACTTTCTTTAAAGGCAGCTTGATAATTTTTAGGATGTAAAATTTCTGCAGGTTGTAAACTTTGTAATAATTTATCTAAATATTCGGTGCTGCCTTCTGCTATTAAAAATTCTCCGGTAGTAATATCTAAAAAAGCAATACCTCCTTTTTCACTTTCAACATAAATAGCGGCTAAGAAATTATTGTTTTTTTGTTCTAATAATTTATCGTTGGTAGCAATGCCAGGCGTTAGCATATCGGTCACACCTCTTTTTACAATTCCTTTCACCGATTTTGGATCTTCCAATTGATCACAAATAGCCACCCTATGTCCAGCTTTGACCAATTTATGTAAATATGTATCTAATGAATGGTGGGGAAAACCTGCTAGTTCACTTGAAGAAGCAGCTCCATTATTTCTTTTGGTTAGTGTAATGCTTAAAACTTTGGAAGCAACAATGGCATCTTCCCCAAATGTTTCGTAAAAATCACCCACGCGAAATAGCAAAATGGCATCGGGATATTTTTGCTTAATAGCCCGGTGTTGTTGCATGAGTGGCGTATCGGCACTTGATTTTGACATGGTGGACAAACCTACATAATTTTTCATAAAAAGCCTACTTTTGCATATGCGCAAACTAACCATGGACGAGTTGGGACGAAAGTCGGTGTCCGACTTTAAATTGGCCGACAAAAAGCCCCTGGTGGTGGTCATGGATAATATCCGTAGTATGCACAATGTGGGTAGTGTTTTTAGAACGGCCGATGCATTTTTAATTGAAGGTATTTGTTTATGTGGTTTTACGCCACAGCCACCTCATAGAGATATTCAAAAAACAGCTTTAGGTGCCACAGAGTCGGTGGATTGGTTGTATTATGAAAATACAATTAGTGCAGTGGAAGCTTTAAAAGAACAGGGCTATAAAGTATTTGCCATTGAACAAACTCAGGGAAGTATATCTTTAGAAAATTTCAAAACTTATATTAACGAAAATTCAAATAATAGTTTAAACAATTCACTTGCTTTTGTGTTTGGTAATGAAGTAGAAGGTGTGAGTGAAGAAGTTTTGGCTATTTGTGATGGGGCTGTAGAAATTCCACAATATGGTATGAAGCATTCTTTAAATATTTCAGTAGCCGCTGCTATTGTTTTATGGGAGATGGTAAGATAGAGTTGAATAAGTATAGATAGAAACATAAATTATAATAAATAGAATTAAAAATATGTCGGCAGTTAAGAATTATTTGAGCTTGGTTAAATTTTCACATACCATTTTTGCATTACCTTTTGCATTTATTGGTTTTGTATTAGGTGTAAGAGCGCAATGGATAGCACAACTTCCGGTAGAACATTTTTTCTTAAAATTCTTTTTAGTTTTAGTTTGTATGGTGAGCGCTCGTTCAACAGCCATGGCCTTTAACCGTTATTTAGACAGGCATTTTGATAAATTGAATCCAAGAACCGCCATTAGAGAAATTCCTGCGGGTATTATTAAAGCAG
>RFVO01000063.1 GCA_009928005.1 Chitinophagia bacterium | reverse complement strand
CAATAAAAAGCCTTGTCCCGAGAAATCGGGACAAGGCTTTTTATTGGTTATTAGTAAGTTAGGGTTTTCTTGTCAGTGTATAAATACGCTGTTTTCTATTCATTTTCCTTCAGATATTCATTTTTAATAAAGTAGTTGAAATATTTTATTAAAGTTCCATTTTAAGTTAACTTTGTAAACGAAGGATTCTATGAATCAAGTTAGAGAGCTGGTTTTTTATAGACATCATTTTCATGAATTTTTTGATAAGCAATCTGAGAAAGCTAAAGAAAAAATTGATTACGTTTTATTCTTACTAACTCATATCGATAAAGTTCCTGAGAAATTTTTAAAACATATAGAAGGACAAAAAGGATTGTATGAAATAAGGGTTGAATATAGCAGCAATATTTTTAGAATATTCTGTTTTTTTGATAAAGGGAAAATTGTTGTTTTATTAAATGGTTATCAAAAGAAAACACAAAAAACTTCTTTTAAAGAAATAGAGACGGCGAATAAATTAATGAACGAATATTTTAGCACGACTAAATAAATAAATTATGGCAAAGAAAGAAACTAATATTACAAATTTTAATGAGCATTTAACTGGACGTTATGGTGAAAGAGGTTCCGAGAGGAGAACTGAATTTGAAATTAAAGCAAAAGCCTTTCTTATTGGAGAGTTAATTAAAGAAGAAAGGAAAAATGCAAAAATGACGCAGGAGCAGTTAGCGGATAAGATTGGAGCAAAAAAAAGTTTTATATCCAGAATTGAAAATGGAAAAACGGATATTCAACTTTCTACTTTATATAGGCTGCTTGAATTTGGACTAGGTAAAACTGTTGAGGTTTCTGTTAACTAATTCTACCTATACTTGAGGTCGCAATTTGCTACCTCAAGCTGCCACTTTTGATTATATTTACTTAACAGATATTGAAATAAATATGAGACTAGAAGATAAAGGACAAATATTACCACCACCCGTTTTAAACAAATACCCGCAAATGGTAAGTGAAGAAATTCAAAAATGGAGTAATATTATTTCAGCAACACATTTGGATTTATATGATAGAACCAAAGTGGATGGAGCTGATTTTTATTTGGGCAAAAAAGAATTAGGACATATTCATTTGGATGGGTGGGTTCATTTAGCAACAAATAAAGAATTGTCACAATTGATGCTGAAAAATAAACTAGCTGAAAAATTTCCTTACGCTCAAAATTGGGTCATGTTTTCAATTAAATTACGACAGGCTCAATGGTGAGCCAATTGATAATTTAATCTCAAAAATAAATATCTAATTAATTAAAAGGTTTAATAATGTAAATTTGATTATGAAAGTTAAAGTAAAAATTTGTTGCATTAGTAGTATTGAAGAAGCTGCACTAGCTATTGCGCATGGCGCTGCAGCTATTGGCTTGGTGGGAAGAATGCCCAGTGGCCCCGGTATTATAACAGATGAACTTATTCATAGTATAGCTAAAACCGTACCTCCTCCCATTGAAAGTTTTTTATTAACCAGTGAAACAACTGCTGAAAAAATTATAGAGCACCACAAGAAAGTAAATACCACTACTATTCAAATAGTAGATGCTTTAACAGATCGTCAATATCTTAAAATTAGAGAAGCCATACCTCATGTTAAACTAGTACAAGTAATTCATGTATTGGATGAAAACTCAATTCAAGAAGCTATTGAAATTTCTGAATTTGTAGATGCCATTTTACTTGACAGTGGAAATCCTAATTTGTCCACCAAGGTATTGGGCGGTACAGGTAAAACACATAACTGGGATATAAGTAAAAAAATTAGAGAAAATATTAGCATTCCTACCTATTTAGCTGGAGGTATTAATAAAGACAATGTAAGAAAGGCCATTGAGCATGTGGAACCCTTTGGCATTGACTTATGTAGCAGTGTAAGAACCAATGGGCAATTAGACGAGCTTAAATTAGAAGAACTATTTAAAGCTATAAGCTAGTTTTTGATTATTCCACATAACAAGATTAAGGAAGCTGTTTCTGTTTCGTCAATAATAACGGTAACATGATCACCAATTTTTAAATTAGCTAAAGAAATAGGCTCACTAGAGTTTCTTATAATAGTTTTAGTAGTTAATTTAATAAGCTGGCTACTACCATTATCCTTTCTACCTTTAATAGTAATTGAATTTGTATCCATAGCAACAATTACCCCTGTACCTCCGGTTCCATTGCAAGGGTCGCAACAAAGAGAAGAACTATCTTGCCTATTATTTATATGCCCTCTTTCAATTGCTGGCTCCAAGCTAAAGGGTAACTGTATATGCTTATAACTTGCAATTAAATAAACTATAGTAATACCCATGCATAGTATTAGTGAACTAATTCTTATTATTTTTTTTGTATTACTTGAAAAGTGTAAAAATATTTTATAAGTCCAAAAACCTATAATAACGCCAAGACTATTCAAAAGCACATCATCAATATCGAATATACCAATATGGTATATAGCTTGTATTCCTTCTACTAGTAAGCCTGATGCTATAGCTATGACAATGATATTCCACTTACTTATTTTAGAAAATACAATGGGCAGCAGAAATCCAATGGGTATAAATAAAATAATATTACCACCAATGTTTAATGCAGCAATAAGTAGTCCATTTTTTCCTAAAAGATAGGGTAGTATTGTTTTGAAAGGAATTAAATTAGCAGGACCTTCCTGCGTACCTCCAAAATTTAACATTAGCTGCCCTATTCGAACAAGTGGCACTTCTTTAAATACCAATATCTTGAATAAAATTAATATATAAGTAATGAATACTAAGCCTGCAATTATTCGCTTTGTCATTTGTTTAATTTGAAGAAATCAAAAAATTATTCATTGCAATATTATACAAACTATTACAATTATACAAACTATTACAATGCTTTTTTCATCATAATATCGGTTTGCTCGTCGTTACCAAGTTTGAAAATATGTGTATCAAATGGCACAAAACCATTTTTCTTATAAAATTGAAGCGCTTTGTGGTTTTCTTCCCAAACGCCTAGCCAAACATAACTAGCTTTATACTCTCTGGCAATTTCAATAGCTTTATTGTAAAGTAATTGTCCTATTTTTTTACCTTGATAGGCTTGTAAAACATAAATTCTTTCAATTTCAACTGACTTATTATCTTTTAATTCAGTTTGAGCATTGCCGAAATTAATTTTTAAATAACCAATAACTTCTTCATTTAGTACTGCAAAATAAAAAGAAGCATTAGGGTTCGCTAACTCAGCACTTAGTTTCTCGGAAGCAAAACTTTCTTTTAAATATTTTTCTAAATCCTCTTTTGTATTATGTTCTGCAAAAGTTTCAGAAAAAGTACTTATCCCAATTTTTTGTAATTGGGATAAGTCTACTAAATGTATTTTTCTAACTACTATCTCCATTATTTTTTCACAGCATATTTTATGGTTCTAGCATCTTTAATAACGCCTTTCCAATTTAAACCATAACCAAAATTATATGCATGTCCTTGCCCATCTATATAAGTGGTCATATCATGCGGTACATCTTCTTTTTGCTTTTCTACAACACTCATATTTAATGGCATTTGCATAGGTAGTAAGCCACTAGGTTCTACCTTGCCCGTTAAAATATCCATTTGTGCTTCTACTTGAACTCCAAACTCTCCTATAATAGCATTTACTTCTTTTTCAAATTCACCAAATACCATGGGATTAGTAATTGAAATAGATATTACCACCGGCTTTCCATTCATGGCTTTTTTGGTTTCCATGATAGTATTTAAATCAGGAGCAGAGTTTGATTTAGATGTTTTACCAATATAAGATCTGTCTTTAATGGTAGAATCGACAACAGGATCACCTGCAGCTAAACTATGAACTCTAGCATCAACTGCAGTGTAGTCTTTCAATTGTAAACTAATAGGAACATAACCATTACCACCTGCGTCTCTATCTTCTCTGCTATAACCACCACTTACAGGACTTTTAATAAATACAATGGCAAAATCTGCTTTAGAAGGGTCCTCTGTAACGGTATAATATTTTTTTACTAAGTCTAAATTTATTGGGTACTCAGTTTTTTCAGCAGTGGCTTGTCCAAAAAAGTTTACACTTGCAGGTGTAGTTCTTTTAGGAATATAAACAGTTTTACCTTTAGCAATTGGCAATGTTTTGTTTTGATTTTTTAGTAATACAATTGATTTTAATTGCGCATCATATCCTGCCTTCATAAACTCAGGCTTACCTACAATAGTTACCGATTCTTTTGGATCTAAATAAGGATTCTCAAACAAACCTACTCTGAACATGTTTAATAGTAAACGTACAGCCGATTGTTCGAAACGCTTACGCATAAAGGCTTCTCCATGTTCTTTTACACCCATTTGATAAGCTTCTAATACTGGTTTTGCATCGTTGTTGCCACCAAATTGATCCACTCCTGCCATTAATACTTTATAATGTCTTTCTGCAATACTTAATTTTTCAACACCCCAAGGTTTACCTGCAAATATATCTGGCTTAGCGCCCTCGGTTCCTGTAATACCCCAATCGGTACAAACTACTCCATCATAATTATATTTATTTCTTAATAAATCGATAATAATGTATTTACTAAAACCATTTCCTACACTTTCTCTATTTTTAATATCTTGATTAACTGATATAGTATAATAGGGCATCACAGCTGCAGCCTTTTTAGTACTACCTTCTAATTTAAATGCACCATTTATAAATGTTCTTAAATGTGTTTGGAAATTATTTCCTGGGTATACTGCAAATTTTCCATAGGCAAAGTGACCATCACGTCCTGCTTCCTCAGGTCCACCACCAGGCCAATGTTTCACCATCGCGTTCACACTATAATTTCCCCAACCATTGTATTTTTCAATGGAAGTAGGCGATGTTTGAAATCCGTCTACATATGCGCGAGCCATATCGGTAGCTAAATTTGGATCTTCTCCAAAAGTGCCCACAAATCTATTCCATCTTGGCTCTGTAGCTAAATCAATTTGAGGAGACAAGGCAGTTGTAATTCCCAAAGCTCTATATTCTTTTGAAGCAATGGATCCAAACATTCTTGTTATAGAAGGATCAAATGTTGCAGCCAAACCTAATTCCTCAGGCCATTGAGATATAGTGCCACCGGAACCTGCATTGTACTCTGCATTTTTATTTGCACCATTTCTTGGATCAGAACTATTATTGGACGGAATACCCATACCTATTTTTTCTACTAATTTTTGAACATTATTATTCCAGGTAGAAGATACTGTTGGATTTTCTACGGAAGTAATTAAAACATGTCTTACATTATCTTTTGATAAAAAACTTATTTGTTGGTCGGTTAAGTCAGAAGACTTTGCTCCACTTTCAGGAAATGGCTTTCCATTATAAGTGGCACTAAATCTTCCCATGGCCCCCATAGGTATGGATTGATGTCCACTATAGAGCATTAAGCCTGCAATTTCTTCAATACTTAATTTAGAAGCTAAATCCTTAGCTCTATCATTTACATTTAAACGCCAATCTTCATAAGTATCGAGACTACCATTTTTATTTAAATCTTTGAATGGTAGGCCCTCTTTTATAATAATTTTTACACCTGACTGCGTTGAATAGGCTAAGCTTATTTGAGTATTGACTTTTATTTTTTTAACACCTTCTGTTAAATTTACCTCTTCAAATTTTTGTTGCGCTTGTGCAAATGCTGGAGCTGCAATCAAGAAAAATAATATTTTTTTCATACTTATTTATTTCAATTTCATATTAATAGGATCCCAATGAATAATTTTTTTACTAAAATAACTTTCGTTACAAGACAATGCCGGAGCGGCTGCTCTAAAACCAAATTCAGCATCTTCCACTACCGGCTTCCCGGTTCTTACTGAATCAAAGAAATTAGTAAAATGATCTAAATGATCATCATAGCCTATGGGTGCTTTGAATAAAATATCTTCTTTTGTTTTTCTTTTTCTTTGATCCATTGTCCACTTTGCATCGTAATCTTTTTGCATTTCTTCTTGCATGCTCTTAGAGAATGTAAATAAAGAATCGTAGCCACCAAAGCCAGGCGCTTCAGGCATTAAGCTATGTTTTACAATAATGTTATTACCACTCACTTCAATTAAACCCTCAGAACCAATAAGTCTTATTACTTCTTGTCCGCCTGTACCACTAATGAAATTTACTTGCAAGGTCATTAAGAATGCAGCATGCTCTTTTGTTTTTGGATATTGTAATACACCCGACATTACATCTGGTAAATTTCTTCCGTCCTTCCAATAACTGAACTGCCCTGTACTATAAATATTTTCAGGTCCTTTAGAATTAGTTATAAAATGCGAGCCACTTAGTAAATGAATAAATAAATCTCCAGCAACACCTGTACCTACTTCTTTAAAGGCTCTCCACCAGAAAAATTTCTTTGCATCAAATGCCATTTTTTCTGTGGCTTCAATAAAAGTATCCCAATGTGTAGTCATTGCATCAGCATCCTTTGGTATGGTATATTCCCAAGCGCCAATGGAGCTCTGTCTGTCATATACTGCATTGACCATATTCAATTCTCCAATTTCTCCTGCAGCCAATAATTCTTTTGCTTTTGCATAACCAATACTACTTACTCTTTGACTTCCTACTTGTAATACCTTACCCGATTTTTTGGCAGCTTCTATTACAGGGTACCCTTCGCTAATTTTATATACCATTGGTTTTTCGCAATACACATGCTTGCCTTTGGCTAAGGCATCTAAAGTAATACGTGCATGCCATACATCGGTTGTGCAAATTAATACAGCGTCAATATCTTTTTTGTCTAGTAAGTCTTTATAATTATTAGTGGTATACAATTCTTTACCAAATTGCTCCTTAGCATTTTCTAGTCTTCCATTGTACAAATCACAAATGCCAGCTAATTCAACACCAGGTACTTTTAAGGCAGTTCTTAAATCGAAATGACCTTGAACACCATAGCCAATGACCCCAATGCGTATTTTGTCGTTGGAACTAATTTTTCTATTATAAGTTAATATACGCTCTTCAGCATTAGTACTTGCTGCTAAAGAAGAAAAAGGGGATGCAGCTGCTAATAAACTAGTGGCTCCAATTTGTTGTAAAAATTTTCTTCTTGAATTTGCACTGTCATTTTTCATAAGTAGTATTTTATTTTTTTATTACTTGAATTTAATAGGCTTTACTAAAGCCATAGTAGTTATAGCAATATAAACAATAATTTAACTCAATAAAAAGAACTTATTTAAGCTGCTTATGAGACCCATCGCAGTAGGGCATTTTTTTTGATAAACCGCAAGTACAATCATTAATTCCTTTGCCACACATAATTTGGCCCTTATATTTTTCAATTCTTGTTTCCCTTGTGGCAGCTTGCTTAGCAGCCGTAAAAAACATATTATAGGCTCTTTGTCTTCCAGGGGTTAAAGCATAAAATGCTTTTTTGAAACTTGCACTTTTTTTAAATTGTGCTAGTAATTCATCTGGCAATAACTGTTCAGACTTAGTAGGCTCTATTTTTAAACCTTGTTTTTCTATTTCAATAGCTTCTTTAATGTAAGATTTAATAGTAGTTTTTAATTTATTAATTTCTTCTACAGATCTGAATTTTAAAAGCCTAACTGCTTGTGTATTTTCTCCCGGTTTAACTAGTAACCCCTTTGTATCTTTTAACAAGGCCCCTTTGAAAAATGAAAGCCCAATATATTCTTTAAAACTTCCAATAATAATAATGTTCTTCTGTTCATATACATAACAGGGCTGGCCCCATTTCAATTCTTCATTTATAGGAAACTCAAGCAGAATAGCCCTTAAGACTTTCATCTCTGCCTGCCAATTTTTTAATTTATAAATATAAGTGTCTATCTTTTCATTCATAGTTGAG
Organism: Chitinophagia bacterium; assembly: GCA_009928005.1. Classification (GTDB taxonomy): domain Bacteria; phylum Bacteroidota; class Bacteroidia; order Chitinophagales; family Chitinophagaceae; genus Sediminibacterium. The sequence goes on along the minus strand of RFVO01000063.1, from coordinate 2,342 downwards.
TACTTTTTGAACTAATTAAAATTAATAGAAATTAATAATTTTATGCATCCAATAAACTTATTATTTAGTAATTTAGATACTTAAATATTAGATTATGAAAATTATATATTTGTTTTGCTTTATGCTGTTAGCTTCTACAGAGTTTGCAACAGCGCAAACTACTACTAATGCTAACACTTCAGTTGCCCCTACACCTCCTCCCACTCGGATAAGAAGAAATATGGAACAATTAGATCCGAACGCACCTACATCTAAGTATGATTATCATGATGCATTTGCTCCTTTTTTCTATACAAAAAACGGAAATGAATATCGCGCAGCAACCGGTGAGCCGGGACCTAAGTACTGGCAAAACCGTGCCGATTATATTTTAGATGTTAAGTTGAATGAGCAAACCAATGAAATTGGAGGCACTGAAATATTAAGCTATACTAATAATAGTCCATTAAAATTAAATTTTATATGGATGCAGTTAGATCAAAATTTATTTAAAAAAGATTCAAGAGGTTCTGCTATTGTACCTTTAAATGGAAGTAGAAATGGCGGTAGAGGCCAAGATTTTGATGCAGGTTATAAAATTAAATCTGTTAAAATTTTAAGCGGCGTTAAAAATGAAAAAGCAACACCTATTGAATATTTAATTGAAGATACACGCATGCAATTATTTTTACCAAAAGAACTTGCTGCTAATGGAGGCAATATAAAAATACAAATTGAATACTCATTTATATCTCCTGATTACGGTTCTGATAGAATGGGTATTTATAAAGCAAAAAATGGTAAAGTATTTACAGTGGCACAATGGTTCCCAAGAGTGGCTGTATTTGATGATATCATTGGTTGGAATACTGTTCCTTATACAGGACCTGGTGAGTTTTATTTAGAATATGGCGATTTAGATTTTTCAATTACAACGCCTAATTCTATGATAGTGGTTGGGTCTGGTGAATTATTAAATGCTTCAGAAGTGTATACTGCAGAACAATTAAAAAGATGGTCGGCTGCTGCAGCATCTGATAAAACAGTTATTATTCGTTCAGCTCAAGAAGTAACCGATCCTAATTCAAGACCTAAAAATAAAACAGAATTAAAATGGCATTTTAAAATTAAGAACGCAAGAGATGCTGCATGGGCTGCCTCTTCCTCTTTTATTATTGATGCTGCTAAAATAAATTTACCATCTGGAAAAAAAGGAATAGCTATTTCTGCTTATCCTTTAGAAAGCAATGGAGATAGTGCCTGGGGTAGATCTACAGAATATGTAAAAAGCAGTATTGAATATTACTCTAATAAATGGTATGAGTATCCTTATCCAGCAGCTACTGCTGTAGCAGGTACGCCGGGAGGAATGGAGTATCCAGGAATTGTATTTTGTGGAGCAAGAGCAAGACAAGGCGGATTATGGGGTGTGAATGATCATGAATTTGGACACACTTGGTTTCCTATGATAGTGGGTTCTAATGAAAGATTATATGGTTGGATGGATGAAGGTTTTAATACTTTTATTAATAGTTTATCTTCTGCAAATTTTAATAACGGAGAATATAAAAGCAAATACCCTCAAGATAAAAATAGAATTGGCGCTATGTATACGGCTCCTGGCTTAGAGCCGATGTTAACTTATGTAGACAATTATAAAGAAAGAAACAATGGAACATTGTCTTATAGTAAACCAGGCGAAGGTTTAACCTTATTAAGAGAAGTTATTTTAGGAGAAGATCGTTTTGATCGTGCATTAAGAACTTATATAAAAAGATGGGCCTATAAACATCCTACTCCCGATGATTTCTTTCATACCATTGAAAACGTAGCAGGTGAAAGTTTACAATGGTTTTGGAGAGGGTGGTTTGTGAATAACTGGCGTTTAGATGTTTCAGTAAGAACTGTTAAGTATAACGATAGCACTGATTACGCAAAAGGAGCTATAATCACTATAGATAATCTTGAAAAAATGGCTATGCCAGTAATACTAGAAGTAAAAACAGTGAGTGGAAAAATAGATCGCATTAAACTTCCAGTAGAGATTTGGCAACGTAATGTAGCTTGGAGTTTTAACTATCCTTGTTCTGAAGAAATTGAATCGGTAAGTTATGATCCAGATAAAGTTTTACCCGATTATAATCCTGCAAATAATATATGGAAACGAAATAAGTAAAAATGTTAATAAAAAAAATCCCAACAATTAATTTTGTTGGGATTTTTTTATTTGAATTGAAATATTATTGGAATTAAAAAAGCTATTAAACCAGTCCATATTGCATATACAGGAAGGTATCTTGCAATAGTTTCTTCTATTTCTTCAATAGAACCATTTTGAAAACTAGTTAAGAATAATTTATACG
>RFVO01000062.1 GCA_009928005.1 Chitinophagia bacterium | reverse complement strand
ACTAAGCTATTTAAAATTAGCTGCCTTTATAGCATATAAGAATTTTCCAAACTTAGATTGAAGTAAATAAAATAAAATACTTAATCTGAATTGCCACGCGCGCGCTGCTATAGAAAAACCAAAATGAGATTCATATACTTTTACATTCTCTTGGAGCGATTTTAAATATTGTTTGGTACTTACTCCACCATCATCGAACTTTACAATAGTCTCATTCATATAACCATAGGCTTCTTTTTTCAGCCTGCACATTAAATCATAATCCATGGCAATTTTAAAAACTTCCGAAAATTGTCCAACGCGATCGTATACTTCTTTCTTAACAAACCATGTGGGATGTGAAACAGCTCTCATGCCTTTGTATAATTGTTGCGCATCAAAGGGTACACCAATTTGAACCCAAATACCTGCTCTCTTCAAAAATATATTTCCACTTGCCCATTGAATAGCTTTATTGTTATTAAAAAAAGCTAGTACATTTTCAATTACAGCATTAGAATAATAAATATCGGCTGAATTTAAAATATGAATAAGGCTGCCAGAGCATAGGGCCAGCCCTTTATTAAATGCATCTGAAATTCCCTTATCTCTTTCACAAAACCATTTACGGTAATGGGGCTGAGGCGTGTTTTGCAACCATTCAGCAATTTCTTTATTACTAGAGCCATCAATAATATAATGCTCGTAGGGCTTAGTCGACTGAGCATCTACAGAACTGCAAGTACTTTGCAAGTCGCTTAAATTGTTAAAACATATTGTAATGACCGACAATTGTTCCATATTGTAAAAATAAGCCCATTTCATTACATATTTACTTTTACCACAATTACAATATATTTGTACCATGGGCATTATTCAAAAACAAGGCATGAAATCATCATTATTTATAATGATTGGCTTTGTTATTGGCGCCTTTAATTTATTGGTGCTTTTTCCACATTTCTTTTCAAAATCGGACCAGGGTCTTGTAAGAGCCATGATTGATATTGGAGCTACCCTATCCATATTTTGTACTTTAGGTACGCTTCCCGTTGTATACAAATTTTACCCCTTTTACAACCAGTATTTAGGACCTAAAAAAAACGAGCTCCCTTTTATTACCTTAATGGTTAATTTAATTGGATTTGGTTTACTATTAATTATAGGCTGGCAACAGAAAGATTTTATTGTCAGAAAATTAGGAAAATCACCCGACTTAGCTGTTTATTTTAATTACGTTTATCCGTATACTTTTTTTATTTTAATGTTTATATGGCTAGAAGGTTTTGCCTGGGGTTTAAGAAAAGGAGTTATTACAAACTTTCTTAAAGAAACGCTGATTAGAATTTTAACTACAGTGCTTATTTTAGCCTTTGGTTTTAAATTTATAAGTCTCCCCGTTTTTATAATGCTATTTAGTGGTATTTATTTAATCCCTGCCTTAATTCTTTTATATACTTTAATACAAACCAAAGAGTTTTCACTTAGAAATTTTAAAATAAGCAGTGTTACCAGAAGATTAAAAGGTAGGATGATTAGTTTTGCACTATTCGTTTTTGCAGGCCAGTTTTTTAATTTACTAGCCAAAACAAACGATACTTTTTTAATATTTGGACTGAGAGGCTTAAGTGATACCGCCATTTTCGCTATAGCCACCTATGTTTCTGCCATATTAGAAATTCCGCAGCGTAGCTTAAACTCCATTACCATTCCTATCTTAGCAGAGTCATGGAAAAATAAAGACATGGCCAATATCAAAAACATTTACCATAAAAGTGTATCTAACTTACTAGCCATTGGCCTTTTATTGTTTGGTCTCATCTGGTTAAACATAAATAACCTGGTTGCTTTTTTAAATTTCATCAGTAATAAATACGGAGGTGGCTATAACGAATTACCTAAACTTATTTTTATACTAGGCTTAGCCAAATTAATTGATATAGGCACAGGAGTAAATAGTCAAATTATTGGCACTTCTAATTATTGGAAATTCGATTTTTATACCAACCTTTTCTATATTATTCTATCGCTTCCCTTGAACATTTTTTTAATTAAAAGTTATGGATTAGAAGGCCTTGCCTTTTCCAATTTAGTAGCGCTTACTTTATACAATAGCATTCGCTTTGGATTTTTGTACAAGAAATTTAATTTACAGCCATATACATGGAGACATGGTGTCTTTTTAATTTCAAGTATTATACTTATGCTTTTTGTTCATCAGTTACCCATTGCAAATAACTTTTTCTTGAATATATTTATTCAATCTGCAACCTTTAGTGTTTCTTTTTATGTTTTAGTAAAATGGATTAACCCATCTCCTGAAGTACTGTCATTATTCAACTCCTTTTTTACTAATAATTTCTTAAAGCTATTCAAGAAAAATTAGTCTTATACCCATACTAATAAAGCTACTAAATACTTTATTTTTTCGTTGCTAATGTAATTAAATGAAATGGGTAAAAGTTTTGTTGAAAATCAACTGTAAAGCCAGTGTGTGACAACAACCCTTTGATTAGCTCAAAGTTAAAAACATGGTGATGCACTGCCCTGTAGGATAAATTCTGAATTGTTCTATCTTTAAGAATATCTCTTGAGCCTAATGCTTTGTCTAAATCCATATCGTGCAAATCAATTACTTCATTATAATGAGTATCATCATCTTCCTCTACATTATTATTGTAGTCTTCAATAAGATGTTCAAGTTTAGTAATTGGGCGTTTTCGATCAAAAGTGATACTACTATCTGGTAAAATTAAAACTAGCCTACCCGTATCTTTCAAAACCCTGCGCCAATGCTTTAAAGCTTTGATTGGATTTGCAATATGTTCTAATGAATGACTTGATAATAAAAAATCAAATTGATTGTCTTTTAACAAACTCAAATCTGAACCTTCTGCAATATATTGGAACCCAAAAAGATTTTTATAATAATTGTAATTCTCCCCTTCTTTGATTTTACCTTCCCAAATTGTTTTATTGGAGAAATTAACTCCATCTACTTTTTTAGCAAATAAATAAACAGGCATCGCCCCCTTGATACTAAAGATATTACTTGGACCTCCGATTTCAATGCCCTTAAGCCCTTTGAAAGTTTTAGCAATTTTTATTAACCTTCTTTTTTCAGGCTGTCTTAAATATGAAACTAGCGTGATGGCTTTCTCAATTAGATTCATCTTATTTATTTTTAATTAATTCTAAAAACTTCTCCAACCCCTTTCTTTTCTCAGGGGTTAGTTCGTAGCTAATATTTTCAGTATAATATTTATGCAAATCATATACCTGTTCAGTAGCAGGTATTAAGGCAATTACTTCATCCAAATGTTTAAGTCCATATTCATTGGCTGCATCAAAAGCCTCTATAAACTCTGAAGGAATAGGTTTATTGGCCACCCAGGCAGCAAATACAAAAGGGAGTCCAGAATATGCTTTCCACGCTAATCCTAAGTCATACACATGTTCAAAACGGTTTAAACTAGCCAAAGCGCGGTCTCCAATAATTACGCCTGCGATAGTGCCTGAAATTTCATTTATATATCCTTCGGTAGCTATTAAAAATTCTACCTCTTTTTCCCAAAAGTTCTTAATAAGAAGTTTCGCAAGTGCTACCGAGGTTCTGCTTTGATAGTCTAAATAAACCTTTTCAATTTGGTCCATGGGTACTTGGCTAAATAAAGCCACTGAAGCCACCTCTCCCTCTGTGCCAATCACATATTTTGAAACAATCTGCGGATTCGATAATAAAGGCATAATGGCCACAGGTACAAGGCCAATATCAATGGTATCGTCTAATAAATCTTGTGCTATTTGAGCAGGGTAAGACTTCACTAAATTAATACTGTCACAAAAAGGACTTAGCTCCATTCCTAGTAATAATGGGCGGGTATTTAAATAACTTACCGCACCTATGCGCCATTTTTTGTCCAATTGAATTAACTTTGCACAAAGAAAAACCTTTTTTCTAAGAAACTAGCTACTTGTTTAAATTATCAGCCAATGTCGAAACTTACTGCTATCTCTCCCGTTGACGGTCGTTACCAAAAGCAAACTGCCGCTCTAAGCTCTTATTTTTCTGAATTTGGACTAATCAAGTACCGCGTTTTAGTGGAAGTGCATTATTTCTTATTTCTTGCAGATAAGAAATTTTTTAAAGTAACGCCTGCTTTAAAAAAAGCCTTATTAGAGGTAGTTAAAAACTTTAGCGAAGCAGATGCCGAAAAAATTAAAACTATTGAAGCTACTACGAACCACGATGTAAAAGCAGTGGAATATTTCTTAAAAGAAGTATTAGATAAAAATAAGGTGTCTGAATTAAAAGAGTGGATTCACTTTGGTTTAACTTCTCAAGACATTAACAACACCGCCATTCCACTTAGTTGGAAAGAGGCTATGGAAAATAAAGTGCTGCCTTCTTATATTAATTTGCAAAACAATTTATATCAGTTAGCAAAAAAGTGGAAAAAGATTTCTTTATTAGCACGCACTCATGGTCAAGCTGCCTCTCCTACTACTTTAGGAAAAGAGATAATGGTGTTTGTGGAAAGACTACACCATCAAGTTGAATTATTCACAGCTATTCCTTATGCCGCAAAATTTGGAGGCGCAACTGGTAATTTTAACGCACACCATATTGCTTTTCCAAAAAAGAATTGGGTAAGCCTAGGCAATGAATTTGTAGATGATGTATTGGGTTTACAAAGAATGCAGTTCACTACTCAAATTGAACACTATGATTATTTCGCAGCACAGTGTGATACCTTAAAGCGTTTGAATAATATCTTAATTGATTTAAGCCGTGATATCTGGACCTATATCTCAATGGATTATTTCAAACAGCAAACAAAAAAAGGTGAAGTAGGTTCTAGCGCAATGCCTCATAAGGTAAACCCCATTGATTTTGAAAACGCAGAAGGTAATTTAGGCATAGCCAATGCCATACTAGAACACTTGGCTGCTAAGCTTCCTATTAGTCGTTTACAACGCGACTTAACCGATTCTACCGTTCTAAGAAACATTGGTGTACCACTAGCACATATTACTATTGCTTTAAACTCTTTAGAAAAAGGATTAGGCAAATTAATTTTGAATGAAGAAAAAATGCATGCCGATTTAGAAAACAATTGGGCAGTAGTGGCAGAAGCTATTCAAACTATTTTACGCCGCGAAAAATACCCTAACCCTTACGAGGCATTAAAAGATTTAACAAGAGGTAAAAATAAGATTGATAAAAAAATCATGCACAAATTTATCGATGGCTTAAAAGTAACTGCTGCTGTTAAAAAAGAATTGAAAGCTATTACACCGCATAATTATACAGGGGTAACTGCGGAGTATTAAAATCAAAAAGACAAGTATTCCAAAAAATAGTTTTCCATTTAAGTTGATTTGAATAATCTTCAGTAACTGAATTAATCTTCAGCGTCCGATCTATCATTGGGCATTTCAGTGCGTGGTACTATTTTCTTCCTTGGCTCTTTCTTGGCTAATAAATTATGAATAGGCTTCATCCCTTCTTTTTCAATAGCCATCGTTAATACTTGCGCAGTAGCTGCAGCATCTCCCCAAGCGCGGTGTCTACCTTCAATACGAATTCCTAAGTCTCTTGTCAAAGAGCCCAGTCCATATTTTTCTAAACCAGGAAATACCCTGCGACTTAATTTAATGGTACATAATTTAGGCGCCGACCATTGAAAACCCGACCTACCTAATAAATAATGTACAAAGGAATAATCAAAACTTACATTATGGGCCACAAATACACGGCCATTTAATAAATTGTAAATCTGCGGGGCTACTTCTTCAAATAAAGGGGCAGCTGCCACCATCTCATCACTAATACCCGTCATATTTACAATAAAAGGTGGTATTTTATGTCTAGGGTTTATTAGAGTCACATATTTACCAGTCACTTCCACCCCATTGTGAATTACAATAGCAATTTCAGTAATCCCCGCCGATTGAGGGGTACTGCCTGTGGTTTCAATATCTACAACTGCAAATTCCATAGAGTGGCTAAGGTCGTATTTTTTAGCAACTTATTGCTTGCCGCTTTTCCTTATTTTTGTGGCTTAATATAGGAAAAGACGCAAAGCATGGAATTGAGTAAAAACTACATACCAGGTGAAGTAGAATTTAAGTGGTATAAGCATTGGGTTGACAGTGGTTACTTTCATAGTACCCCCAATGATAAAAAAGCCTATACCGTTGTTATACCTCCGCCAAATGTAACAGGTGTATTGCACATGGGCCATTGTTTGAATAATACCATTCAAGACATATTAGTGCGTCGTGCACGCATGCAAGGTTTTAATCCTTGTTGGGTGCCTGGAACAGACCACGCTTCAATTGCTACGGAAGCAAAAGTAGTAGCCATGTTAAGAGAAAGAGGTATCTCAAAATCTTCATTAACAAGAGATGAATTTTTAGGTTACGCTTGGGAATGGAAAGAAAAATATGGAGGAATTATTCTTCAGCAATTAAGAAAGATGGGTTGCAGTTTAGATTGGGAGCGTACTTCTTTTACCATGGACCCTGACTATTACGAATCAGTAATAAAAGTATTTGTTGATTTATATAAGAAAGGAAAAATTTATCGCGGCAAGCGAATGATTAACTGGGATGTGCGTGCTAAAACAGCATTAAGTGATGAAGAAGTAATTCATAAAGAAGTGGCTGGTAAAATTTATCACCTACGATATAAATTAGATGTTCCTGGTGAACAATATATTACTATTGCCACTGTTCGTCCTGAAACTATTTTAGGTGATAGTGCAATTTGTGTACACCCTAAGGACGATCGTTATAAAAACTTAGTTGGCAAATTTGCTTTTGTGCCCTTAATTAACAGACGCATACCCATTATTGCAGATGATTATGTTGAAATTGAATTTGGAACAGGTGCATTGAAAGTTACACCTGCGCATGACATGAACGATTTTGTTTTAGGTCAGAAATATAATTTAGAAGTAATTGATACGATGAACGATGATGGTACTTTATCAGAAGCTGCCGGTATGTATATTGGACAAGATAGAATTGAGGTAAGAAAAATTATTACCAAGGATTTAGAAGCTTCAGGAAATTTAGTGAAGATTGAAGACTACACGCACCAAGTTGGGTTTAGCGAAAGAACTGACGCTATTGTGGAACCAAGATTAAGTTTACAATGGTGGGTGGATATGAAAAAATTAGCGGCACCTGCACTAGAGGCAGTGATGTCTAATGAAATTAGTTTTCATCCTGCTAAATTTAAAAACTTATACCGCCATTGGATGGAAGGCATTAAGGATTGGTGTATAAGTAGACAATTATGGTGGGGTCACCGCATTCCCGCTTGGTATGATGAAGAAGGTAATTTTTATGTAGCACATAATGAAGCAGAAGTAAACGCCAATCATCCAGAAACTAAAGGGAAAAAATTAACACAGGACGCCGATTGTTTAGATACTTGGTTTAGTAGTTGGTTATGGCCTTTTGAAGTATTCAAGGGTTTATCTAATCCAGGCAATGCGGAAGTAAATTATTACTACCCTACAAGCACACTTGTAACTGCTCCTGAAATTATTTTTTTCTGGGTAGCTAGAATGATAATGGCTGGAGAAGAGTATATGGGTAAGATTCCTTTTAAAGATGTTTACTTCACAGGTATTGTCCGTGATAAGCAAGGAAGAAAAATGAGTAAGAGTTTAGGAAACTCTCCAGACTTATTAGAACTCATTGACCAATATGGCGCTGACGCTGTTCGCTTTGGCATTATGATTGCCTCTCCTGCAGGTAACGATTTACTATTTGATGAATCGACATTAGAGCAAGGAAGAAATTTCAATAATAAATTATGGAATGCCACTAAGTTGTTAAAAATGTGGGAAGCACGTCAAAACAATAAAGGTCAAATTGCTGAAGATGCAAAATTTGCGATGGATTGGTTTGAAGCAAAATTAAATGCTACTCAAATTGAAGTGGATGAAATGCTTAAAACATTCCGTTTAAGTGAAGCATTGAAAGCTATTTATAGTTTAATATGGGATGATTTTTGTAGTTGGTATTTGGAATGGATTAAGCCTGGCTTTGAGCAACCTATACAACAAGGCGTTTATGAAAAAACAGTTGAGTTTTATGATGCACTATTGCAATTATTACATCCCTTTATGCCATTTATTACAGAAGAGATTCACCATACTTTAAAAACACAGAAAGAGGACTTATGCGTGAAGCTTTACACCCCTAATACAAGTGTAAATAAAGAAGTATTAAACGCAGGGGCATTATTGCAAAATGTAATTTCTACTTTGCGTGACGCTCGTAATAAAAATCAAATCAAACCAAAAGACGCCATTGAATTACATATTCAAACGGCCAACAACGCTCCTTATCAAAGCATTCAAAATATTTTATCCAAGCAAATTAATGCTTCTAGTATTGCTTATACTTCTACTACAGTGGCCGCCTCTATTGTAGTGGCTTTAGAAAAAGATAAATTTTATATTGTAGCCAACCAAGCTATTGATACTGCTAGCTTAAAAGAAAATTTATTAAAGGACCTTGCCCACCAACAAGGTTTCTTGCAAAGTGTAGATAAGAAATTACTTAATGAAAAGTTTGTACAAAATGCCAAGCCAGAAGTTTTAGCCATTGAACAAAAAAAGAAGGCCGATACTTTAGCAAGAATTCAAACTATTGAAGAAAGCTTGGCACAGTTAGGGTAAGATATTTTAGTTTAAAAAGAATATATTTTTATTTAACTAAAATTATCAACTAAAATATAACTTATACAAAAGTATAATTCAATGACCGAAATTCAAATTACCCGCGCTGGTTTAAATGATAGAGATTTTATCAGATCTGTTTCTGAGCGCACTTGGCCCAGCACTTATGGTCATATTATATCGCAATCCCAAATCGATTTCATGTTGGATTGGATGTACAGTAATGAATCCTTAGAAAAACAAATGAATACGGGTTGTGAGTTTTATATAGCTAGCATTAAAAAAGAAAACTGTGATTGGGATGCTGTAGGGTTTTGTTCTGTGAGCCCTGAAAAAGATGATGACTCAAATGAGATTGCCCACAAACTCAATAAATTATATGTACTTCCCTCAGCACAAGGCACAGGTGCAGGCAAAGCCCTATTAAATAAATCTATTGAAGTAGCCAAGGCGGCAGGCTCTAGTTCACTATTCTTACAAGTGAATAAACTAAATAACGCATATACTTTTTATTTAAAAAAAGGTTTCATTAAAGTAAGAGAATTCAAATTCGATATAGGCAATGGCTTTTACATGGACGACTATGTCATGCGTTTGAATTTCTAATCTGAACTGTGAAATATTTAAATCTTAGAAATTACCACCCCTTCTATACTTATTTGGCGGTCGCTTGGATTGATTAAAATATCAATTTTATTTCTGTATTTTTTATTCATTAAATCATGAATAAACCAAATGCCATTAAACTTACCTGCATTGGATAATTTTACTTTATCTCCGAAGGAAAATAATTCTTTTAAATCACGGCTAATGGCAATGACTCTATGTTTTTTAGGGTTTAAACTATCTAACTTAAAACCACTTGCAGTTACTAATGGTGTGCTATCTGTTTCAGATATAGCAGCTTTATAAGTACTTAAATTAACCAACTTCATTGACTTTAAAACAAAAGGGTATTGCATGACAATGGCTCTTGCGTTTTGCCCAGGTCTTAATAAATAAAAACCACCCACAAGTATTAATAGAAATACCCCCATGCCTAGATACTTATTATATTTCATAATAAAGTTTTTCATAAGTTGATGATAATTAAACTATTAAATGAGTTTGCTTTACGATACCCATTATAAAAACGCTTTGTACCTGGCTAATATTGTCGGCCTGGCTTAATTTATTGACGTGGAAATTGTAATAACTGTTCATATCCTCAGTAACAATTTTCAACATAAAATCAAATTCCCCCGAAATACTGTAACATTCCACCACATCGGGTAGTTCATTAATAAGTTTAATAAACTGTCCTCCCGATTGCTTACTATGTTGATTCAGAGACACATAACAAATAACCATCAGCCCCTTTTTTACTTTTGCTCCATCAATTAAAGTGGCATATTGTTTAATTACCCCACCCGCTTCTAGCCTTTTAATACGCTCATGCACCGGTGTGGTACTTAAATGAATTTGATCGGCAATTTCTTTCACAGTGATTCTTGCATTTTGCTGTAAGAGGCGTAAAATGGATAAATCCTTCTCGTCTAAAGAAATAGAATGTTGCATACTAGCCGAATCTACTAATGGAGTACTATTTTTCATGTTATTTTAGCATAAATCATCATAAAATTATTATAAAATAGCCGAATATCCTAAAAATATCAAATATTTTATTAT
>RFVO01000061.1 GCA_009928005.1 Chitinophagia bacterium | reverse complement strand
AAAATGCCTGCTAGCATTGCAAACTTTAAATAGGCACTTAGTTTTTTAAAATGTTTATGTGTAAAGGCCTTTGGCAATTGTATTAGAACAAGACTTAATGGAGTAATAATAAACACAAGGCAGTATAATACTGTGTACCACCAACCAAAAGGAATTACATACAATTGTATAATTAATAAAACAGCAATAACCACAAATGTCCATACAGCCAAATACACTTTAGTTGGCTTTAAACCCCAAACAATGGGCATGGTATTACAACCATATTTCTGATCTCCTTCCATATCTTCCATATCTTTTAAAGCTTCTCTCACCAAGGTTAATATAAAGGCAAATGCACTATATAATAAAGTAAGTTTTGCAAATTTTAAAACAGATGCATTACTTATTGCGGGATGTATAATTTCTTGGATGGTAAACTTAGAAAAATAAACAATAGCAATAGACCAAGCTGTTAGTATGGCAATAATAATATTACCTACTAAAAACTTTTTTTTAAAACTAGTGCTATAAAACCATAAAAATAAAATAGCTAATAAATTAGTAACATGAATATGCCAGTAGGCTTGAAAAGGGAATACAATAGTGGAAATATACATACCCAATACACTAAAAATTAAATGCCAGAAAATAACCATTCTTCTGCTTATAAAAGAACCAACCACTACTTTTTGAGGCTTGTTTACTTGGTCTATATTGACATCAAAATAATCGTTAATCATATAGCCAGCTGCTGCAATTAAAATATTGCTAGTAAGCATAAAATAAAAACGAATATTTACCTCACTGCCTGATAAAGGAAATAGAGGATTGTATATGCAAAAATGTAATAAACATTCAGCCAACATTATAAATACTAAGTTGGGCCAACGCACTAACTTTAAAAAATGAATGAATAATTTCAAATTGATTATTTTAAATTCATTTTGACTGAATATGATCATCATTATCCCAATGATCATTCAACTTTAGTGTTTTTTCAATCACTTCTCTAGCACAACCCTCTCCTCCTTTAGCAATAGCTTTATAAGTAGCCATCGCTTTAATATCGGTAGCTGCATCACTTGGGCAAGCTGCAATACTTACTATTTGCATGGCTTCTAAATCGGGCATATCGTCGCCCATGTATAATATTTGATCTAAAGGAGTTGAATGTAAAATTGATAACTCTTCTAAAAGTACTTTCTTATCTGTTACTTTCATAAATACTTGAAATACACCTAATTTTTCTAAACGTTCTTTCACTTCATCTGAATTGCCTCCAGAAATAATCCAAACTTTATATCCTTTTTTTATAGCTAACTGAATAGCATAACCATCTTTAATATTCATGGTTCTTGCCATGAGTCCATTGGGCATTACTAACAAATTGCCATTGGTTAAAACACCATCAACATCAAATACAAAACAAGTTATATTTTTGAACTTAGTTAACAAGGAATCTTAATTTAGACAATAAAAATAAGCTTATTTTTGGTTATCGCGCCACTCATACACCCAGGCAGATTGAATCATCTCCAGATGCCCCTCGTTTGACTCCTCTTTTTTACCTTCAAAATGTGGCAAGGATAAAACCCAATCTAATAAATCGGTGAAGCGTACTCTATAAATTTTAGACTCCGTAAAATCATCACCAAATTTTTCATATAATTTTTGGGCAATGTCTTCATGATCATTCCAATGAATGGGTGGTTCAAACTGAGTCATAGTGTTATAATTTAAATTTAGGTTCTATAATGATTTATTCTCCTAAAAATTGTGTTTGATCGGGAAGTATAATTTCTATTTCTCCGCTACCTGCTAATAATTCACATTGGCAACCTAATCTTGATTCTATTCTTGGTCTTACCGCACGGTCAATAAAATCTTCTTCCTTATCCGATAGCTCTTGTAAAAATTCGCCTCCTTTGTTTATATATATATGACAGGTACTACAAGCACAAACTCCTCCGCAATTATGATGCAACTCTATGCCTGCATCTAATATTACTTCTAATAAGCTATGGTCTGGCTTAATATTGTTTAAAGTAACTGGCTCTAAACCCTTTTGTTCAAAATTAATTTTTAAAGAATACATAGGTCAATCTTAGATTTTTGCAAAAATACTAGTTATCATGCAATGCCTTCGCAGATTTTAATTTTTCTTTGTCGAAATACAAAAAAACTAATATCTATACATTAGGGCTTCTTATCTTTGCGCTCTAATTATATAAATATGGCCACGCACGGGTTCTCAGAAAGGATTTATTTACAATATTTGAGAACAAAGTTTAAAACTTTAGGCATGGTATCGCCCCCAGTGGCAGGCAAATTGGCCTTTGATTTATTTTGCACCCCCTATCCAAAATATAAGAAAAGAAAGGCACCAGCTATATTTCACCAAGGGAAATCCTTACAAATTAGCCTTACAGGAGATGGGATTATAAAAACAGGTAAAACCAAAATTCATGGTTTTGAATGGAAGCCTTTAAAGCCAAATGGACAGACCGTATTAATTGCACATGGCTATGCAAGCTATTTTTATAAATTTGAGCAATATATTCAGCCCTTATTGAAACATGGTTTTAGAGTCATTGGATTTGATGCACCTGGACATGGGCTGAGTGAGGGTAAATACATTAATATAGTTATCTATAAACATGCCATAGAACAAATTATCAAAGAACTAGGCCCTATAGATCATTTTATTGGACATTCATTAGGCGCTATAACCTTAGCCATGATTGCAGAGACTATAGATAATCCCACAAAACATAAATTTGTACTAATTGCACCAGCCACCAAAACCACTAGTACTTTCGAAAGATATTTTAATATGATGCACCTTAGCCCAGCAATTAGGGCTGCTTTTTTAGAGTTTGTAGAAAAGCGCACAGGATTACCAATTTCCTATTTTGAAGCTGACAGGGCCATTGAAAACTATGCAGGGGACCTTCTTTGGGTACACGACAGAGAGGATTTGGTTTGCCCCTTCAAAGATTTGATCGAATTTCAAAAAAAAGCCCCAAAAAATATAAAATTCTTGATAACCAATGGATTAGGTCATAATAAAGTATATAAAACGCCAGAAATAATTGACAAAATAATGGCCTTTTTAGACCCAACATAATAGCTAATTTTTATTTTTTGGGCGAAAGCTCTAATATTGCATCGCGAGAAAAGAGAAGATTAGCCAATAAAGGCCTTTTTTCAATTTTCATAATTAACTGATATTCAATTCCAAAAATACCCGTAGGAGCGGTTGACAACTATGTCAAAGAACTTATTAATTGTGGAGTCACCTGCAAAGGCAAAGACGATCGAGAAGATTTTAGGGGAAGATTTTGAAGTAAGAAGCTGCTATGGTCATATTCGTGACTTAGAGAAAGTAGACATGGGTATTGACTTAAAAAATAAATTTGCCCCTAGATATACAGTACCTAGTGAGAAAGAAAAAGTAGTAAAGGAATTAAAATCCATGTCAAAGAAGGCGAAAGAAGTTTGGCTAGCATCGGATGAGGACCGTGAAGGAGAAAGTATTAGTTGGCATTTAGCAGAAGTATTGGGTTTAGATCCAAAAAAAACAAAGCGTATTGTATTTCATGAGATTACAGCACCCGCTATTAAAAAAGCTGTAGCGAATCCCCGTTTCATTAATATGGACTTAGTGGATGCACAACAAGCAAGAAGAATATTAGATCGTATTGTAGGTTTTGAATTAAGCCCAGTGCTCTGGAGGAAAATAGGTATGCAGAGAAGTTTAAGTGCAGGTCGTGTTCAGAGTGTGGCTGTAAGATTAATTGCAGAAAGAGAAAGAGAGATTAACCAATTCATTCCAGAAAGCATTTTTAAAATTTCTGCTTTGTTCTCAGCTCCTGATATTAATAAAAAGAAAGTAAAGTTTAAAGCTGAGGGTCCTCAAAAATTATCTACAGCAGGTGCCGCTGAAAAGTTTTTAAAAGATTCAAAAGGTGCAAAATATACAGTAAAAGATATTGCCGTAAAAGACGGCAAACGCACGCCCTCAGCACCTTTCACAACTTCTACTTTGCAACAAGAAGCTTCAAGAAAATTAGGATACAGTGTAAGTAAAACAATGTTACTTGCACAAAAACTATATGAAAGTGGTAAGATTACTTACATGAGAACAGATAGTATTAGTTTAAGTGAAACAGCAGTAGATGCTATTAAAGCAGAAATTAATGAAAGCTTTGGTGAAAAGTATTATCAACCGAGAAAGTTCAAAAATAAAAATGAGAACGCTCAAGAAGCGCATGAAGCCATTCGTCCTACTTATATGAATGAAAGTAAAGTAGCCGACGCAGATCTTAACAGGCTCTATGAACTTATTTGGAAAAGAACCATTGCATCTCAAATGAGTGATGCGCAATTTGAAAAAACAACTGCTAAAATTGAAGTCTCTACGAATAAAGAAATTTTAACGGCTAGCGGAGAGGTAATGAAATTTGATGGTTTTTTAAAAGTGTATTTAGAAAGTAACGACGAAGAGGAAGAAGATAATAATGATGAGGGAGAAAGTTTATTACCTCCTTTAACAAAAGGGCAAATATTAGACTTTATAGAAATGACTGGACTTGAGCGTTTTAGCCGTCCTACTTCACGTTATACTGAAGCATCGCTTGTAAAAAAATTAGAAGAATTGGGCATCGGGCGACCATCTACTTACGCGCCTACCATTTCTACCATCATGAAGCGTAATTATGTTGAGAAAAGAGAAAAAGAGGGCGTTAAAAGAATCTACCAGATTTTAACTCTTGATAACAAAGATGTTATCAAGCAAGAAACTGGTTCTGAAATTACAGGTGCAGAAAAAAATAAGTTATCCCCTACTGATTTAGGTTTAGTTGTTACCGATTTTCTAAAATTACATTTTGAAAAAGTCATGGACTTTAACTTTACTGCTAAAATTGAAGGAGAATTTGATGAAATTGCAGCAGGTAAGTTAGTATGGAGCGATATGATTAATTCTTTTTACAAACCCTTTCACGAAACCATTGAACATACTTTGGAAACTGCTGAAAGAGCAAAAGGTGAAAGAGAATTAGGATTTGATGCTGTGACTGGTAAAAAAGTAATTGCCCGAATGGGGAGATATGGACCCATGGTTCAAATTGGTCACCAAGATGAAGAAGAAAAGCCAAGATTTGCAAAATTGAAAGCTTCTCAAAGTATTGAGACTATTAGTTTTGAAGAAGCTATGGAACTTTTCAAACTACCAAGAATTCTAGGTCAATTTGAAGGGGAAGATGTCTCTGTAAATATTGGCCGTTTTGGTCCTTATGCTGCTCATGCTAAGAAGTTTTACTCCCTAAACAAGGAAATGGACCCCTACACTGTTAGCTTAGAAGAATTAACGCCAATGATTGCAGAAAAACGCAAGGCAAAGGACGAGAGAACAATTAAAGTATTTGAAAAAGAAAAGATACAATTACTTAGAGGTCCTTATGGCCCTTATATTAAACAAGGTTTACGCAATTTTAAATTGAGTAAAGAACAACAAGAAAAAGTAGAAACCTTGACTATTGAAGAAGTTAATGCAACTATTGCTGAATTAAAAGCCAATCCGCCACGAAAAATGGCCAGAAAGAAAAAGGCTTCTTAACTTATTGCAGGCTTACTCATTAATTTTAAGTATAGAACGTGTGCTTTGATGGCACTTAATACTGTAGGATATTCTATATACTTTAATTTAAAATCGGCACAGGTTTTCTTGACTATTTTAGAAATAGCAGGATAATGAACATGAGAAATTTTAGGGAATAAATGATGTTCAATTTGAAAGTTTAACCCCCCTACCAACCAACTTACTATTTTACTCTTAGTAGCAAAATTAGCTGTAGTTTGAATTTGATGTACTGCAAATTCTTCTTCCATTTTATTTTCAGGTTGGTTCGCTAAAGGAAAAGCAGTTTCAGTGACCGTATGTGCAAGTTGAAAAACTATACTCAATACAAAACCTGCAAAACAACCCACGACTAAAAACCCTACTAACCAACTTACCAAGCCCAACATATAAATAGGTAATACAACAAATACAAATGCATGATAAACTTTCACTACCCAAAATTCAAAATGTTCGGTAAGTGTCATTTTACTAATTTCTACTTCTCCAATTTTTTTTGTGAAATACTTTTTATAATCTGCAAAAAATATCCAAAATATATATAATAACATATATAAAACCCAAAAATAAATATGTTGAAAGCGATGTAGAATATAATGTTTTTGAGTGGGTGCCATTCTCATTAAAACACCAACTTCAATATCATCATCTACTCCGTCAATATTAGTGTAAGTATGGTGTATGGTAACATGCTTCATTGCCCACATAAAACGGCTTGCCCCTAATACACTAATAGAAGAAGAAGCCAATTTATTTAACCATGGGTGTTTACTAAAACTACCATGGCTGCCATCATGCATTACATTAAAACCAATAGCTGCTATAAGTCCTCCAAATAAGATACATTCCAAGATGGCATAAAATATTGGTGGTGTAAAAAATATTAAATGTATATAGGTTATTATAAATAAACTCATTAGAATAATTGCTTTTGAAAATAATTTGAAATTTCCCGTTGATTTAATAGCATGATCTTCTAAATATAGATTCACTCTTCTTTTTAATTCTGCATGTAATGAACTAGCCATTACTGGAAATTTAGGCGTAATCTGATGCATATTTGATATAGTCATTAGTTATAATTTACAAAGAAAAGGCAAAATGCAATAGAACAAGGTATAATTCGCTATTATTTACTCGAACGTTTAATTATTCTATTTATTATGTAAACAATTGTTAAATATATCCACATAGATGGGATAAGTAAAAAGGAATTTTGACGATATATTTCGTTCATTTGAATAATAATTGAACACTAATTTTAGGCTACACAATGCAAAAAGAAGCAGAAATTAACGCACTATTTAAGCTAATAGACGATCCTGACGAAGAAGTATTTAACACCATTGCAGACAGGTTACTCAATTATGGTAGTCCTATTATACCCGACCTAGAACATCTTTGGGAAAACACCTTAGACGAGGCTACACTAGAACGCATTGAAATGATGATTTACAAGCTGCGTTTACAAGATTTAAAAGAAGCCTTCATAGAATGGAAATCTAAACCTGACCCTTCTTTATTTGAAGGAGCATTACTAGTTACTAAATTCCAATTTCCAGAATTAGCCATTGATAATTTACGCCATCAAATGGAAAAAATTAGGCGCAATATTTGGCTTGAATTAAATAACTATTTAACTCCCTTAGAACAAGCCAATGTAATTAGAAACATATTGTTTAGCTATTATCAAATAAAGGGCGTAGAAGTAAACTATGAAAAGCCTGAAGAATTTTTAATTTCGGCCCCCCTACAATCTAAAAAAGGAAATGCTATTGCAAACACTTTATTATATGCAGAACTTTGTCAGCAACTAGAAATACAGGCACAATTTATCAATATCCCTAAGCAATGTATTATTGCTTTTTACACATCTGATTGGGACCCTGAAGAAATAGTACCTAATCCGCAAGAATTTATTCAATTTTATGTTGAGGGAACCACAGGCAATGCCTTCTCTCAAAAAGATCTAGATCAATACATGATTAGATCCAATATAGAACCTAAGAATAGCTATTACAAAGCTTTGTCAAATATTAAAATTATCAAAAAACATTTACTAGAATTTGCAAAATGTTTTAATAGCCCTACCCTACAATACAAACAAAAGGACCTTACCGATTTAGCCAATTTATTGGATTAAATATTGAACTAAATATTGAACTGAGGATTGTACCTTTAGTAGTAAATTAAAAGCTATGATTCAGTGGGATGATTTTACCAAGGTAGATATTAGATGTGGCACTATCTTATCTGCCGAAGTATTTGCAAAAGCAAAAAAACCTGCCTATCAATTAAGAATTGATTTTGGAAGCCTTGGTATAAAAAAATCATCAGCGCAAATTACAGCTCATTATAGTATTGAAAATTTAATTGGCAAGCAAGTGGTTGCTGTGGTAAATTTTCCTCCAAAGCAAATTGCCAATTTTATGAGTGAGTGCCTTGTATTAGGTGTTTATGATACTCAAAATGAAGTGGTTCTATTACACCCCTCACATCCAGTAGAAAATGGACAACAAGTTGGTTAATGGCAAATACCTATACACAAATATATCATAGCCCAATTGGTGTAATTAAAATAGTTGCTTCTGATTATTGTATAGAAGAATTGGTTTTTGTAGAAGCAGAAGCTATATCAAATATAAATTTATCAGAGAATTCACCCCCAGTTATTCAACAATGCATTGATGAACTCCTGGAATATTTTGCAGGTGGTAGAAGAAGTTTTTCTGTAGCCATTAATCAGGAAGGAACAGAATTCCAACAAAGAGTTTGGAAAGAATTATATGAAGTTCCTTTTGGAAAAAATTTAAGTTATGGTGAACTAGCGAAAAAAATGGGCGATCCAAATGCTGTTCGAGCAGCCGCTGCTGCTAATGGAAAAAATAAAATAGCCATTATAGTGCCTTGTCATAGAATTGTGGGTGCAGATAGATCCTTGGTAGGATATGCATGGGGTAAGGCTAGAAAGAAATGGTTATTACAACATGAATTTAGACTCGCCCTTGGGGTTCAAACATTATTTTAAAATAGACCCGTCAAAACCAAAGGGTAATAAATGGGTGGCAGATTTTAAGACCATTACTTTACCCGACATTCCGGCCATAATAATCTTAATGGGTGATTCAAACCTATTTTCATAGTCTAATAAAGACTGCCTGCACATACCACAAGGCGATATAGGTTCCATTGACGGCTTGCCCACTGGTTCGTAACTAATTGCGATAGTATTAATGGTTTCATGGGGAAATTGGCTTCCAATACTATTTAACAATGCACGCTCTGCACAAATGCCTACGGGAAAACTAGCACTCTCTTGATTAGATCCAATAATTATGGCATTTGAACTTATTCTTGCAGCAGCACCTACTTTAAAATTAGAGTAAGGTGCATATGCAGTTTTAGTAGCTTCTTTGGCAGCTGTTAAAAGCGCTTGGTCTGCTAGAGATAATTGATTTGAATTGTCTAACAAATCATATTCGAATTCAAATTTTTGCTGCATCTGTTTTATTTATTTACTTTATTTAATTAGATTGAATAGTCTATTCCATCTAATAGATTTATTATAACTAAACCAAATTAAAGCTGCTCTACCTACAATGTGTGTTTCGGGTACAAATCCCCAGTATCTACTATCTTGACTGCGATGACGATTATCTCCCATCATCCAATAATAATTTAATTTGACTGTATAGCTACTTGCTACTTTACCATTCAATATAAATTGTCCATTTTGTTTTTCTAAACTATTGTGTTCGTAGTTGGTAATAAGTCTTCTGTATATTTCAAAGGTACTGTCATTTAATTCAATTATATCCCCTTTTTTAGGAATTCTAATAGGTCCATAATTATCAACAGACCATGGTGCATGCACAACATCATTAGGAAAAGTATTACCTATTAAATTATCAACATAAAAATGAATAGCTTTTACTTGCGGTAATTTACGCAGACTGGCTGCAGCCCCTGCAGTCATATTTATCACATAAGTATTTGGACTACCTTCCATTATTTTATAATCGGCTGTGGCCTCATTAATGTTAATACCAATAGTGTCTTCTATAAAGCTATCTGGAATAGCTGTTCCGTCAGTTACTACAATATATTCAGTTTGGGCAGATGGAGCCACATAGGCAGGCTTTTCATTTACCCATAGTTGACTACTCTTTACTTGAATAAGATCCCCCGGAAGACCCACACATCTTTTAATATAGTTATCTGTTTTATCCATTGGATGCACTAGGATAGGATAATCGGCTTGCAATTTTTCTCTATTATTATTATACTCAGGTGTTCTCAAGACATCGTAGTAAGGAAACTTAGACCCGAACTCAGGTAAGTTAATTATAGTATCCCCTGCTGGAAAATTAAAAACTACTACATCGTTTCTATTAATATCTCTAAATTTAGGTAACCTTTGATAGTCAAGTTGCACCCATTTGACATAGGAAGGTGTGGTAGGTGCACCTGGTAAAGTATTATGTACAAAAGGAAAAGAAATAGGTGTTTGTGGAATTCTAGCACCATAAGTTAATTTGTCTACAAATAAGAAGTCATTGACTAAAAGTGTTTTTTCCATACTCTCTGTAGGAATTACATAGGCTTCAAATAAAAATGTTCTAATTAAAGTAGCTGCCACAATAGCAAATACACCAGCGTCAATCCATTCTCTAGAAGCTGGTTTATGATAATGCACTAAAGCAGCTTCTCCGTACCATTTTTCTTTTGCAGAAAAACCTAAATAAGGTAAGTAAATAAAAGGAAGAAAAACAACTAATGCATGTTGAATCACATTTACCTTTTTAAAATGCATTGTAAAAATGATTGAAATCCAAAGACTAATAAATTGTCCTAAAATGGGAACTAATTGCAACCAAAACCAAATTTTTGGAATCCCACATAACTTTACCACTTCCCAGGTATTATATATTGGTATCATTGCCTTGGTTTTACTTCCTCCAGCTTTTACAAGCATGCTATACATACCAATATGCCAACCCAACCAAAAAATAAGAAAGATAAATAGTCCCATAAATAAGCAATTATTGTTATAACAAAAATATCCCTTTGTGAGGGATATTTATAAAAAGATTTTGAATTAATTAATTTTTAATTTG
>RFVO01000007.1 GCA_009928005.1 Chitinophagia bacterium | reverse complement strand
TTACGAAGGCAAAAAAATTATTAGGTTGGGAGCCAAAAGTAGATCGTGCAGAAGGGTTGAAAAAAACTTACGATTATTTTAAATCCTTGCCACCTTCAGAGTGGACAAAATTACCAAAGGAGTTTATTTCTAAATAAAGTACATGCGAAAAATTTTAGTTACTGGCGCAAATGGTCAGTTGGGTTGGGAATTAGGTCAATTGGCAGCAAGCTTTCCACAATATGAGTTTATTTTTACAGATAGATCTGTTTTAGATTTATCTAAACCTGATACACTTGCAGCAATTATAAAAAATATTGCACCCGATGCCATTATTAATACTGCAGCTTATACAGCAGTAGATAAAGCAGAATCGGAAAAAGAATTAGCACAAGCTGTAAATGTACAATCTGTTGAAAAAATGGCATCCATTGCTTTTGAAATAAAAATTCCTTTTATTACTTTTTCTACAGACTATGTATTTACAGGAAACGCTACAACACCCTACACCACTGAAACTGCATTAGCACCCTTAAACTTTTATGGATCTACCAAAGCAGACGGAGAGCGTTTAGCAATAGCAGCAAATCCTAATACCATTATTATTAGAACCTCTTGGGTATTTAGTACACATGGAAATAATTTTGTGAAGTCTATGATTCGTTTTATGAAGGAAAGAGATGTATTAAATATAGTTTCAGATCAAAAAGGGCGACCAACCTACGCTAAAGACTTAGCAGAAGCTACCATGAAAATGATTGTAGCATTAGATAATGGTAAAGCAATAAAAGGCATTTATCATTATGCAAATAAAGGTGAAACAACTTGGTATGACTATTGTAAAAAAATACAATCTATTGTGGGATTAACATGTCAAGTAAATTCAATACTTACTGTCGATTTTCCTACACCTGCTAAAAGGCCAGGATATTCAGTATTAGACACTGAAAAAATTGAAAAAGAATTATCGCTTACTATTCCTCATTGGGAAACTTCTTTAGTAGAATGCATTAATAAATTGAGCTAATTTTATGAATAAAGAAGCTCTTCTAAAAGAATTAGCGAACACTACCTATGTGATGATTAAGCCTTCTCCACTTCATGGAATTGGTGTATTTGCAATTAGAGATATTCCCAAAGGCACTAAAAATATTTTTTCAAAAGGCGTAGGAGATTGGATAAAAGTAAGCAAAGAAGAAGTAGAAGCCTTGCCGCAACATTCCAAAGACCTCATTGAGAATCATTGTTTATTTGATGAAGATTTTTATTTTATACCAGACTATGGTTTTAAATTAGTGGATTTAGTAATTTATTTAAACCATTCAGAAACCCCAAATGTGATTTCTTTAAATGACGGGGAGGAGTTTGAGGCTATAAGGGATATAGCTAACGGCGAAGAGCTGCTTGTTGATTATGGAACTATTGTTGAAAGTGAAGAGTAAGTTTATTTTCTGACCAAAATCATATGTATTAGTGTTTTGATTTTCTAGCTTTATAAGAATGTAAAGCCATGAAAAATACAATACTCATTGCAGTTGATTTAAGTGAATCCTCAGAACTTGTTATAAAAAAAGGAGTAGAGCTTGCTATTAAAATGGAGGCTTCCGTAATTTTAAGTTCTGTGATACCCATCTACGTATACTATCTGCAATCGCAAATGTCCATGGTGCCTATGAAATAAAAAAACCGCCCCGAAAAATCGGGACGGCTTCTTTTTTCTTTGGTTGCCCGACCTGGATTCGAACCAAGACAAACTGCACCAAAAACAGTCGTACTACCATTATACTATCAGGCAATCCTATGCCATTCTAAGAATGGACTGCAAAAATAGGGTTCGGCGTAAAATTTACCAAATAATAATGCCATTTCAAGCCATTATTATGAATTTGGCTTAACTTAAGCATTCAAATACATTTTTTAACCAATAACAGCATTTTATGGGAATTAAATTAACACTTTTAAGCGCATTTTTCGCTTGTTTATTTTTGATGTCATTTAGAGGGGAAAAGAAAAAGAAAGTGGTCTTTTTTGGTGACTCAATTACTCAAGCGGGTATAGAAAAAGGAGGTTATATAGACGTTTTACAGAATATAATTACTTCAAAAGGAGCTGCTGAAAAGTTTGAATTAAATGGTGCAGGTATTGGAGGTAATAAAATTTATGATTTGTATTTAAGAATGGAAAAAGATGTTCTTGAAAAGAAGCCAGATATAGTGGTAATTTGGGTAGGGGTAAACGATGTTTGGCATAAATCAAGCTTTGGAACAGGTACCGATTTTGATAAGTTCGGTGGTTTTTATGATGCAGTGGTTAAAAAAATTCAAGCTACAGGTGCTAAAGTAATAGTAGTGACACCCGCTGCCATTGGAGAAAAAAACGATTTTTCTAATTCCCAAGATGGTGATTTAAATGCTTATAGCAGCTGGATTAGAAAATATGCAAAAACAAATGGACTTGGCCTTGTCGACTTAAGAAGCATTTTTCATGAATACAGCCTAATGCATAATCCTGAGAATGTAGCCAAAGGTATTTTAACCAACGATGGAGTGCACTTGAATGAAAAGGGAAACGCCTTAGTTGCAGAAGAAATGTGGAAGGCCTTGCAATAATTTAACTAGCAATCACTAAATAATAATTCTTCTTTCCTTTTTGTAGTAGAATATATTTGTGTTGTAATAGTTGAGCCTTAGTAACAGTCGTAAAATCGGCACCTATTTTTTCTTTATTTATGCTTATGCCTCCGCTCTGCCACATTTTACGGGCTTCACCCTTACTTGGGAATATTTTTGTGTCTGCTAGTAAGCTAATTAAATCATAACCTTCTGTAAGTTGATCGAGTTTTACATTCACATTAGGTACGCCTTCCATAACTTGTAATAATTGCGCTTCATTCAAAGATTTTAAAACTTCAGTAGTAGCGTTACCAAATAAAATTTCAGTGGCACGAATAGCAAAATTTAAATCTTCTTCACTATGCACCAATTTAGTTAATTCAGCAGCTAAGTTTTTTTGTAAAATTCTTTCTTGTGGCGCTAGTTCGTGGTCAGCAATTAGTTTATCAATAGTAGCAAAAGGAAGAAGAGTAAAAATCTTAATCCATTTTTTTGCATCTTCATCGCTAGCATTTAACCAGAATTGATAAAATTGGTAAGGAGATGTTTTACTAGCATCTAACCAAATATTTCCTTTTTCTGTTTTTCCAAACTTACCACCATCGGCCTTTGTAATTAAAGGGCAAGTAAAAGCAAAAGCTTCACCGCCCATCTTGCGTCTCACTAATTCAGTGCCTGTAGTAATATTGCCCCACTGGTCACTGCCACCCATTTGTACTTTGCAATTTTTATTTTTATACAACCAATAAAAATCATAACCCTGTACTAATTGATAAGTGAATTCTGTAAAGCTCATCCCGGTATCTCCATCAATTCTTTTTTTCACACTATCTTTAGCCATCATATAGTTCACAGTAATATGCTTACCTACATCTCTAATAAAATCTAAGAAATTAAAATTCTTGAACCAATCATAGTTATTAACCATTTCAGCGGCATTGGGAAGGCTTGGATCAAAATTTAAAAAATGTGCTAATTGTTTTTGAACACCTGCTAAATTAAATTGTAAAGTTTCTTCGCTTAATAAATTACGCTCTTCACTTTTTCCACTAGGGTCACCCACCATACCTGTAGCACCACCCACTAGGGCAACAGGTTTATGTCCTGCTCTTTGTAAATGCACTAATAATAAAATAGGCACTAAACTACCAATATGTAAACTATCAGAAGTTGGATCAAAGCCGATATATCCAGAAACTTGTTCTTTTTCAAACAGTTCCTCTGTTCCTGGCATAATATCTTGGATCATACCTCTCCAACGTAGTTCTTGTATTAAAGTCATATTCTAGATACTTTAGGCAAAAATAACTACTAAAATGCAATAATTTCGCATCATGAACCCAACAACTCCCACAATTGGTGACGGAACTAGAATTTTACACTTTTTAGTAGACACTATTATTGTTGCTATTCTTACCTATTTATTATATGGCTGGTGGAATTTTTATGTAATGTATTGGAACTTTACACCCATTCGTTATGGGCCCTTCTTTTTTGCAACTATGTGGGTGTATATTTTTTTATTTGAGTTTATCTTTTTGCGAACTCCCGCCAAATGGATGACAGGCACAAAGGTGGTAGGTGAAAATGGTAAAAGACCTAATATTTTTCAAATTTTTCTAAGAACAACCATACACTGCACTATCATATCCATGTTTGGACTGGCTTGGAATGGCCAGCCTTTTCATGATACCTTTTCAAAAACAAAATTAGTTGCAGCAGCAAACTAGAATTTTAAATTGAAGGGGTATGGGCTAAGTTGTAAATCTTTCCTCAAATCATAAGGTATAAATAAGCTGGCATTGTACATTTGTAAAATTTTTTAAATGGCTAAGATTGGAATTAATATTGCTACGGGTAGTTTACAACAAGCTGAAATTATAGTAGGTATTGATTTAGGTACCACCAATAGTTTAGTGGCCATTATTCATCCTGAAACAAAATTACCTACTGCACTTAAAGAATTTGATGGTAGTAGTATTGTGCCTAGTGTTGTACATTTTGATACTTATGGGAATGCAGAAGTAGGAGCGAATGCAAAACCTTATTTAGAATCTGATCCTACAAATACTATTTTTAGTGCGAAGCGTTTAATGGGGAAAAGTTATAAAGACATTCGCGCTCACCAAGACTTTTTTGCCTACAAAATTATTGATGACAATAGAGATAGTTTAGTTAAAGTACAAGTGGGTAATACTTTTTATTCTCCTATTGATTTATCATCTTATATACTAGTAGAATTAAAAAAACGTGCTGAACATATTTTAAAAACGCCTGTTACCAAAGCAGTTATTACTGTTCCTGCTTATTTTAATGATACACAAAGACAAGCCACACGTGATGCTGGTAAATTAGCAGGTCTAGATGTTCTGCGAATTATTAACGAGCCAACTGCTGCAAGCTTAGCTTACGGATTAGGTTTAAACCCTGCAGAAGATAAAACAATTGCAGTTTATGATTTAGGTGGAGGTACTTTTGATATTTCAATTTTAAAAATTTCAAATGGTATTTTTGAAGTGCTTAGCACCAATGGTGATACCTATTTAGGTGGAGATGATTTAGATCGTGCTATTATTGAATATTGGATGAAAGAAATGGGCGTAGATAATTTAGAAGAACATAAAAATTTAAAACAAGAATTAAGACTTGCTGCTGAGAAAGCAAAAATTATTTTATCAAACAGTGACTATTTCGAATCAGAATTTGCAGGAGCAAAAATTTCTATTACTAAAGAAGTGTTTGAAAAACTAATTGAGCCTACTATTCAAAAAACAATTGAACTATGTAAGTTGGCCATGAAAGATGCTGCACTTGATATAAAAGATATTAATACCGTATTAATGGTAGGGGGAAGTACACGTGTCCCACTTGTGAAAAAAACAGTGGCTACCTTTTTTAATCAAGCTGTGAATGATTCTGTAAATCCAGATGAAGTAGTGGCATTAGGTGCTGCAGTACAGGCCGATATTTTATCGGGCAATAATCAAAGTATGTTGTTATTGGATATTACTCCATTAAGTTTAGGTATTGAAACTATGGGTGGTTTAATGGATGTGCTGCTTCCTCGCAATTCAAAAATTCCAACAAAAACTTCAAGACAATACACCACTCAAAAAGATGCTCAATCTGGGATGAATATTTCAGTGTATCAAGGTGAAAGAGATTTAGTAAAAGACAATCGACAATTAGGCGCTTTTACATTATCGGGTATTCCAGCTATGCCAGCGGGTCTTCCAAAAGTAGAAGTAAGTTTTTTAATTAATGCCGATGGCATTTTACAAGTTAGTGCGAAAGAATTAAGAAGTGGGGTTAACCAAAGTATCGACATCAAACCTCAATATGGTTTGACCGATGAAGAAGTAGAAAAAAGACTTCTAGAAAGCTTAACCTTTGCTAAAGAAGATATTGCCACTCGCGCATTAGTAGAAGCTAGTACTGAGGCAGAGCAAATGCTTTCAGTTACAGAAAAATTCATGATGAAAAATGCTGCCTTATTATCTAAGGAGGAGATGACCGCCACTGCGAATGCAATGCAAGCCTTACAACTAGCTATAACTATGGCCGATAAGAACTTAATTCAGGAGAAAACTGAGGCCTTGAATGACTTAACTCGTCCTTTTGCAGAAAGAGTCATGGATCAGGCCATCTCTGGTGCCCTAAAAGGGAGGGGAATAGACGATAAAAACCTCTAGTAAATTTGGTATTTTCAAAAGGAAGCTTATCTTTGCCTTCCAATTTTTATTTTAAAACACCTGAGGAGGTATATATATTATGTTAATAATTGATTCAAAAGACTGCGAAAACATTGACAAAGCGTTAAAAAAGTACAAAAAGAAGTTTGAAAAAAGCAAGACTTTATTAAACTTACGTGCACGTCAAGCATTTGTGAAACCATCGGTTAAACGTCGTTTCGAAGTGTTGAAAGCTGTCTATAAGCAACAAATTTTCAGCGGTAAGATAGAGGGGTAATACTTTAATCTATTGATATTAAATAATGTTATTAAATCCCAAACCAGGTTCACCTAGTTTGGGATTTTGTTTTTTATCCCTCTTTCAGATTCCCCCTACATGCCTTACCTTTATAAGGCAATGAATTTTCAAACCCGCTATACTCCCTTAAATGCCTTTCTGGCTTATCTCCAATTTGAGAAGCGTTATTCCCAGCATACTATTACTGCCTATTCCAACGACCTTATTCAGTTCTTTGATTTTGTGGAAACACAGTATGAAGGCCTTGGCTATGATCAAATTACTGGCACTATAGTTCGCTCTTGGTTGGCAAACTTGAAAGAAGAAGAAATGACGGGTAAGAGTTTAAATAGAAAGATATCTTCTTTAAAATCATTTTATAAATATCAAATCCAGCAAGGTAAAATTACAAAGAGCCCGATGGAGACAGTCATAAGTCCTAAAATTAGTAAGCGATTGCCCAGCTTTGTTGCTGAAAATGATATGGAACAATTATTTGTTAATTTGTCTTTTGCCGAAGGTTGGAAGGGGTATACCGAAAAAATGGTTATACATGTTTTTTATGCAACTGGGATGCGTTTAAGTGAACTTATAAATTGTAAAGAAAATCAAGTAGACCTTTCTAAAAGAACTATAAAAGTTTTAGGAAAAGGGAATAAAGAAAGAATGCTTCCTATTAGTCCTGAATTAGCTTTAGAACTAAAAAAATATATAGCCGAAAAACCTAAAGAAGCCTTGGGAAATTCTTCCTTGTTCGTTACTGAAAAAGGCAAGACCTTACAACCCAAAGCGGTGTATTCTTTTGTTAAATTTTATTTATCTCAGGTAACAACTTTGCAAAAGAAAAGTCCGCACGTTTTAAGACATAGCTTTGCTACACATCTAATGAATAATGGGGCTGACCTCAATGCAGTCAAGGAATTGCTAGGCCACAGCAGCCTAGCAGCCACGCAGGTATACACCCATAACACCATTGAGAAATTAAAGGAAGTATTTGCAAAAGCGCATCCTAAGGCTTAAGCTTCGAATTTCAATTATTTATTATTGGATGAGTCTCAAAAAATGATTGATATCGTATCTAATCATAAAGTTTTCTTAAATCATTTTTATGCTTGTTTTATTTTAATAAATGTCGTAACTTACTACAGTAGCTAAAAGGATTTTATATATCTATAATTTCTTATTTTTTATTCATTAAAATTTTATACCATGAACATTAGTATTCAAGCTGTGCACTTTGATGCCGACAAAAAACTCTTAGAATCCGTTCAAAAAAAATTGGATAAATTACAAACCTTTCATGATCGAATAACTAGGGTAGAAGTGTATTTAAAATTAGAAAGTCTAGCACATGCAATTAAAGAAAAAGTGGTTGAGATTAAAATCCATGTTCCCAAGCAAGATTGTTTTGTAAAATCATCTGCAAGCACCTTTCAAACTGCTTTTGATGAAGCATTCAGCTCAATTACCAATCAATTAATAAAGAAAAAAGAAAAATTAGCGTATTAAATATTTTCATTTTTTTTGTTGGATTTCAGCCTTTTGAACTATTCGGGGCAATAAAAGGATCTTATTTTCATTTTTACCTTGTTTTTGAGATAAAATAATGCTCTAAAATTTTGATAAATAAAGATTTCCATTACCTTTGCCATCCCAAAAATTGGGATAGCTCTTTTATGTCTTGCCGGAATAGCTCAGTTGGTAGAGCAGCTGATTTGTAATCAGCAGGTCGCGGGTTCGAGTCCCATTTCCGGCTCAGAAAAATTAGGGGCAGATGGCCGAGTGGTTAAAGGCGACAGACTGTAAATCTGTTCTCTCACGAGTACGTAGGTTCGAACCCTACTCTGCCCACCAATTTTTTTCGTAACTTTGCATTCCTTAATGCAAAAACGAGGACTTGATGGATAAACAGTTCTTTAAAGGGTTAAAAATGCGGGAGTAGCTCATTTGGTAGAGCGATAGCCTTCCAAGCTATAGGTGGCCAGTTCGAGCCTGGTCTCCCGCTCCAATTGGTTTGTTGATGGGAACAATGGAAGCCGGTTAGATTATTGCCGTTGTGGCTCAGTGGTAGAGCACTTCCTTGGTAAGGAAGAGGTCGTGAGTTCAATTCTCATCAACGGCTCAAAAACTAGTAAAAAAGCTTGAAAAAGAGCTGAGGAGTAAGAAAAAGTGAATAGAACTAGGTGAATTGAGTAGGTTGATTTAATTTTGAAAGCTATGGTTGATGGACTCGGTGGTCTATTAACAGCAATTATAAAAATAACATAAAAACAAATAAAGATGTCTAAAGAGACCTTTAAGAGGGAGAAACCCCACGTGAACGTTGGAACTATTGGCCACGTTGACCATGGTAAAACAACATTAACTGCAGCCATCACAGATGTATTATCTAAAAGAGGTTTAGCAGCAAAGAAAAACTACGATGAAATTGACGGTGCACCCGAAGAGAAAGAGCGTGGTATCACTATCAACACGGCTCACGTAGAATACCAAACTGACACTCGTCACTATGCACACGTTGACTGTCCAGGTCACGCCGATTATGTTAAAAACATGATTACTGGTGCTGCTCAGATGGATGGTGCTATCCTTGTAGTTGCGGCTACAGATGGTCCTATGCCACAAACAAAAGAGCACATCTTATTGGCTCGTCAAGTAGGTGTTCCTCAAATCGTTGTATTCATGAACAAAGTAGACTTAGTTGATGATCCTGAATTATTAGACTTAGTTGAAATGGAAGTTCGTGATTTATTAACTTCTTATGGATTTGATGGTGAAAAAACACCAATCATCCGTGGTTCTGCTACAGGTGCATTGGCAGGAGATCCAAAATGGTTAGATGCAGTTACAGAATTAATGAATGCTGTAGATACATATATTCCTTTGCCTCCTCGTCCTATCGATCAACCATTCTTAATGTCTGTAGAGGACGTATTCTCGATCACTGGTCGTGGAACTGTTGCTACAGGTCGTATCGAGCGTGGTATCGTTAAAGTTGGTGAGGCAGTAGAAATTGTAGGTTTGATGGATGCTCCAATGAGCTCAACTGTTACAGGTGTTGAGATGTTTAAAAAATTATTGGATCAAGGTCAAGCTGGTGATAACGCAGGTTTATTATTACGTGGTATTGAGAAAAAAGATATCCGTCGTGGTATGGTAATTTGTGCACCAAAAACTATTACACCACATACTGAATTCAAATGTGAAGTTTACGTATTATCAAAAGAAGAAGGTGGACGTCATACTCCATTCTTTAATAAATACCGTCCTCAATTCTACTTCCGTACAACGGATGTAACAGGAGAGTGTGCTTTACCAGAAGGAACTGAGATGGTAATGCCAGGTGATAACGTTAGCTTAACTGTAAAGTTAATCCAACCTATCGCGATGGAAAAAGGTCTTAAGTTCGCTATTCGTGAGGGTGGTAGAACTGTAGGAGCTGGTCAAGTTACTGAGATTATTAAGTAATTTAACTAAATTTATAAACTGAAAGTCTTTGGTTTTAGCATTAGCTAGAACCAAAGACTTTTGGTTCATACGGGCATGGTGCAACGGTAGCATACGGGTCTCCAAAACCTTTGATCTGGGTTCGAATCCTAGTGCCCGTGCGAAGAAAATTTGAACAAAAAAATAGAATAGAATGAACAAGATTGCTAATTATTTTAAAGAAAGCTACATCGAGTTGCAAGAGAAAGTGACTTGGCCTACATGGGCTAATTTACAACAAAGCACAGTGATAGTTTTGGTAGCAACCATTATCATTACTGCTTTAGTTTGGGTGATGGATTTTTCAAGCAACCAATTATTAAAGTTGATATACTCATTATTTAAATAAGATGGAAACAGAAGTTTTAAATTCGGTCGATACTGCTACAACCCCTGTGGCTGCTGCTCTAGAAACAAAGTGGTATGTACTACGTGTAGTAAGTGGTAAAGAAAAAAAGATTAAAGAATATCTGGATAAAGACATTGTTAGAAATAATTGGACAAATATTATTAAGCAAGTCTTTTTACCAATGGAGAAAGTATATAAAGTGCAAAATGGTAAAAAAGTAATGCGCGAAAAAAACTATTTTCCAGGTTATGTAATGATGGAAGTGTTGGATAACAATAACGGTGGGCGTTTACCAGATGACATTGTAATGTCTATTAGTAATGTAAGTAATGTGATGCATTTTTTGACCGATGGTAAAGGGTCAAAAGGAAATATTATATGTTTAAGAAAATCTGAAGTAAACAAAATGTTAGGTAAGGTAGATGAGATGAACGACATAGGTGGTTCTATCAGCGAGCCTTTCATTTTGGGTGAAACAGTTAAA
Source organism: Chitinophagia bacterium (assembly GCA_009928005.1). Classification (GTDB taxonomy): domain Bacteria; phylum Bacteroidota; class Bacteroidia; order Chitinophagales; family Chitinophagaceae; genus Sediminibacterium. The sequence goes on along the minus strand of RFVO01000007.1, from coordinate 32,909 downwards.
ATAATTGAGGGACCTTTCAATGACTTTAATGGTGTCATAGAAGAGGTGAATGAAGAAAAGAAGAAATTGAAAGTGACCGTAAAAATATTCGGTCGATCTACTCCAGTGGAACTAAGTTTCATGCAGGTAGAAAAACTGAGTTAGAAGGAAAAAGGTAAAAAAAGTCCCTTCTCGAGCAATCGGGGAGGGATTTTTTTTGGCCAAATGCCAAGATTCTCCTACCTTTGCCCTCCAATTTACAGTTTTCGAACTGTGGGTATTTGGGAGTATCTGCCTAATGCAGGTACGCTTAACCAAAAAAACATAAAAAAATGGCAAAAGAAATCTCTGGCTTTGTGAAGCTGCAGGTTAAAGGCGGTCAAGCCAACCCAGCACCTCCAGTAGGTCCTGCCCTTGGTTCTAAAGGGGTAAACATTATGGAGTTCTGTAAGCAATTCAATGCAAGAACTCAGGACAAACAAGGTAAAGTCGTTCCTGTATTAATTACAGTATATACCGACAAATCATTTGACTTTGTTATCAAAACTGCACCAGCTCCTGTTCAATTAATGGAAGCTGCAAAAATTCAAAAAGGTTCTAAAGAAAGTAACCGTGATAAAGTGGGTAAAGTCACTTGGGCACAGGTTGAAGTAATTGCAAAAGATAAAATGGAAGACTTAAATGCCTTCACTTTGAATTCTGCAATGAGCATGGTTGCTGGAACTGCTCGTTCAATGGGTATTACTGTTGAAGGTAAAGCACCTTGGGAAAACTAAATTTTATTCACCACAAATATTAATGAACAATGTCATTGACTAAAAAAAGAAAAGTTGCGTTAGCGAAGGTGGATAAAAATAAATTTTATTCCCTTAAAGATGCTTCCACACTTGTAAAAGAAATTAATTGTACAAAATTCGATAGCTCTGTTGATTTACACATTCGTCTAGGAGTAGATCCTAAGAAAGCCGATCAACAAGTGCGCGGAACAGTATCTCTTCCTCATGGAACAGGTCGTACAAAAAAAGTATTGGTATTATGTACTCCAGATAAAGAAGCTGCTGCGCGTGAAGCCGGTGCTGATTATGTTGGATTAGATGAGTTTGTAACAAAGATTGAAGGCGGTTGGGTTGATATGGATGTTATTATCGCAACTCCTTCAGTAATGCCAAAAATTGGTAAATTAGGTAAGGTTTTAGGACCTCGTAACTTAATGCCAAATCCAAAAACAGGAACGGTTACAAACGATGTAGCTGCTGCAGTAAACGAAGTAAAAGGTGGTAAGATCGCTTTCAAAGTTGACAAAGCAGGTATCGTGCATGCTTCAATAGGTCGTGTTTCTTTTTCTGCAGAAAAAATAGCAGAAAACAGTTCTGAGTTATTAAATGCAATCATCAAATTGAAACCTTCTTCTTCAAAAGGAACTTATTTGAAAGGAGTAAGCATGGCCTCTTCAATGAGTCCAGGTATTTCGTTGGAAACAAAATCATTAATGAACTAATCCTGGTGATCCGCAAGGAAATGACCCGGGTAACAAAATAAAATTAGTTATGACCAAAGATCAAAAAAATGAAGTGATTGAACTTTTAAAAGAAAAGTTCTCTCAATATAATAACTTCTATATCACAGATACAGAATCTTTGAGCGTAGAACAAGTTTCTAATTTGCGTCGTACTTGTTTTAATAAGCAAGTAGAAGTAAAAGTGGCTAAAAACACTTTAATTCGTAAAGCATTAGAAAGTTTGGACAGCGAAAAGTATGCAGGTGTATTTGATAGTTTAAACAATGTTACAGCATTGATGTTTGCAGAGAATCCAAAAGATCCAGCTGTTATTATTAGTGCATTTAGAAAAGAAAACGCAGGAGATAGACCTACTTTAAAAGCGGCATTCATCAACGGAGATATTTTCGTAGGTGACAACTCTTTAGCTGCCTTAACTAAAATCAAGACTAAGAATGAATTGATTGGTGAGGTTATTGGATTGTTACAATCTCCAGCTAAGCGTGTTATTGCAGCATTGTTAAATCACGCTGAAAATGGTTCTACTAAATCTGAAACTGAAGTAGTAGCCGCAGCGGTTGAAGTAGCAGTTGCAGAAGCTCCAGCAGCTGAAGCAGCAGCACCAGAAGAAAACGCATAGGCGTTTTCTGATAAGAAGTTGAAAATGCAACTGATGAAAGAGTCAACTTTTTCATCAACCAAAAATTTTAATCTCAGAAGACTCGAATGAGTTTCTGTTTTTATATTGTTATAATAATTTTTTTAAACCTTCCGCTGGAGCTTTTGCTTTGAAAGCGGAAAAAATTGAAACAACATGGCAGACGTAAAAAAAATAGCCGAACAATTAGTAGGCTTAACAGTGAAAGAAGTTCAAGAGTTAGCAGATGTATTAAAAGCAGATTACGGTATCGAACCAGCAGCAGCTGCAGCAGTAGCAGTAGCAGGTGGTGGTGGTGCTGAAGCAGCAGCTGAAAAAACAGCTTTTGATGTAATCTTAACTAATGCAGGTGCAAGCAAATTGAACATTGTGAAAATCGTTAAAGATTTAACAGGTCTTGGCTTGAAAGAAGCTAAAGATTTAGTAGATGGCGCTCCTAAAGCAGTTAAAGAAGGCGTATCTAGAGCAGAAGCTGATGAAATTGCAGGTAAATTAAAAGAAGCGGGTGCAGAGGTTGAAGTAAAGTAATTTACAAGACTTAGGTCCTAAAAATAATACCCTCCTTCGAGCAATCATAGGAGGGTTTTTTATGCCCGCTTGTTAAAAAAAGCATAAGATTCGCCAAAGAGGGTAAAATAAGGATGTTATATATTATAATTTATTTATATTCTATATATTATAAAACAAATAAATACAAATTATAAATAAATAAATATGACATAATTGCTTATTTTGGCATTTTTTCTCAAAAAATCCTCAAAATCAATGCTTTTGGTATAAAATTTGTTTTTAAAAGTGCTCCTCTTTGCTTAACTTTGCAATCCTTTATTTTGGGCGTATAGTCTAGTGTACTAACTGTTTGGCGACAAATAGTTTTTATTCTTTTTTATACTTGAGAATATTCTACCAAAAATTATACTTCAATAAAACCTGGTTTATACCGTATGTCTACAACAAACTTGAACAACAGAGTCAACTTTGGTAAAATTAAACACGTTGCCGAAGCACCAGACTTACTTGACATTCAGTTAGAATCTTTCAAAGAATTCTTTCAGTTAGAAACAACACCTGATCGCAGAAATGTGGAAGGTTTGTTTCGTGTGTTTAAGGAAAATTTTCCTATCACAGATACACGAAACATTTTCGTTTTAGAATTCTTGGATTATTTTATCGATCCACCACGCTACACAATTGATGAGTGTATGGAACGTGGTTTAACTTACGCAGTGCCCTTAAAAGCAAAATTGCGTTTAAGTTGTAACGACGAGGAGCACGTTGACTTTCAGACAATCGTGCAAGATGTATTCTTAGGAAACATTCCTTACATGACACCAAGAGGTACATTCGTTATTAACGGAGCGGAGCGTGTTGTGGTATCACAATTACATCGTTCACCAGGCGTATTCTTTGGTCAATCAACACATCCAAACGGAACAAAAATATATTCTGCTCGTGTTATTCCTTTCAAAGGAGCATGGATGGAATTTGCAACCGATATCAACAACGTAATGTTCGCGTATATCGATCGTAAGAAAAAATTCCCAGTTACTACTTTACTTCGTTCTATTGGTTATGAAACCGATAAAGACATTTTGGAATTATTTGGAATGGCGGATGAAGTAAAAGCAGATAAGAAAACTTTAAGTAATCAAATTGGACGCAAATTAGCTGCACGTGTTTTAAGAACATGGGTTGAAGATTTTGTAGATGAGGATACAGGTGAGGTGGTAAGTATAGAGCGTAACGAAATCGTTTTAGAACGTGATACAGTTTTAGACCAAGATGCGGTAAACCTTATCGTTGAAATGGGTGCAAAGAGTGTATTTATCCAGAAAGAAGACGTGGGTGGTGATTATGCAATCATATACAACACTTTAAACAAAGATACTTCTAACTCAGAATTAGAAGCGGTTCAACATATTTACCGTCAATTACGTGGAGCAGATGCCCCAGATAATGAAACGGCACGTGGAATCATTGACAAATTATTCTTCTCTGATAAACGCTACGATTTAGGAGAAGTAGGTCGTTACAAGATCAACAAAAAATTAGGTCATGATTTAACACAAGAGAAAAAAGTATTAACGAAGAACGATATTATTGAGATTGTTAAATATTTAGTGCGTTTAACCAATGCGAAAGCAGAGATTGACGATATCGATCATTTAAGTAATCGTCGTGTGCGTACAGTAGGAGAGCAATTGTATGCTCAGTTCGGTGTAGGTTTAGCGCGAATGGCGCGTACAATTCGTGAGCGTATGAACGTACGTGATAACGAAGTATTTACTCCAGTGGATTTAATCAATGCGAGAACTTTATCTTCTGTTATCAACTCTTTCTTTGGAACTTCTCAATTGTCTCAGTTCTTAGACCAAACCAATCCTTTAAGTGAGATCACGCACAAGCGTCGTATCTCCGCTCTAGGACCCGGCGGTTTAAGTCGTGAGCGTGCAGGTTTCGAGGTGCGTGACGTACACTACTCACACTATGGTCGTTTGTGTACGATTGAAACACCAGAAGGACCCAACATTGGTTTGATTTCAACTTTGTGTGTACACGCAAAGATTAACGATATGGGCTTTATTGAAACACCTTACCGTAAAGTAGACAATGGTAAAGTGAGCTTAAAGCATTTAACTTATTTGAGTGCAGAAGAAGAAGATTCAGCAAAAATTGCTCAAAGTAATGTTCCATTAAATGACAAGAATGAATTTTCTGAAGATAAAGTACCTTCTCGTGAAACAGGAGACTTCCCAATCTTAGATAAAACAGATGTTGAGTTTATGGATGTAGCACCTAACCAAATTGTTGGTTTGAGTGCTTCTTTAATTCCATTCTTAGAGCATGATGATGCAAACCGTGCTTTGATGGGATCAAACATGCAACGTCAAGCGGTACCATTAATTCGTCCTGAAGTTCCTATAGTAGGAACTGGATTAGAAGGAAAAGCTGCGCGTGATGCACGTATTCAATTACATTCTGAAGGTGATGGTGTTATTGAATTTGTTGACGCAAATGAAATTCATGTTCGTTACAATAGAAATGACATAGATCGTTTAGTTAGTTTCAACGAAGACTTAATTATTTATAAGTTAACAAAGTTCATTAAGACCAACCAATCTACTTGTATCAACTTGCGTCCTGCTGTGAAGAAAGGACAAAAAGTGAAGAAGGGAGATTTCTTAACGGAAGGTTATGCAACTAAAGACGGTGAAGTTGCTTTAGGTCGTAACTTACAAGTGGCCTTCATGCCATGGAAGGGTTACAACTTTGAGGATGCTATCGTAATTAGTGAAAAGGTAGTGCGTGAAGATTTATTTACATCTATACATATTGATGAATATGAATTAGAAGTTCGCGATACCAAATTAGGAGAAGAAGAATTAACATCTGATATACCCAACGTTTCTGAAGAGGCTACTAAGGACTTAGATGAGCATGGTATTATTCGTATTGGTGCTACAGTTAAAGAAGGAGATATATTAATTGGTAAGATTACTCCTAAAGGAGAATCGGATCCAACTCCAGAAGAAAAATTATTGCGTGCTATCTTTGGTGACAAAGCAGGTGATGCAAAAGATGCTTCTTTAAAAGCGCCGAACGGAACAGAGGGTGTTGTAATTGATAAAAAATTATTCCAACGTGCGAAGAAAGATAAAAGTGGTAAAGTACGTGAGAAGGCATTGTTAGATAAAGTGGAGAAGCAACACGAGCAAAACTTCACTTCATTAAAAGAATTGTTAATTGAAAAATTACAAACACTTTTAAAAGATCACACAACACCAGGTGTGGTAAACAATTTTGGAGAAACTTTAATTTCTAAAGGAAGCAAATTTAATGCAAAGAATTTAGCAACAATCGATTTCCAAAACGTTAACCCATTAGGTTGGACAGGTGATAAGAAGACAGATGATTTAATCAACACATTATTACACAACTTCAGTATTAAATACAACGAAGAATTAGGTCGTTATAAGCGTGAGAAATTTAATATTTCTATTGGTGATGAATTACCAGCAGGTGTATTAAAACTAGCTAAAGTTTATTTAGCAGTGAAGCGTAAGTTGAAAGTGGGTGATAAGATGGCAGGCCGTCACGGTAACAAAGGTATTGTTGCTAAAATTGTTCGTGCAGAAGATATGCCATTCATGGAAGATGGAACACCAGTGGATATTGTATTGAATCCATTAGGGGTGCCTTCTCGTATGAACTTGGGTCAAATCTATGAAACCATTTTAGGATGGACAGGTAAGAAGTTAGGTGTGAAATTTGCAACGCCCATTTTTGATGGCGCCAGCACTACAGAAATTGAAGAGTTATGTGATAAGGCAAAAATTCCTAATAATGGACATACTTATTTATATGATGGAGAAACAGGAGAACGCTTCCACCAAAAAACATCAGTGGGTGTGATCTACATGATCAAACTTCACCATATGGTGGATGATAAAATGCATGCTCGTTCTATCGGACCATACAGCTTAATCACTCAACAACCATTAGGCGGTAAAGCGCAGTTTGGTGGTCAACGTTTTGGTGAGATGGAGGTATGGGCTTTAGAAGCTTATGGTGCATCTAACATCCTACAAGAATTATTAACACTTAAATCTGATGATATCATCGGTAGAGCTAAGACATATGAAGCCATTGTAAAAGGCGAGAATATTCCTAAAGCTGGTATCCCTGAATCTTTCAATGTATTAGTACATGAATTGAGAGGCTTAGGTTTAGATTTAAAATTTGAATAATTAAGCATAACAGAAAACGAATTAATTCATTAACACCCTTTCTTAATAATATAATATGGCATTCAAAAAAGAGAATAGACAACGTCCCGCTTTTTCGCAAATCACTATTAGTTTGGCATCACCAGACAATATTTTGGAAAGAAGTTTCGGAGAAGTCTTAAAACCTGAAACCATTAACTATCGTACTTATAAACCAGAGCGCGATGGACTTTTCTGCGAGCGTATCTTTGGTCCGGTAAAGGATTACGAGTGTGCTTGTGGTAAATATAAGCGTATCCGTTACAAGGGTATTGTTTGTGATAGATGTGGTGTAGAAGTAACAGAGAAAAAAGTACGTCGTGAGCGTATGGGCCACATTAAATTAGTGGTACCTGTAGTGCACATTTGGTACTTTAAATCTTTACCTAATAAAATAGGATACTTGTTAGGAATGAGTTCTAAGAAATTAGAAACCATCATTTACTATGAGCGTTATGTAGTTATTCAACCAGGTATTAAAACTGAATTCAAAGTAGCCGATTTATTAACTGAAGAGGAGTACTTAGACTTATTAGATACATTACCAAAAGAAAATCAATATTTACCTGACGACGATCCTCAAAAATTCGTTGCCAAAATGGGTGCCGATGCGGTACACGATTTATTAGGTTTATTAGATTTAGATGAATTAAGTTTCTCTTTACGTAATGCAGCAGCTAACGAAACATCTCAACAACGTAAGGCCGATGCCTTAAAACGTTTGAGTGTGGTAGAATCATTCCGTGAAGCACAAACACATATTACCAACCGCCCAGAGTGGATGGTAATGAAATATATTCCTGTTATCCCACCTGAATTACGTCCATTGGTTCCTTTGGATGGTGGTCGTTTCGCAAGTTCTGATTTAAACGATTTATATCGTCGTGTAATTATTCGTAACAACCGTTTAAAGCGTTTGTTAGAAATTAAAGCACCAGAAGTTATCTTGCGTAATGAGAAACGTATGTTACAAGAGGCAATCGATTCTTTATTCGATAACTCTCGTAAATCAAATGCGGTAAAAGCGGAAGGTGGTCGTGCATTAAAATCTTTATCAGATGTATTAAAAGGTAAGCAAGGTCGTTTCCGTCAAAACTTATTAGGTAAGCGTGTCGATTATTCTGGTCGTTCTGTAATTGTGGTAGGACCTGAATTAAAAATGCATGAGTGCGGATTACCAAAAGACATGTCTGCTGAATTATTTAAGCCATTTATTATTCGTAAATTAATTGAAAGAGGTATTGTAAAAACAGTGAAGTCTGCCAAGAAATTAGTAGATAAAAAAGAAGCTGTTATTTGGGATATCTTAGAAAATATATTGAAAGGACATCCAGTCATGTTAAACCGTGCCCCAACATTGCACCGTTTATCAATTCAAGCTTTCCAACCTAAATTGGTAGAAGGCAAAGCTATTCAATTACATCCCTTGGTTACTTCAGCGTTCAACGCCGATTTTGATGGTGACCAAATGGCCGTGCACGTTCCATTAAGCCATGCGGCTATTTTGGAAGCACAATTATTAATGTTGTCTTCTCATAACATTTTGAACCCACAAAATGGTACCCCAATTACACTTCCTTCTCAGGACATGGTTTTGGGTTTATACTATATTACAAAGGGTAAAAAATCTATGGGAGATTTAGTAGTAAGAGGTGAAGGTAAAGCGTTTTATAATTTAGATGAGGTTATCATTGCTTATAACGAAGACAAAATAGATTTACACGCAAATATTAGAGTAAAAACCAATGTTCGTGAGAACGGTGTATTAGTAAATAAATTAATTGAAACAACTGTAGGTCGTGTTTTATTTAATCAACATACTCCAAAGCCAGTAGGTTTTGTAAATCAATTATTAACTAAGAAAAGTTTAAGAGAAATTATTGGTGATATTATTAAAATCACTGACGTTCCTACCACTGCTAAATTCTTAGATGATATTAAAACATTAGGATTTAGAATGGCCTTCCGTGGTGGTTTGTCTTTCAACGTGAACGACTTAGTAGTTCCTGAAACAAGACAAGCATTATTAGATGGGGCTAAAGTTGAAGTAGAAGAGGTTTGGGAAAACTATAACATGGGTTTAATTACCAATAACGAGCGTTACAACCAAGTAATTGATATTTGGAGCCGTGTCGATACGCGTATCACTGAAACATTAATTCGTGAGATGGCGATTGACAAACAAGGTTTCAATTCAGTATACATGATGTTGGATTCTGGTGCGAGAGGTAGTAAAACACAGGTAAAGCAGTTAGTTGGTATTCGTGGATTGATGGCTAAACCTCGTAAGAGTGGTAGCACAGGATCTGAGGTTATTGAAAACCCAATCTTATCAAACTTTAAAGGTGGGTTGAACGTACTAGATTACTTTATTTCTACACACGGTGCGCGTAAAGGTTTGGCGGATACAGCTTTAAAAACTGCAGATGCTGGTTACTTAACACGTCGTTTAGTTGATGTATCTCAAGACGTTGTTATTTCTGAAGAAGATTGTGGCACATTACGTGGTATTGCAACAAGTGCCTTAAAAGATAACGAAGATATTATTGAGCCTTTGGCAGATAGAATTGAAGGTCGTACTTCATTACATGATGTATTCAATCCTTTAACCAATGAATTAATGGTAGCTGCAGGTGAAGAAATTATGATTGATGTAGCAAGAGCTATTGAAGACGCAGGTATCGAAACTGTTGACATTCGTTCGGTATTAACTTGCGAATCGAAGCGTGGTGTTTGTGTAAGCTGTTATGGTAGAAATTTAGCTACTGGTTATGTCACTCAAAAAGGGGATGCAGTGGGTATTATTGCTGCACAATCAATTGGTGAACCAGGTACACAGTTAACATTACGTACTTTCCACGTAGGGGGTGTTGCAGGATCATCATCTGTTGAGTCAAGCTTAATTGCTAAGTTTGATGGTACTATTCAATTTGATGGATTGCGTACAGTTGATACTGTAAATAATGAAGGTAATAAAGTGAAAGTAGTTATTGGTCGTACAGGTGAAGTAAGAATTATGGATGTGAAAAATGATCGTTTAATGATTACCAATAACGTTCCTTATGGTGCTTTATTAGCAGTAAAAGATGGCGCTACTGTGAAAAAAGGAGATGTTATTTGTACATGGGATCCATTCAACAATGTTGTAGTTGCTGAACAAAATGGTAAAATTAAATTTGAAAATATTATAGAAGGATTTACTTACCGTGATGAAGCGGATGAGCAAACTGGTCACCGTGAAAAAGTGGTTATTGAATCAAAGGATAAAACAAAAATTCCTACTATTGTTTTAGAAGGTTCTAAGGACAACAAAAACTACAACTTGCCAGTAGGTTCACATATCGTTATTGAAGAAGGTGTTGAAGTAAAGTCTGGTCATGTACTTGTTAAAATTCCAAGAGTATTAGGAAAATTAAGAGATATCACTGGAGGTTTACCACGTGTAACTGAATTATTCGAAGCACGTAATCCAGGTAATCCTGCAATTGTTTGTGAAATCGATGGTATCGTTGCTTTTGGTAACATTAAGCGTGGTAATAGAGAAATTATTGTTGAGTCTAAAGATGGAATGGTAAAGAAATACTTAGTTCCTTTAACTCGTCAAATCTTGGTTCAAGATAGCGACTTCGTAAAAGCAGGAGCTCCATTATCTGATGGTCAAATTGCACCTGCTGATATCTTAGCTATTAGAGGTCCTTATGCCGTTCAAGAGTATGTAGTGAATGAGATACAAGAGGTATATCGTTTACAAGGTGTAAAAATTAATGATAAGCATATAGAAGTTATTGTGCGTCAAATGATGAAGAAAGTTGAAATCGTTGATGCTGGTGACACTAAGTTTTTAGAAGAAGATTTAGAAGATCGCTTTGATTTTATTGAAGAGAACGATCGTATCTACGATAAGAAAGTAGTAACTGATGCAGGCGAAAGTACTAAGCTAAAAGCAGGTCAAATAGTAACAGTGCGTGAATTAAGAGAAGAGAATTCTATCTTACGTCGTGCCGACAAAAAAGTAGTAGAAGTGCGTGATGCAAAACCTGCTACAGCTCGTCCGGTATTATTAGGTATTACTAAGGCTTCATTAGGTGTTCAAAGCTGGATTTCTGCGGCATCATTCCAAGAAACGACTAAAGTATTAAGCCAAGCGGCTATACAAGGTAAAGTGGACTTGATGTTAGGATTAAAAGAGAACGTTATTACAGGTCATTTAATCCCTGCAGGTACAGGTCAAAAAGAGTTCGAAAAATTAATCGTTGGTAGCAAAGAAGAATACGAAGTATTGGCTACAACACGCGAAGCAATGAGCTTTGATGACGACGAATAATTAGTAGGTATACTATTTGTTAAAAAGCAGGATTAGGCAACTTTTCCTGCTTTTTTTATGTCATTTTTGATAGCTAGATTTATAATTTTACCTATTTTTATAGGGTAGAGAATTGGTGATTTTCTATCTTCCTAAATTTTTAAAAATTTCAAATGAAATCAAATAATTGGATCTTCAATGGTGTTCTAGCTGTAGGGGTAGTTATTTTATATATCCTACATTTTACCAGTAGTACTACACCTATTAAAGCTTCCGCAGTTGGGGGCACTGGTACCAAGGTTGCTTACTTTGAAATTGACTCAATTCAAAATAGTTATGAGTTTTTTAAAGAAGTAAAATCGTCTTTACAGCTAAAGGATATGGAAAATGCAAAAGAATTAACTGCGTTAAAAAATTCTTTTGCTGCTAAATACCAAGACTTACAAAAAAATGGCCGTAGTTTATCTCAAGCAGAAATTGCAAATCGTCAACAAGAATTGGCTCAATTAGAAAAAAACTATACTAATAGAGAGCAACAATTATCTCAAGAACTACAAGAAGAAAGTTTTAAACGTTTGCAAGAAGTAAAAAAGAAAATTGAAGTCTTTTTAGAAAAGTATAATAAGAATAAAGAGTTTGCTTATATATTTTCAAGCAATGCCGATTTAATGTATTACAAAGACACGGCTTATGATATTACATCCGATATTATTAAAGGACTTAATTCGGAGTATATTTCAAAAAAATAACATTTCAAATCCTTCCCGTTGTCTCTGGAAGGATTTTTAATTACAATAATAACTATTTAATTATGTCAACAGCTGAAACAACCGAATTTAAACCAAGACTAGGAGCTTTAGATGCTACGATGATCGTTGCAGGAGGTATGATAGGTTCTGGAATATTCATTGTAAGTAGTGAAATTACAAGATATGTGGGTAGTGCAGGCTGGTTAATTACAGCTTGGTTAATCACAGGCTTTATGACTATAACAGCTGCAGTTAGTTATGGTGAGTTAAGTGCCATGTATCCAAAAGCTGGAGGGCAATATGTATATCTACAAAAAGCCTATAACCCTTTAGTAGCCTTTTTATTTGGTTGGAGTTTTTTTTCTGTAATACAAACAGCAACTATTGCAGCTGTAGCAGTGGCCTTTAGTAAGTTTACTGCTTATTTAATTCCTTCTGTAGGAGAGTCTAATATAATTGCCGATTTAGGCTTTATTAAAGTATCGGCAGCACAAATATTAGCTATTTGTTTAATTCTATTTTTAACCTATACCAATACGAGAGGGGTAAAGGAAGGTAAAATTATACAAAACACATTTACATTTACTAAGCTCATTTCTTTATTTGGATTAATTATAGTTGGTTTTTTATTTGCTAAAAATAATTATTGGGATATTAATTGGACAAATGCATTTGCAGCTAAGCAAAATATTGCTACTACTGCCTCAGATGGTACCGTTACCAATAATTGGATGCCTGTGGGAGGCGCAGCCTTAATAGGTCTTATGGCAGCTGCCATGGTGGGTTCTATTTTTAGTAGTGACTCTTGGAACAATGTTACTTTTATTGCAGGAGAAATTAAAAATCCCCAGCGCAATATTGGCTTGAGTTTATTTTTAGGAACAAGTATTGTTACTTTAATTTATATAAGTGCGAATTTGATGTATTTATATGTACTTCCTTTAAACGATATGGCCTTTGCTGAAAACGATAGAGTAGCCATTACAGCTGCTAATGTAGTTTTAGGAAATATGGGAACAATTGTTATAGCTGTTATGATTATGATTTCTACTTTTGGATGTAATAATGGATTAATTCTTGCTGGTTCGAGAGTTTATTATACCATGGCAAAGGATGGCTTATTCTTTAAAAAAGCAGGCACCTTGAATAAGAATGAAGTTCCAGCCTATGGATTATGGATACAAGCCTTAGTAGCAAGTTTATTATGTTTAAGTGGAAAATACGGCGACTTATTAACCATGGTTTCTTTTATTGTGGTAATATTTTATGTACTTACCATTATTGGTATATTTATCCTAAGAAAAAAGGAGCCTAATTTGCACCGTCCTTATAAAGCCTTTGGTTATCCATTTTTACCAGCTATTTACATTGTAATGGCTACGGTATTCTGTATAGGTTTAGTTTATACGAAGCCATTCTATTCATTATGGGGCTTGGTAATTACGCTTATCGGTATACCTTTGTATTATATCGCATTACGAAATCATAAAGCGGAATAATATCCATGGAAGCAAAAGAAATAAAGCAGTTATTTACGAATTTAGCTAACACCAAAATTGGAGTTATCGGCGATATTATGCTTGATACTTATTGGTGGGGATTTGTAGACCGAATTTCACCTGAAGCACCTGTGCCTATTGTATCACTTCAAAGAAAAGAGATAAGAGTTGGAGGAGCAGCCAATGTAGCTTTAAACCTAGGCTCTTTAGGAGCACCTACTACTTTATTTGCTGTTATTGGTAAGGATGCTGAAGGATCTGACTTACAACAATTATTAAAAAAGCAAGGCATTAATACTAATTATATTATTGCTACAGAAACAAGGGTTACTACCAATAAAGTTAGGGTAATGGGACGTAATCAACAAATGATGCGCTTAGACCATGAACATACCAATGACATTAATACTAAAGAAGAAGATCAACTTTTAGCTAATTTCATTGAATATGTTAATAAAGAAAAGCCTTCTTTAATAATTTTAGAAGATTATAATAAAGGGGTATTGACTGAAAGAATTATTACTACTGTCATTGATTATTGTAAGAGCCAAGGAATTGCAACAGCAGTAGATCCAAAACAAAAAAACTTCTTATCTTATAAAGGCTGTACTATTTTTAAACCTAATTTAAAAGAAGTTAAAGAAGGTTTAAAAATAACAATTGATAGCGTTGATGAAAAAAATATGCGCCAAGTGCATAAGGCACTTCATGAAAAATTAGCACATGAAGTTTCGTTTATTACTTTATCTGAGCATGGGGTATTTTATGAGACAGCAAATAAGCATCAATTAATTCCTACACATATTCGAAATATTGCCGATGTAAGTGGTGCTGGAGACACAGTCATCGCTGTAGCAAGTTTAGTGTATGCAGCTACAAAGGATATGAGCTTAGCTGCTGAAATCTCTAACATTGCAGGAGGTATGGTTTGTGAACTTGTGGGTACAGCACCCATTAATAAGAAAGACTTAGAAGAAGAAGCGATAAAGTTATTAGCTAAATAATATACTTCTCTATGTATTCCAAAAAAATAGCCATTATTGTTGCAGGTGGAACTGGTCAGAGAATGGGCTCTGTGGTACCTAAACAATTTTTAGAAATTGAGCATAAGGCTATATTATTACATACAATTGACCAGTTTGTTACTGCTTTTTCAGATATTGAATTAGTTATTGTACTTCCTGAAGTATATATCAATGAAGGAAAAAAAATAATTGAAAAAAATAAGTTTAAAAATACTTTTCATTTTGTAGTTGGAGGGGAAACTCGTTTTCAGTCAGTGAAAAACGGCCTTTCAAAAATTAGTAAAAGTTCTATTGTATTTGTACATGATGCAGTAAGGTGTTTACTTACACCGGCATTAGTTCAGAGATGTTATCAACAAGCATTAGAAAAAGGTTCTGCTATTCCTGCAGTGTCCGCTACTGATACTATTCGTCTTATGAAAGGCGAAAAGCATCATTTAATTAATAGAGAGGATGTCATGCTTATTCAAACACCTCAAACCTTTCAGTCTGAAATTTTGTTAAAAGCATTTGAACAAAATTATCAAGATTCTTTTACAGATGAGGCCAATGTGGTGGAGGCAAGTGGAGTGCCTGTATTTTTAGTAGAAGGAGAATTTGAAAATATTAAAATTACTAGGCCCCTAGACATGGCCATTGCGAATTATATTTTAACGAAGCGTTTTGCTTAATTAAATTTTAATTAGATTCAATTAATCTTCCAGTGGCATAGGGTCATTGGATGCTTCCCCACCTTGCTTTAAAATAGAACTACTTTTCCCAATTTTTTCTAAAATCTGATGTGCTACTTCCATGGCTAGAAAACCATCTATTTCACTAACCAATGGGGTTTCGTTATTTTTAATTGAATTTACAAAACTACTGAGCTCAGCTTTTATTGCATTGCCATGCTCAATAATTGGATTTTCAATAGATATAGTTTTTGTACCCTGATGTGTCTCTATATCAAAAGAAAAGGTTTCAGGGTCTTCTGGCTTTTTAAGCTTAATAACTTCTGTATTCTTTTCTAAAAAATCAATACCGATATAAGCATCTTTTTGGAATAGCCTTATTTTACGCATTTTTTTCATGCTAATTCTAGAGCTAGTTAAATTTGCTACACAACCATTATTAAATTCTATTCTTACGTTGGCAATATCAGGCGTGTCAGTAAGCACTGCCACACCACTAGCTGAAATATTTTTGATATCACTTTTTACAATACTTAAAATAATATCAATATCGTGAATCATTAAATCAAAAATGACACTTACCTCAGTGCCTCTAGGATTAAACTGTGCTAAGCGGTGCACTTCTATAAACAATGGGTTTAGGGAAGCATTTTTTAAAGCAGTGTAAGCGGGGTTGAATCTTTCTACATGACCAACTTGTAATTTTACATTGGCTTCTTTCACCATATTTACAATAGCCTTACCTTCTTCAATTGTATTAGCCATTGGTTTTTCTACAAAAACATTTTTACCCATTTTAATGGCCATTTCACAAACTGAAAAATGATATTGGGTAGGGGTTACTATATCAATGATATCGCATGCAGCAATTAAGGCCTCTTCGTCCATGTATCTTTTTAATCCATAGGTTTTCTCTACTTCTTTTGCATTATTATTATTAGGGTCAAAAAACCCCACTATACTTACTTCTGGAATTTCTTTCCAGTTATTCAAATGGTATTTTCCTAAATGTCCCACTCCAAACACGCCCACTTTAAGCATAGTCATTATTTATTATTAGTAAAGTTACACTATAAGGTATTGAATTTGAATGCTTTTAGCAGGGTGTGGAAAATTGGCAGATTGCTGTTAATTGGTCTTATTTACAAGCCCATTTCGTATCTTTAGGAATATGCATCCCTGTATCCAAAAATTATATGAAATAGCTCAAAAACCAAGTCGAAAAATTTTGGGATTGATGAGTGGAACCTCTTTAGATGGCCTTGATATTGCATTATGTGAAATGAAAGGTTCTGGGAAGAACACTAGTTTCTCTTTATTGAAATTCACGACCGTTCCCTATTCTGATTCAATGAAGCAAGAAATTTTATCTATTTTTTCTAAACAAATGGTTTCATTAGAGAAATTAACTTTATTGAACCCATGGATAGCTATTGAAAATGCAAAAATGATTAATAATACATTGGCAGATTGGGGAATAGTTGCTTCATCCATAGACTTAATTGCAAGTCATGGTCAAACTGTTTATCATGCACCAAAATCTTTACATCCCTTAGATTCCTTTGGTCCAGCTACTTTACAAATTGGCGATGGAGATCATTTAGCAGTGCATACTGGAATAATTACTATAAGTGATTTCAGACAAAAACATATTGCTGCTGGTGGAGAAGGAGCTCCTTTAGCAGTTTATGGAGATTACCTAATTGCGACAGACACTAAAGAGAATAGGCTATTATTGAATATTGGAGGTATTGCTAATTTTACATATTTGCCAGCTAATGGGGCATTTGAACAAGTATTCTCTACAGATACTGGTCCTGGTAATACACTCATGGATTCATTTATGAGAGCTCATTATAATAAAGCATTCGATAAGGATGGAGAAATAGCTAAAAATGGAGTGATCAATAATGAGTTATTAAAGGCAATGAAACAAGACTCATTTTTTGAATTAGGATTTCCTAAAACAATTGGACCTGAACTTTTTAATTTAACCTTTATTGAAAAAGCGCAACTGGTATCAAATAATACAACTATTTCACCTGAAGATATTATGGCTACTCTCAATAGATTAACTGCAGAAACCATTGTAGATGCTATCAATAGGCTTGTTCCGAGTAAAGATACTTATACTATATATGCTAGCGGGGGAGGAATACATAATTTGCATGTAATAGAACATATAAAATCACTACTACCAAATATTTCCATTGAAAGTTCTGAGCATATAGGTATTCAGCCAGATGCGAAAGAAGCTATTTTATTTGCAGTACTTGCCAATGAAGCTGTTGCAGGCAGTCCCATGTTAGCAGGAGGCTATGCTACTAAAATTCCAGTATCTATGGGTAAAATAAGTCTTCCGCAATAACTTCAGATATACAAAAAAAGGCCCGCTAAAGCAGGCCTTTAAGATGTTTTAAACATCTATTTATACTATGCGACTAGTCTAAATTTTAAGTTTTCGCCATTTCAATGGATTTTTTTACAGAACCATACTTAGTTAATAAGTCAGTGGCTTTTTGTTTATCACATGTTTCAATTTCTTCCATAATCATTTTCACTCCTCTTTCGAAAAGTTTTTGATTGGTTAATTGCATGTTGACCATTTTATTGCCTTTTATTCTTCCAAGCTTAATCATTACAGAAGTGGAAAGCATATTTAAAACCATTTTTTGTGCAGTTCCGCTTTTCATTCTAGTACTTCCAGTTATAAATTCTGGACCTACTACCACTTCAATAGGGAAATCAGCTTCTTTAGAAACAGGACAATTTTTATTACAACTTATGCTACCAGTGGTTATACCTGCGGCTCTGCATTTTCTTAATCCACCTATGACATAGGGTGTGGTACCACTTGCTGCGATACCCACCACTACTTGATGTCCTCCAGCAATTACACCTATTACTAAATCACTTGGTACACCAAAAGTGGGGGGGCATTCACTTGCATCCACTAGCCCAAGTCTACCACTAGTGCCTGCTCCAATATAAAATAATCTTCCTCCAACTCTTAACTTTTCAGTTACTGCATCAACTAATAATTGAATAGGTTGAATCACTTTTTCGACTTCATAGGCTACCTTTTGATCTTCTTTATTAATATTAGTCAATATCTCATGTGTAGATAAATTTTCAATATTATTATAAAGTGAAGACTCTTCGGTTGTCCTTTTAAAAGTGTTAGGCATATTCATTTATTTTAAGTTCATTAAAAACTAGGATCTGTAGGCGTATTGGTATTACCATCTCTTTCCTTGAATGGATAAGGGAAGAATTTACGTTTCATTTCACTAGTGGGTCTTCCGAATCTACGCATATCCTCTATTTTCAAACCTGACATATACAATTCTATACAACGATTCTTGTATATCTCTGTTAGTAAAGCTTCTTGAGTAGAAGCTGTAGAGGCAGCGAGATTTGCACCAATTTTAAATGGATCAGAAGCAGCTGTTTTAGTGACTACTTTATTTAATTCTGTTAATGCATTTGTTAAATCATTTGCTCTAGCATAGGCTTCTGCTTTAATTAATGTCATTTCACTTGGCAAGTAAACAGGAATACCTGTAGTTGTTGCATTATAAAATCCATTAATTCTAAATCTTGGATTAATAGTTGTATTGATAGAAGTATAAAATGCAATTCTACCATCACCTGCTGAAGGTGCTAAAGAAGAAGGTAAGCCTAGTGTTGAGTCAATTGCTTGATAAACGTTATTAGTGGAAGTTACGGTAGTGAAAATTGGATTTGTACTTACTGCATCATAATTAAAAGTAGATTTTTTTGTAAGGTCTACTAAATTAGCAGCAGCTAATGCATCGCTATATTTACCTGAGAATGTAGAATATCTTGCTTTTAATGCATACAATGTATTTAAATAGTCAAGACCTGCAATAGCATCAGAACTATAGCTAGCGCTTATAGGATTAGCTTTTACGGTTGCAATAGCATTGTCTAAAACAGCAATAGCTCTTGTATAACCCACCATTCTATCTGAGAAGGTAACATTTACACCAATGCTATCAGGAACTTTCTCCCATAACATGGATAAACTACCCATCGCTAATGCTTTTAAGATAGAAGCGTGTGCAATCAGACCACTTGCATAGGCTTTATCATTTAAAGATGCTGCAGCTTTGATTACTGAGTTAGCATCATAAATAACTTTATTTGCATTTGTCCATGCATTAGCTAATACAGTATTAGTGGCGTCTACTGAAGATCCACCTTTACTAAATTGGAATTCTGCGGTATTACCAGAGTTCATTAAGATAACTTCATTGGTAGCAAAAGCGTTGGTAGTTACCACGCTATATATTACTGAAGCGCCCCCTAATGAATAGGTTTTTTGGTTACCAATATTAACACCTACTAAACCTCTAGACGAACTAAATACTTGGTCAGTTGTAGGGGCATTAGGGTTAACGAAATCTTTCTTACAACTTGTAAGGGAAATAATCCCCAGCAAGAAAGTGGTTTGTATGATATATTGAATCTTTTTCATGTCAATTATTTTTTTTAATGTAGAATTAGAAATCAGCTTTTATTCCGAAACTGAATGAACGAGGGATAGGTGTAGATCCAAAGTCAATACCTCTTAATAAAGTACTTTGACCTGCTGCGTTTACTTCTGGATCGTATCCTTTATAGTCATCCCAAGAAATTAGATTTCTTCCACTAAAGTTGATACTTAAATTATTGGCAAAGGCTACTTTACCTAAATTATAGCTTAATGATAACTCACGTAACTTAACGTAGTCTCCTTTATCAACTCTCCATTCTTCAATCGCGTAAACGCCTGTAATAAAGCCTCTAGGAATTGTTCCTCTTTGCTCTTGTTCTGCAACTTTACCGTTTCCTACACCTTGGCGAGTTCTAAAGTCTGCATTAAATACATTCACGCCTTTTACGAAATCAACTTGTGCCCTTAATGATAACTTTTTATAAGTTACTTCATTAACTATGCTTCCTGTGAAATCAGGATTAGGATTGCCAATTACTTTTCTAAGAACTGTTCCAGTTGGTAAGCCATTAGCATCCTTAGATTCTGTTGGATTCGTAACAGTAGTTTGAGTTCCTTTTGCTGTTTGTGGAATACCTGCTGTATTAGTTAAATAAGATCCATCAGCATTTCTAGCAAAATAAGTACCATAGAATACACCAATAGGTTGACCTTCAATAATAGCCACTGGCGCTCCCGCATTGGTACTTAATAATGTTAAGGCTTGACCAATTTTTAAAGCTTTGTTTTCATTGTGGTTATAAATTGTTGTCATTTCCCATTTCAAATCTTTTGTTTGAACGGGTGTTAAACTTAACATTAACTCATATCCTTTATTTTCTAATGAACCAAAGTTATCTAGTACACTAGAAAAACCATTGGTAGGAGATAACTGTCTGTTAATTAATAAATCGGTAACTTTTTTATTATACACGTTTACTGTTAAACCTACTCTGTTATTAAATGCACCTAAATCCAATCCAAATTCTGTTTCAGCTTGTCTTTCTGGTTTTACATTTTCATTGGCAAGTGTAGAGCTTGAGTTTAAAGCACTACGGCCTAAGAATGAATTAGAGCTATAAGAGTTGAATCTTGAATAAGCACCAATTCCTGTTAAGTTTCCACTTTCACCATAGGCAGCTCTTACTTTAAATAAATCAATCACTTTTGAAATACCTAAACTATTCCAAGTATCTGTACTAGATACTACAAAACTCAAACTTCCTTTTTTGTAAGTTTGATTGCGTTGGTTAGCACCAAATACACTTGAACCATCATTTCTAATGGCGCCAGTTAAGAATAAGTAGTTTCTGTATTTAAAGTTTTGTTGAATATAAGTACCAGAAACTGAAATTTCACTTCTATCATCCACGCCAGGTAAAATAGTACTAGCACCATTTACTGTTTGAATGAAAGGAGCAAATCCTCTTCCTTGGAATAAGATGTAATTATTTTTCTCATATTGTTGAGAAAAACCAACCTGTGTAGTTGAATTGATATCTCGAGTGATATCAATATTGTAGTTTGCATTTAAATCATGGTTAATTTGGAAGAAACTATTGCTAGCTGTACTTGCATAACCATTTTGTGTAGGATCTAAAGTTGCTCCACCACCGTAAAATCCAGTGCTTGCATTATAAGCATAAGGAGGGATGTAAGTAGTACCATTTTGTGAATAGTTATCAACCCCCATTAAGTAATCAACAGATAAATGTTTGATGGGTTTTAATTTAATACCAAAATTAGAGATAACTCTGTTGGTGGCTTGTTTTTGCTTAATATCTTCCATAACAGAAACTGGGTTTACTCTACCTCTTTCACCAATGGCTTTTATATTACCGTTGGCATCTCTTTCCCAAATATTATGGAAGTTTCCAATAATAGTGATAGAGTTAGTAGGAGAGAAAAATGATTGACCATCTGGTTTTTCATTCGCAGCTGAATTGGTATAGTTTATACCTAAGTTCATGCTTATCCATTTATTAACTGTTTGGTCAATATTGGTTCTGAAACTAAATCTTTGGAAATCGGTATTGTTGATAATACCTTGATTGAAGAAATAAGAACCACCAAAGTAGTATTTAGTTTTATCAGTACCACCACTTATTGAAATGGTATTGTCTGTTCCAGCGGCATTTCTGAAAATATAATCTTGATAATCATATCTTGTAACTGCAGTAGTGGTAGTAGCTAAAGGAGCAGCGATAACGTCTTGTGTTAAGGCACCAGGACCATCTGTAGGTCCACCAAATTTAGTAGGTGATTGGTTAACCTCTAATTTTTTTCTTAAAGAACTATTTAAATAAGAAGAAGAGAAGCTAACTTTTGGAGCACCTGTTTTACCTCTTTTTGTAAAAATTTGAATTACACCCGCATTCGCTCTACTTCCATAAGTAGCTGCTGCTGCTGCACCATTCAAAACCTCTATATGGTCAATATCGGCAGGATTAATATCTACCATTCTGTTTTGACCAATACTTCCTACAAAGTTATTACCATCATAGTTGCCTGAAGTATTGGTAACTCTGTTAGTCGCATTATTAATGATAACACCATCAACAATGTATAATGGTTCTGAAGAAGATAATACTGAGCTAGTACCTCTTAATCTTACAGAAACACCGCCTGCAGGGTCGCCACTATTTTGACTAATTTGGGCACCTGCTGTTTTACCTTGTAAGGCAGCTAGTACATTGGAAGAACCACTTGTACTAAGTTCATTTGCAGATACGGTACTTACATAGCTACCTAATTGTCTTTTGGTAGTTCCTGCTGAAGTACCCGTAACCACTACTTCGTCTAATTTTGAATATTGTTCTACTAAAACAATATTGATATTCTTAGTAGTACCCTTGGTATCTACTGTAATATCTTGACTTTTGAATCCAACGCCTGAAGCGTTTAAAGTAATCACACCACTTGCGTTGTGTGTAATAGAGAAAGTACCATTATTATCGGTATTGACACCTTTGTTGGTGCCTTTGATAACAATCGATATTCCCTCAATAGCACTATTGTCTTTTTGGTTGGTAACTTTACCGCTTATTACAACTTGTGCAAAGCTGGTAACTGTTATACCTGACAACAGTACTAAAACCATCATAAGCCTACTTAAATAAGGCTTTTTTGTTTTTTGTAGTTTCATAACTGTTTTTTAATTATTAATAGATGAGAATTTCATGTTTTTTATAGGGGTCTAATAGGGGATCATTGGGGTCTAACTCTGTTATTAAAATATCAATGTCTTTGATGTCAGCCACTTTTATTTTTTGTTGAGAATTTAATTTTTCTGAAATACCAATACAGACCACTTTTTTAGAAGCCTTAATCATTGCTTTTTTTATTTGTACTACTTCCCAGTCGTTTTCACTTAAGCCAAATTGTGTATCTAAGGAGTTAATTCCAAGAATACATAAGTCGGCTTGTATAGATTCAATCGCTTGAACAGCATTGGCTCCTGTTGTAAGCATAGAGTCTTTAGAAACTTTATCTCCAATCATGACCACTTCAATACTAGGATGATGAGAGAACTCAATAGCTGCATTTAAACTACAGGTAAAAAAACTAGCATTTAAATGAGGGTCTAATGCTTTTGCAAATTCTAACATAGAAGTTCCACCAGAAGTTAAAATATACATTCCACTTTGTACAAGTGCGGCTGCTTTTTTAGCAATGATATTTTTATTCTCTATTTCATAAACCATCTCTCTGTCAAAAGCAGTATGAAAGGATTTACTCAATGCTCCTCCATGTACTTTTATTAATTTATTGTCTGTTGAAAGCTCTTGCAAATCTCTTCTAACTGTATCATCTGATACACCCATTTTATTGCTTAAATCCGCAGATAAAACTTTGTTATGCAGATTTAACTCATGTAATATATATTCTAGTCGCTCTTCTTTAAGCATTTTGCGGTTTTACGCTTACAATGTATGCAAAAAACCGCAAAAGCGAACATGTGTTAATAATTTAGGCAAATTTGTGAATTTTAGGCCTTAGCCAGAGTTTTCAGTGCTAGCACAAAGCTATCTAGTTCCTGGGTGGTAGTGTATAAATTTGGGGTAATTCTGCAGCCGCGGACATTAGCATAATCTATGGCAACTGTAAATATCTTATGCTCTGTCATTAATCTCTTGGCTAAGTCGGCAGGTAGTATGCCCTCAATACCTACATTGGCAATACCACAACTTCTATTTGCTTCTGCTGGAGTATTAATAATTATTTTAGGTAGGTTTCTTACTTTACTTGTCCAGTAGTTTTGTAAAAAGTACATTCTAGCTTCTTTACGCTCAGCGCCTATCATTTCATAGTAGTCCATGCAATCATTAATAGTAAGGTCGGTATGAACAGGGTGGGTTCCAATATGGTTGAGTCTATTTATTTTATTAATATCTTTTTCGCCATCTGCAAGTAAAGGCCACAAATTTTTGACATTATTTTTTTTAACGTATAATAAACCTGCGCCTAATGGAGTGCTTAACCATTTATGTAAAGCAGCAGCATAATAATCGCAGTCTAATTCATCAATTCGAAATTTAACATGTGCAAATGCATGCGCACCGTCTACAATAACTTGTACACCCTTGGTATGAGCCATATCACAAATTTTACGAATTGGTAAAACCTGCCCCGTTATGTTAATCATATGACTTACAAAAATAACTTTAGTTTTAGGGGTAATGGCACTTGCATATAAATTCACAATTTCCTCATCATTTTTTGGATGATTAGGTACCGATAATTTTATATTCACCACGCCATATCTGTTATGAATTTGATCAAACATATCTAACATGGCACCATAATCTTGGACGGCCATAATGGCTTCATCACCCGCTTTCCAGTCGAAACCACCTATAACTAAGTCTAAAGATTCTGTAGTGTTTCTAGTAATAACTAGTTCTTCTGGTAAGCAGCCTGCAATGCCTGCTAATCTTGCAGCTATGTTTTTTTTATTTTCAAATTGAACAGTTCTCATATAATAAGAACCCTGATAATTCACTTCTTTAATATGCTCTATAAATTTATTTAAAATGGGCTGCGGTAAAAAATTATAATAGCCATTCTCTAAATTAATATAGTCTGGTTTTAACAAATATTGATTACGAATACCTGTCCAAAAATCTTCGTCTTTAGCTAATATAGTTGCCGGCAAATGAGCTTTTTGTTCAAAACTTTTTGCCATACCAGCTATACCCAATGGGGTAGCAATACTTGTTAAAACTATGTCTTTAATAAATTGACGTTTATTCATATTATAAGATTTTAGTGTAATTCTATATTTTAATGTAAGTCCTATTCAAAAAATTTTATAGGACTTACATTAATTATGGGATCATTTATAATCTATTCTTGATAAGCCTGCATCTGCATTTTTGCTAAACCATCCAGTTCCATATTCTAATACATAGAAACGACCATCAGGACCTACTTCAATATCAATAGCAGAATGAAATTTAGTATTCGGCATAAAAGGTTCCATTCTATCATAGTCTCCATTAGACTTCATGGTCACTGCTTTAATATAACCACGCATCCATTCATTGAAAAAGAACTTACCATCATAATAAGAAGGATATCTCGTTTCTTTTGGATATAAGTCGCTATAATAAACTGGACCTGCCATAGCAGTGCGTCCACCTGCGCCTAAAGAAGGGAAGTCCATGGTTGAAACACCATACGGATACCATATAAAGGCAGGTTGTGCTGGAGGAAGTTCAGTTAAACCAGTATTGTTTCTTGAATTATTAATAGGTTTTGCAGGATCAAATGCTTCACCCGATTTACCTGTTGCATAATCATAAATATGGTAAGGATAATTATTACCTATAAAGAAAGGCCATCCAAAGAAACCAGCCTTACGCGCTTGGTTTACTTCATCATATCCACGAGGACCTCTTGTTTCTAAACTATCCACATTCGCATCTGGACCTACTTCACCCCAATACAAATAACCATTTTTGGGATCTACAGAAATACGATAAGGATTACGATCTCCCATTACATAAATTTCTGGTCTTGTTTTATCGGTGCCTTTTGGGAATAAATTTCCATCTGGTATTTCATAAGTACCATCTGCTTTTATTTTGATGCGTAAAATTTTTCCTCTTAAGTCATTAGTATTACCTGCCCCACGACGCTCATCATATTGAAGATGACCTGGACGATCATCTAAAGGTGCATAGCCATGACTTACATATTTTTGTTTTGGCTCATCAAAAGGAGTGGTGTTGTCGCCTGTAGAAACAAATAATGATTTATCCGGACCAAATGCAATAGAACCACCCGTATGGCAACAAATATCTCGTTGCTCATAAAATTGTAAGATTACTTTTTCAGAACTATTTAAAATTGTATCATTTTCTAAAGTAAAACGAGATAGTCTATTTACAGGAGAATCTGGCGCAGAATAGTACATGTATACAAAATGATTTTTTGCAAAATCGGGATCGGCTTTTACACCTAATAAACCTTCTTCAGAATTCACACCTGGTGCATTCGTTTTCCAATACACATTTAAAAATCCAGCTTGTTTAATTTTTTTAGAACTATTATTATATAAATATATTTCTCCACGACGCTGAACCACTAGTACATCTAAATTAGGAAGTACTGAAAGTTCAGTGGGTTCAAAGAAAGTGCCTGTAACTAAATCGGTTTTAGTGAAATGAGATTCATCAGGTGCAAATACACTGTGCGCCTTACTATAGTCAGATGTATTATTTCCTATAGCATATTGAATACCGCCTAAAATATGTTTTAAATACATAGGGTCTGAATAAGATTCATTGGTATGACCTAACTCAGTATAAAATACTCTACCACCATCAAAATTATGGTACCAAGCCATTGGGTGCTTATCGCCATTCTCTCCACCTTGGTATGATTTTTCATCAATACTTATAAGAACTTTAACATCCGGGTTTAAATTTTTAAAATTATACCACTCGTCTTTTCTAGTCCAAGTGGAAGGTAGGCTATCGGTTGAAGGATGATTTTTATCGTTAACAATTAAGGTAGCATCTTGTTGTGCAGGATGACTTTTGAAAGAAGCACCAATCATTTTCACATACCAGTTCCAGTCATATTCAGCATCGGCTGCAGCGTGAATTCCCACAAAACCTCCTCCAGCTTGCATGTACCTTTCAAGTGCAATTTCTTGGTTGCCAGTTAATAATTCACCTGTGCTGCTTAAGAAAACTAAGGCAGCATATTTTTTTAAACTATCTTCTGCAAACTTATTTGCATTGGTAGTTGTGTCAACATTAAAACCATTTTTTTCACCAAGGTCTTGAATAGCTTTTACGCCTATAGGTATAGACTCATGGTAATAACCTCCTGTTTTAGAGAAAACCAAAATTGTGGGCTTGCTACTTCTTTTACTACTACAAGAAGCAATTGTTATTAACAATAAGCAAAATAATGTGATGTTTTTAAGGGGAAAACGGTTTGTTTTTTTCATGTATTTAAGCGTTGTGAATGAATCGTTTGTGGCAGTTAATTTCCTACTTTTTTCGCTTATGACAAAATAAAGATGGATTATTGGTAACTGATTATATATAAAGGTTTATTGGGCGAGGGATTCTTGTACAATTTTGAATATTTCTAGCCTAATTGGATTGACATTATAGTATTCATTACTCGGTAAAAGACCCATTTGCTGTCTATTAATCAAGATTATTATAGAAAGTTCCTGGCTTGGTATTACAGAAATACTTGTGCCAGTAAAACCTGTATGGCCAAAACTTCCTTCAGGAGCATTTTTCATAAAAGAATTGATAGGATCCATCATCCAGCCTAGACCGTTGTTAAAACTATCTTTAGTAAGAAATGTAGATATAGTTTTTTCAGAGATAAAGTTTTCATTATTCACTTTACCCTTTTGCAATAACATATCTACTAGGATTTGTAGATCGTGTATATCTGAAAAAATACCAGCAGCTCCACTCACACCTCCATTTGCATACCAAGCATTGCCATCATTCACTTCACCTACTAAAGTATAGTGACGCCATTTATCCCATTGACTAGGCTTAATTTCTTTAAATATAAAACCCAAGCTAGAATCATAGACCATTCTTTTTTCATAAGGATTTCCAATAGATGTAGGAGCAATTTTTAAATTTTTATTTTTTTGAAGGGGGTTATACATTGTCCGGTACATACCCAATGGAATAAATATATTTTTTTCCATAAATATATCTAAGGGTAGGCCAGATATATTTTCAATAATTTGTCCAAGAATAGTAAATCCTAAGTCGCTATATTTCCTTTGTTTACCTACTGGAAATGCTAAAGGGAGTTCTGCTATTAAAGAAAATGTATTTTGTTTATTGGAGGATCTATAATACAATGGGTACCATTCTAAAATGCCAGCAGTATGTGTAAGTAAATTACGAATAGTTATAGAGTCTTTATGAGGCTGATTAAAAGCTGGAATATATTTGCTTACCGGATCGTTTATATTCAGTAAACCTTTATCTACTAAATACATTATGGAAGTAGTAGTACCCACTACCTTGGTGAGAGAAGCAATGTCATATAAATAGTCAGTACTTAATTTTGTTGGATTTTGAATGAGTTCATGTTGGTCATTATATTTTTGAGCTACACCATATGCATTTGAGTATATTATTTTGCCACTTTTTTTAATTTGTACAATGCCTCCTGGAATTTTTAAATTTTTAATCTGGCTTACAAAAACACTATCTACTTTTTGAATGAGAAGTTCTTTTTGTGCTTGAATTGAATTTATGCCTATTAAAAATGAGGCAAGAAAGATAAGTGAGATGTATGCTTTTTTCATATTTATTTTGAAGTATAGCCAAGTATGGGTCCTATTGTTTTTCTTAATAAAATTTCTGTGTAACCCTGCTTAACAAAATTGGGTAGTTCGCCCACTTTTATGAAACCTAATTTATTGTAAAGTTTAAATGCTTCTTTATTAAAGGATGAAACACAAATAAAAATGTTAGGTGAGTATTTTAAAATAATAGCTTCGCAGAATTCAAATAGTTTAGTACCAAAACCTTTTCCTCTATAGGAGGGGTGAATGCAAATTGTTTGAATATAACCTTTAAAACTACCTTGCGTTTGAAGTATAATAAAACCTGCAAACTCTGCTTCGACATGCAATAAATAAACTTCTTTGAACTCTCCTTCAAAAGCCTTTATACATTGATCTTTATCCATTTTCAATGTTATCCAAGGCTCTGAAATTGACATCAATGCAGCAGCCATTGCAAATGCTTTTTTATCTTGACTTAATTGAATGTTATAGTTCATTTTATTTTTTCTTAATGAGGAGTAAAAAAATAATGGTTAATACAGCGTTTACTAAAATATTCATAAATCCAAAGTCAAAACTATATGCTTTTATACAATAGTTATTTAGTAAGTAGGTTATAATGGCAGCACTTACACAAGCAAATGGTACCCATTTTTCATGGAGTTGAATTTTACTAAACAAGCCTGTTAAATACAATCCTAGTAAAGGTCCATATGTATACCCAGCAATTACAAATATGGTATTAATAATGGCACCTTGACTATTCCAAAAAGCCATTACAATTAAGAACATAATAACATTCACGCCTAGTAAAACTTGATTTTTTATTTTCTTCTTTTGGATAAGAGGCTTGCTATCGATATCCATAAAATCGTAACTAAATGAAGTGGTAAGGGCAGCAATACAGGAGTCGATACTTGCAAAAGTGGAGGCAACTACTCCAACAAAAAAAGCAATTGTACCAATCTTGCCAAAATAATTCATGGTAAGTAATGGATATAGCCCATCCGTATTTAAATACTGACCATCTTGTTGCTGAAGGGTAACACCATTTTTTGCTGCAAATAAATAAAGTAAAATACCTAAACCTAAAAACAAAGTTTGTGCAGCTGCAATAAAAAAGCTGAAAGTAAGTACATTTTTTTTTGCTGATTGACTATTATTAATGGTTAAAGTTTTTTGCATCATGCTTTGGTCAAGTCCTACTAAGGCAACTGTAATTAATAAACCTGCTATAAATTGTTTAAAGAAATTTGAACCCGCATGCCAATCCCAATTGAAAATTTTGGCATAAGGGTGATGTATGACTTGTCTTAGTAATTCATTATTGGTATAATGTAATGAATTTTTTATTGAAATTATTGAAATGATGATAACACTTATTAGAAAAAATGATTGAACTGCGTCGGTCCATACAATTGTTTTAATACCGGATTTATTTGTATATAACCAAATTAATAATAATAAGATTAAGATTGTTAGATAATAGGGTATTTGCAAATCATCAAAAAAAGCAAATTGTAAAATTTTTACTGAAAGTAATAAGCGAAGTGCAGCGCCAAAGGATTGTGATACTAAAAAAAATGTGGAACCGGTTTTATAAGAAATAATCCCAAAACGTATATTCAAATATGAGTAGATAGAAACTAATTTCAACTTATAATAAATTGGTGTTAATACAAAAGCAATAAATAAGTAGCCAACAATTGTACCCAGTATGAATTGAAAGTAATAGAGGTTATTATTACCCACATTGCCAGGTATAGAAACTAATGAAACAGCAGAGATACCAGAGCCAATCATGCCAAAAGAAACTAAAAACCAAGGAGAAGATTTGTCGCCATCAAAGAAGCTGTTTTCTTTATTATGCCTGGAGGTAAGCCTAGCAATAAGCATTAAAAGTACAAAGTAGCCTATTATGATTAATAAAAGCAGGGTAGCTGTCATACTAAATTAGATAGGATAATAATTAAAGTTACAACTTAGTTTGCTATAACAATGCATCATATAAAGTCAGTATTTTTGTATTATGGTTCTTAAACATTTAGACGCCTTTTGGTGGCTACTGCTTTTGCTTTTGAAAAAGAAAATCCAGCTAAATTAATTTCGTTAGTGCCTCAGCGTTTAATTTATAGTTGGTTAATGATGTATGTTTTCTTTAAGGCAATCAAAAGAACTGGTAATGTAAAAGATACCATTGGGAATGGGTATCGTAAACAGTTATAGACCTAGTTTTGGTTCAGTCGTCCTTTGAACTTATGCTTTCTAGGGTGGGATACCTTTGATCTTGATTGGAATTCACTACTAATGACACTAATATTTCCATCTACTTCTAAAATGGCAAGGTCTACTTTTTGAATATCTCTCGCCCCATGTTCTCTAACGGCAGCCTCTAATTCCTCAATGGTAATTTCTGCTTTTTTGCAGTTTTCCATATTGGCTACTCCCTCATAAATTAA
Organism: Chitinophagia bacterium; assembly: GCA_009928005.1. Taxonomy (GTDB): domain Bacteria; phylum Bacteroidota; class Bacteroidia; order Chitinophagales; family Chitinophagaceae; genus Sediminibacterium. The sequence continues at coordinate 2,016 of RFVO01000007.1, read as the reverse complement.
GAGTAGCGACTCTCCTTGTACCATTTTGCTAAAGCTTTGACTTCTATAAAAAAGATGTTTAAGTGTGTAATTGGCTAAAAATAGTGCACCTGCCGCAATTAAGCCTCCAGATAGAGTGGTGTCTGGGCCTACCATTGCATTTTGAACCGAGTTGCTTATTAAGAGTATGAAAACCAAGTCAATAACAGATAATTGTGCAAGTTCTTTTTTCCCAAATAGTCGAATGGCAAGTATCATGAATATATAAACTGCTAGTGTGCGAAGAATTATATCTAAAATGGGGTTATTCAATGAAAAATTTAGGGTATTAACTATAATCATGGCAGTATGTATGAATTGAAGTTAAAGCTAAGCAAACCTATTTAAAATTCATAAGGAATTCATTTTGTACTAATTTAGTAAAATATTACCTTTATTCTTAATAATATCATTATTAATTTGTTTCAATATGAGAAATTATAAAATTTTAATTGTATCTGCATCATTTGTTCTCTTTGCTTGTAGTAAAGGGGGCGATTCGCCTGCTCCTGTAACACCTCCAGTTGTGGTAGCAGAAGCAGATATTACCTTTAAAGTGGAAATTCCTGCAAATACTGAAATTGATTATACAAAAATTTATGGAGCTGTTGGGGGATCGCAAGACATTAATATTAATGTAACTTCTGCCTTACCAAAAGATGGTGTTACCATTGATGTGAAAGTGACTAAGGATGCAGATAACACTGCTGTATTTAATAAAAATATTTCAAGCACTACGGCTGCCACTAATACAATTTCTATAAGTAGTTTATCACCAGGCGTTTTATCTACCGCCACAGTGGTTGTTACTTCAAAAACAAAAAGCACCAACTCAGCTACCAAAACATTCAAAATAGCGGCTAAATAATTTTATTATTCTAAATTTTTATAAACCCTTGTAAATCTCGTATTTGTAAGGGTTTTGTCTTTTATGAGTAAGTAACAATTATTTTACTTTGTTTTTAAAAGTAATCACTTAACTTTAATAATCACTAAAATTAAAATTCATATGAAAAAATTATTTTCTACACTCATGTTATTTTGTATAATAATGGGAGTGAATGCGCAAAAAAATGCGAATGGGGTTATTTATGACAAGCATCCTGCTATAGATGTGGTAGAAAGCTTTATGAAAGCCTTTGTGAAGGGCGATGCAGTCACTATGACTAGTTTAACAACAGACGATTTCAAGGCCTTCAATGCCATGAACACTAACTGGGATTATAAAGGGCAAGATTTGGCAACTTGTATTCGCAATGCTCAAAATTATGCTAATAATTACACTAATTTCTCTATCACCAAAAGAGGAGCCTCTTATCCTGATGCTTTAGAGTATAAGAAAGACGGTATTTGGGTATACACCTATAATGTGTTCTTCGCTATTAATAAAAAATCTGGGTTTAAAATTGAATCACCTTATGACTGTAGTTTTATATTTAATGCAGAGGGTACCAAAATTAAAAGAATGAATTTTTATATGAATACAGCAATGTTGTTAAAGAATACAGAATCTGAACAAACATTAACCAATGGTATTTTATATAAGAATCATCCAAATATTGTAAAAGTAAGAAAAATGATTGCTAATTTTTCTTTAGGTAATGTAGATGGTATTTACGCAGATTTTGCACCTAGTGCAAGATGTTTTGATATTAACTATGCTTATGGTGTATCAACTTCAGTAGAAGAGAATAAAAAAGAAATTTCTGCTTTATTACAAGATATTGAAATTGAGGGAATTGATGAAATAGGGTATCCTGATATGTTAGACCATGAGGGTCCAAGCTCTGTGGTTGATTCTTGGTGGTCTATGCGTTTAAGAAATAAAAAGACCAATAAGAAGTTTAAAATTGCTTTGACATTATCACATACATTTAATGATCAAGGTCAAATTGAAAGAGAAAATAGCTATTATAACGGAGCGCAAATAGCGGCTTCATATACTGAGACTAAGAAATAGTCAAAATTGTATTGTTCTATTGGAAAAGGCCCCCGATG
>RFVO01000060.1 GCA_009928005.1 Chitinophagia bacterium | reverse complement strand
AAATGTATAATAACTGAAATTCTGTCAAATTTGAATGTATTTCACCGATTTTAATCCATTTTTGTCCTTATGCCAAGCTCCTTTACACAATTACTATTAAAGTGGAATGAAAATGAGAATTATCGACCAATGCCTTGGAAAGGAGAGAAAAATCCCTATAAAATATGGCTAAGTGAGATTATTTTACAACAAACCAGGGTCGAACAAGGCTGGGCTTACTATGAAAAGTTTCTAAAAAACTTTCCCACTATCTTTCATTTGGCAGCAGCCAAAGATGAAAAAGTATTTAAACTTTGGGAAGGGTTGGGGTATTATAATCGTTGTAAAAATTTATTATTTACAGCCAGGCAAATTGTAAAAGAGTTCAAAGGAAAATTTCCAAACAGCTATGAAGGTTTATTATTATTGAAAGGGGTTGGGCCTTATACAGCTTCTGCCATCGCCTCTTTCGCATATAATTTACCACATGCAGTGGTAGATGGAAATGTGTTCAGGGTTTTTTCAAGATTTTATGGGATTGCCACCCCCATTGATACCAAAGAAGGCATTGCCATTTTTAATAAAATTGCTTTCGAAAATTTATCCAAAACGCAGGCAGGAATTTATAATCAAGCCCTAATGGATTTTGGTGCGACAGTTTGCAAACCAATGTCAGCTCAATGTCCTAGCTGTGTTATGCAAAAAAAATGTATAGCCTTTACACAAAACCAAGTAAACCTATTACCTGTTAAATTAAAAACTATTCAAAAGAAAAAAAGGTTTTTTGATTTTTTAATTTTTAGACACGATGAACAATACTTAATTCAAAAAAGAGGGGAGGGCGATATCTGGTCAAATTTATATCAGTTTTATTTAATTGAAAATGAAAAACCCATAGTCATGGATTCAAAATATGTTCAAAAATTTATTTTGGAGCCATTAGCACTTTCAACAAAAAATATTATTTCCCTACTTCCTTCTTCTATGTATAAACAAACACTTACTCATCAAGAAATTCAGGCAAGATTTATTATCATAAACTTAAATAGAAAGCCAGCTCTTTTTGCAAAAGCTTTATGGGTAAAAAAAGATGGGTTTAAGAAGTATCCATTTCCTAAAATCGTTAACGATTTTTTAAAAATGGCCCTGAATAAGGGGAAATCAGGTTTTTCTTTGTAAAATTGGTAACTTCCCCTCATAAACTCATCCACTTTGGAATATCACTCGAAACCTTTATTTGCTTTACTTACAGCCAATATGGCTAGTTTGCAACAAGACAGTGGTTTATTTATTTTAATCTTTATTTTATTATTCCTTTCCTTTGTCATAGCAGGATCGGAAGTTGCCTTCTTTTCATTGTCTTATAAAGACATACAAGTTTTAAAAACAAAACATTTTAAACCCTTTCAAAGAATTGTCGCTTTATTGGAGGATCCTAAAAAGTTATTGAGTTCTATGCTCATTGCCAATAGCTTTATTAATATTTGTATTATTTTAATTGCCAATATTTTAATTGATCATTTTTTTATTTTTGATGCTATCTCTTTTCCAGGTTTAGAATTTATTATTAAAGTAATAGCAGTTACATTGCTACTTTTATTTTTTGGTGAAATTTTACCCAAAGTAATGGCTACTCAAAATAACATTCGTTTTGCCCAAGATTTTGGTTTCATTATTCAAGTTGTTTATATAATTTTTTCAAAACCAAGTGGCCTATTGGTTAAGTATACCAATTTAATTGAAAAAAAATTAGAGCAAAAAAGACTTGGTAGTTCTTATAGTATGGAAGAATTAGACCATGCTATAGAATTAACCACTTCACCCAGTAATCAAGCCAATGAAAAAAATATTTTAAAAGGTATTGTAAAGTTTGGAAATATTTCTGTTAAACAAATTATGAAAACAAGATTAGATGTTTGTGGGGTAGATGCTTCCATCCCATTTAATGATTTGTTAGCGCATATTAAAGAACATAATTATAGCCGTTTTCCTATTTACAAAGAAGACTTAGATAGTATTTCAGGTATTATTCATACCAAGGATATCATCCCCCATATTGGTGAAAATGCAGACTATGACTGGAAACCATTAATACGCCCCGCTTTTTTTGTACATGAGCAAAAAATGATTGAAGATTTATTAAAAGAGTTTCAATCAAAAAGAATTCACTTTGCTATTGTAGTGGATGAATTTGGTGGAACGAGTGGTATTATTACACTTGAGGACATATTAGAAGAAATAGTGGGGGATATAAAAGATGAATTTGACGAGGAAGAGTCCATGATTAAAAAAATAGATGAATATCATTATATCATTGAAGGCAAAACAACCATTATTGACTTTTGTAATTTTATCGAAATTGCCACTAACTATTTTGATACTGTAAAAGGAGAAAGCGATACTGTAGCAGGCTTATTTTTAGAATTAGCAGGCGCCTTCCCTACATTACAGCAAGTGGTAAAGTTCAAGCAATTTAGTTTTACTGTACTTGAAATTCAAAAAAATAGAATTCATAAAATTCAATTAATTATTACGCCATTACCAACTCAAAATATTGAACATGGTTAAACTAAATGGCGTATTTGTTTTTGCTTTATTTTCTTGTATATTATTTACAGCAGCTTGTAATAGTCCTTATACCATCAAAAATAAAGGCTATTCTAAAATTTCTTTTCCTGTAAAGTCCTATCAGGTTTTTAATAAAACAAATACACCTTATAGTTTTGAATATCCAAAGTATGCTGTAATAGATGAAGATGTAAATAAGCAAAGAACAGGCCTTCAAAAAGGTAAATGGCTGAATATACGTTTCCCGAGTCAAGAAGCTACTATCTATGTAAGTTATGTAGCCATGCAGGCAAAACAATTAGATACTTTAATTAGGGATGCGTATACTTTTGCCAATAATCACAATAATAGGGCTAGCTCTATAAGCGATTCCCTTTTTCAAAATTCACAAGGTGTGGAAGGTATTCTTTTTACCATCGGTGGAGAAGTAGCAACGCCCTATCAATTTTTTCTAACCGATTCTACGCATCATTTTTTTAGAGGGGCCTTGTATTATGATGCAACACCTAATCAGGATTCCTTAGCGCCTGTTAATGCATTTTTGCTAGAAGATATCCAGCATATTTTGAATACTTTTAGATGGAAAAAATGATATCTTTATCCTATAAATTTTTCTAATGATTATTATTGATAATGTTTTAGTGAGCGATTTACTTGTGGAAGAACAGTTTGTATGTGATTTATCTAAATGTAAGGGGGCCTGTTGTGAAGATGGAGATGCAGGTGCGCCACTGGAAAATAAAGAGAAAGAATATGTGAAGAAGTATTATGAAAAAGTAAAACCTTATATGACTAAGGAAGGTATTAAAGAGGTAAAAGAAGTAGGTCCTTATTTATATGATCGCGAATTTGGCTGGGTAACTCCTACCATCAATGGAGCCATTTGCGCTTATGGTTATAAAGAGAAAGGTGTTATCAAGTGTGCCTTTGAGCAAGCCTATAACGACGGCAAGATTCCTTGGAAGAAGCCCCTTAGCTGTCATTTATTCCCAATAAAAATTCAGAAAAGTAAGCAGGATCCAAAAATGGAATATGTAAACTATGAGCCGCGTGAAGATTTATGTAAATCGGGCTGTTCCTTGGGTGTGAAATTAAAAGTACCAGCCTATCAGTTTTTAAAGGAGTCCATTGTTAGAAAGTATGGGGAAACATTTTATGAGACCTTGGATGCTACAGCGAAGCATCTTAAAAATAAATAGCTATTTTTGTCCTCATGCAGAGTATCTACGCAGCCTCTTTTCTTGAAAAAAGCACCGCTAAAGCGCTTGATAAAGCTCACCATAAAAAAATTAACTTTAATATTGGTAAGTACAATGCTGTGGTACCTAAGGGTAAGGAACAATTCACGGAATTAAATCGCGTCAAAGAATTAGCCAAAAATAAGAAATGGGATGCTATTGAACATTTAGATATATATCTTAATCAATTCGAAGAGCAGATTACTAAAAGAGGAGCTAAAGTATTATGGGCTGAAGACAGTGAACAGGCTTTAAATTTTATCGGAGAGATTTGTGAAAAAAACAATTGCAAATCAATTGTGAAAAGTAAGAGCATGGTCACTGAAGAAATTCATTTAAACAATTATTTAGAATCGATAGGCGTTGAAAGTGTGGAGACCGATTTAGGAGAATACATTCAGCAAATGGATGGTGAAGCGCCCTATCATATTGTGACACCTGCTATGCATAAAAGCAAAGAGGATGTAGCTAAATTATTTGCTGAAAAATTAGGTACCGATATTAATTTAACACCAGAGCAATTAACTTTGGTGGCTAGAAAAAATTTAAGAGAAAAATATGTTCAAGCAGAGATAGGTGTAACAGGTGCAAATTTTTTGATTGCCGACGTAGGTGCTATTGCAGTAACAGAAAATGAAGGTAATGCAAGGTTATCAGCAGCTTGGCCTAAAACTCATATAGTCATAGTAGGTATTGAAAAAATGATTCCATCTATTGCTGACCTTGGTTTATTTTGGCCTTTATTAGCTACTTATGGTACTGGACAACAAGTAACAGTTTATAATAGTATTATTTCAGGTCCTAGACAAAAAGATGAAACAGATGGCCCTGAAGAGATGTATGTTATTTTACTTGATAACGGACGCACCGACTTACTAGCAAATGCAAAAAGTAGAGAAGCACTTTATTGTATAAGATGTGGAGCTTGTTTAAACGCTTGTCCTATTTATAAAAATATTGGAGGTCATGCTTACGATACTACTTATAGTGGACCTATTGGTAGTGTGATTACTCCTCATTTAAGAGGTATGCATGACTACAAACATTTAAGTTATGCTTCTAGTTTATGTGGAAACTGCACTGAAGTATGTCCCGTTAAAATAAATTTACACGAGTTACTTTTGGAGAATAGAAAAGAGTCTGTGGATATTGGGGAAGCAAATTTTGCTGAAAAATTTGCATGGAAAGCTTGGAAACAAACTTCTATGAATAGAAGACTAATGAACCAAGGCACTGCCCCCATAAAAAATTGGGTCATTAATAAAATGTTTAAGGGCTGGTCCAATCATAGAGCCCCTTTGGAATTTCCTGCAAAAACATTTAATCAGCTTTGGAAAGAAGGACATAAGAAATAAAATTATATTTCAACTTTATTATTACATGCCATCTGCATCAGAAATAGCTTCCACCGGATCTTTCTGATTTTTTAAACTTCTATTGACTAAATATACACCTATTAGGGTGCATATTGTACCTACAATACTAGTGAAGCTCATTTCTTCATTTAAAAGTAAGGAGCCTACCCAAATAGCAACAATGGGGTTTATATAAGCATACAAAGAAGCAATGGCAGGATTTAAATGCTTCATGCTATAAATAAAAGATATAAAGGCAAAGACCGATCCACCAATGACCATATATATAATAACGCCCCAAGATATAGCGGGTATTTCATGAAGTGCAATATAATTTCCCGTATACAATGTAAATAGACCCATGGTGACAGCACTAATAAGCATTTGCCATCCAATGGAGTAATATGCATTTATATCAATTTTATTTCTTGCTATAATAATTGAACCTACACTCCAAGTAATCATTGCAAATAAAGATAAACCTACACCTAAGGCATAGTGTGTACCATGAACTAATAAACTATCCTTATAAAAAATAAAGGCAATACCTAAAAGACCTAATAGCAGGCCAATCATTGTTTGCGGTGTAATTTTAATGGCATTAAAATAAAATCTTTCAATAAGTACCACTGATAAAGGATATAATGCTGCAATTAAGGCAGCAAGTCCACTAGTTATAAATTGTAAACCATATGTAGCAATGCCATTAGAGGATACAAACATTAAAAAAGCCATTGGAATTAACCAAAGAAATTGTTTTTTAGTGGGAAAGCCTTCGCCCCTCAATAAAAAAAAGCTCACATAAATACTGCCTCCTAAAAACTGACGAATACTGGCTAGTTCAAAAGCGGGCATATGTGAAATACCCATTTTACTTGCAACCCAAGTGGTTCCCCAAACAATACTTGTAACACTTAAGGCTAAATATGCTTTTTTTTGATTAGCCATGGGGCTTTGCTTAATGTTTGAAATGTCTTTGTTCTGTCATTACCATAGCAAGTCCATTGGCGATACAATAAGCAACGCTGTCTTTATCTCTAACAGAGCCACCAGGTTGAATATAAGCTTCAATTCCTTCCTCATGTGCAATTCTAACGCAATCATCAAAAGGGAAAAAGGCATCTGATGCTAGGCTAGCACCCTTTAAATCAAATTTAAATTGTTTAGCTTTTTCAATCGCATGTCGAAGTGCATCTACTCTGCTCGTTTGACCACAACCCTTACCTACTAATTGATTGTTTTTAATTAAAGCAATGGCATTACTTTTTAAATGCTTACAAATAATATTTCCAAAAATTAAGTCTTCTTTTTCTTTTTCAGAACTTGGCCTTGCGCCTACTTCTTCCCATTTGCTATAATTACCGTTATCTAATCCTTGTTCTAAGATACCATTGAGAATAGATTTTTTTTGTGTGGGGTTAAAGCTTATTTCTTTTTTCAATTCTAATAAAATTCTATTTTTCTTAGCCGATAAAATAACGAAGGCAGCAGGGTCAAATCCAGGTGCAATTAATACTTCAAAAAATATTTCTTGAATGGCTTCTGCAGTGGCTACGTCAATAATTGCATTGGTAACAAGTACGCCCCCAAAAGCACTTTCTGGGTCACCCGCAAGAGCAGCCTGCCAACTTTCAAAAACAGTCTTTCTTTTAGCTACACCACATACATTGGTATGTTTGATAATGGCAAAACTTATTTGGGGTAAGTCGCCTATTAAAGCAATGGCCGCATCTACATCTACCAAATTATTATAAGATAATTCTTTGCCATGTAATTGTTTAAACCAGTTTTCTAAGTTGCCATAAAAAGTAGCTACCTGATGCGGGTTCTCTCCATACCTTAAAACCTTACCGTTCGCTGGGTTAAAATAATTACTAATGGCTACATCATAATGCATTACAACTTCAAAAGCTTTAGCAGCAAAGGATTTCCTTTGCTCTATGGTAGTAGTTCCTTTTTGATCAATTAGTATTTGATTCAATTTTGAATAATCGTCTTTGGCAGCAATGACCACTAAGTCTCTAAAATTCTTACCAGCCGCTCTAATCATTGAAGGGCCACCAATATCAATTTTTTCTATGATTAATTTTTCTTCGTCAGTATTTTTTAATGTTTCTTCAAAAGGGTATAAGTCTACTATCACTAAATCTATAGTAGGTATTTTATACTGCTCCATTTCTTTTACATCTTGGTTTTCATATCTTCTCCCTAAGATGCCCCCAAAAATTGAAGGGTGTAATGTTTTCACTCTTCCTCCTAAAATTGAAGGGTACCCAGTTACGCTTTCTACTCCTATACAAGGAATACCTAATTCTTCAATGAATTGTTGTGTACCTCCTGTAGAATAAATAGTAATATTTAAAGCATGTAAGGTTTTAGCTAAGGGCGCTAAACCATCTTTGTAAAAAACTGAAATTAAGGCTGATTTTATTTTCTTTTCCATAAGTAAAGGTAAGCCCTTCCATTTTTTTGTTTCCTTTAGCTTTTCCACAAAAATTAGCCCGTACTGAATAACTTTATGATCGAATAGCAGCAAAATAGCCCTGTTAAATACAGTAACCAATGAGTGCTTTTTACATATAGCCAAGCATAAATAATTAGTATTGCTATGTAAAAAAGACCCAGTTCTGCTAGACCGAATGTAATGAGTAAGGGGCGATTTATTGGTAGGGTATTTAAATAGCTAATTGCTTTATTTATACCTATTATATATTTTTCTATTATTTGCCCCATAAATTTTGATAACCCCATCAAGTTTGGCGTAATGACTAAAAGGGCTAATGCATATAAAAGAAGGGTACTTAAGGGTACCATGATAAAATTACTAATAAGTACCATGGAAGATAGTTGGTGAAAATAATAAAGTAAAATAGGCAGTGTAGTTAATTGTGCCGCTATACTAATGCATAAATTACTCCATAAAAAAACTAAGATAGGATTGTCCATGGGCATCATTTTATTTAATAAAGGATAGAATAAATGAATGCCTAGGACAGCAGCATAGGATAGTTGCAAACCCATATTTTCTATATTTTTTATATCAAACAAAAGAAATATTAAAATTCCTCCTGCTATCACATTTAAAGTAAAAGAACTAGCCTCGCTAAATTTACCTATATAGTAAATACTAAAAAATACAGAGGCTCTTACAATGGAAGGGCTTGCAAAAGCCATGAGTGTATAGGTCCAAACACTGCCAAGTACTAAGAGCAGCTCTACTGCCTTTAATATTTTTTTTCGAGGAAGCCAGCTGGTAACTCGTAATATATTTTTAAAAATAATATCAAGGTGCATGCCACTAATGGCCACTATATGTATTATACCTAGTTGTTTGTAGGCATTTAGTAACTCTTTATTAGCATTGGACTTGACACCTAATAACAATGATTTTGCAAATGCATTTGACTGCGAAGAAAGAATGCTTGCATTAATTTTTTTAATCACATAATTTCTACAATAAGTAATAAATTTTTTAGGATAAGGAATTTGAAATAAGTTTTTTTCTTTGGTAAGAAAAAAAAGTAAAACACCCCAGCTAAAAAGCATAAGGTAAATTATAATGCCTTCTATCATTTTTGAATTAGGGCGAATAATAGTTATAGTAGTGTTGTCAATACTAGAGCGAGTTATAATGAATTGTAAAAGAACCAATGATAATATTAATAAATAACTTACTTCTCTAATATTTAGTAGAATAAGAGTTTGTACAAATAGTTTGGCAAATACAATTCCTGCTAAAAGAATTATTGATATAAATAATAGGGGATGGGCTGCTCTGAAATGCTTAGGCGTTTTTTCCATCCAGCATACTAAGTCATTTTTTCAATTCTTTTGTTGCGGTAAATACTTTTCTGTAAGTGTAAAGAAAATTGGAATACACTAAGTTCCTATTAAATAAATAACTAATTTTTTATGTAACTCCGGTAATTTTGATTTCCACTGTGCAATGGTGGCTGTTACAATAGACTCGTTTGGACCTGTAATATCTACGCCAATGCATAGTTTTGTTTGAGGCTTGCAAGTACTTAAAATAGTTTCAAGTAATTGGTTATTACGATAAGGTGTTTCAATAAATAATTGTGTGCAATTTCTTTGAATGGCATCGGCCTCTAATGATTGAATTTTTTTCTTTCGCTCTGTAATATCAATGGGTAAATAGCCATGAAACTGAAATAAATTACCATTCATACCACTAGCCATTAAAGACAATAAAATAGAAGAAGGTCCAGTATAGGGTTTCACATCAATTCCCATCTCTTGTGCAGCGGCTACTAATATTTGACCTGGATCGGCAATACCCGCACAACCTGCTTCAGAAATAATACCAATATTTTTTCCTTTGCTTAGTAAGTCTTTAAAGGCCTTAATTTGCGCTTCCTCTACTTTATGAATGGGATACCATACATAATTATCTATCACCATTTCTTTCCATAATTTTTTGAAAAAACGTCTCGCAGTTTTTTCTTCTTCTACAAAGAATGCGTCACACGCCCCAATCCATTTTACTAAATCACTAGGTAAGGCATCCCAACCTTCTTCATGTAAAATCATAGGTAGTAAAAAAACTTTTCCTTTGCTCATAGTTCTTTGTCTTTAAGTTCTTGGGTATTTAATTGTGCTGCTATGAGTGAATAAAAAGGAGCAGTAATCCAACCTATGATAGGTAACATGTGAATGATATAAAATATAAGTCCATTACCAATGGGTAAACCCTTGTGATTATTGACATAGGTAGCGGATGCTACTTTATTTTGTTTTTCTGTAGCCAAGCCATAATCAAGCATCGCATAGCCAAAGAAATAGCATTCTAAAATGATAGTAAAAAAAGGAGTAAACCAACCTACAATTGGCAACGTACAGATGAGGACAATAGGAATAAGGTAAACTGTTTGCCATAATAAATTTGTGACATTTAATAACCATGCCCTCAGTAATAATTTTTGATAGGCTTTTGATTTAAATACAAAAATTTCGTTTTTATTAATGGCCTCGATACGTAAATGAAAATAAGAAAAGAAAGGGGCAAATAAAAAGAGAAATAGATATTTAAATAAAGCGAAATAAAATAATAGTAAGGTAAACCATAACCAAAAACTACCATATTCCATCCATTACCATACGAGTATTTACCATTTTCTATATATAGCTGTTCGACATCGAGCTCAGTTTTTCGGATCAGGTAATAATCAACAATCAAAATACCAGCAATAGGCCCTAGAAGAGCAGAATATCCAATTAGCCATGTAAAGATATAGCCTTGAGTTGATTCTAATATTTTCCAAGGCATGCTGATAATAGCGATAAATGCAGTAATGTAGCCACCAGTTTTATATGAGATAAATTTGGGGTTAAGCGCAGAAAAATCGTAAGCTGGACCAACTAAATTCGCTGCAAGGTTAACACTAACAGTATCAATCAAGAAAATAATCAACATAATCAATACTGCAATACCTGTCATATGGTTAGCTAGATGAACGGGATTATAGATAGTTTTTCCATACAAGATTACGGTCGCAGATGACACAATCACTGCCAATGTGGATAGTAATACCATTGGCACAGGCAGACCTATGCTTTGCCCTAATATCTGATCACGTTGGGTTTTGGCAAAACGGGTAAAATCAGGAATATTCAATGCCAGAGTAGCATTAAATCCAACTATTGCGGTCAATGACGGCCAGAATGTAGACCAAAATTGGCCAGCCTTTTTACCATTTTCTATAAATTGTGATGGTTGATCTATGATTATGCTTAAACCACCAACTTTATTATAAATCCAACCCAGCAGAACAAAGCAGGCTAATATTTT
>RFVO01000059.1 GCA_009928005.1 Chitinophagia bacterium | reverse complement strand
AGTACAAATACTTATCAGAAATTATGCCAGTAATTGCTCCAAACTATGTACTATTTTCATATGATACTTTTCTTCAGAATCATGATAATTATCTGAGTATTCTACAAAATAGATTTTATCTCAAAAAAATTGGAGAAGCACCAAGACCAATTACTAAAAATAGTTACTCAATAAATCCTGAGATTAAAACTATTATTGATAATAATCTTGATTGGACATTAGAAGAAAGTTTAGGTTTCAGCAAACGCTAAAGAAACCCTCTTGACGAACCGATACTATCTGGTATGATACGCTCATACCCATTGGAGAAAGTTATGATTATCACAAACACTGTTAGCGACAATCCGCCCGTTGTTCTGAATAAAACTAAAGCAGATATTTTCTTTGAAACTTTTCCGCGAGACAAGGTAATTAAGTATAAGGAATATTGGGAAAGTGTGCGTCCTCAGAATAATAATGATATTTTTAGACGCTATCTCTTTGCCTATTGTAGTGTTCATACTACATGGAAGGGCAATTGTGCAGGATATGAGGCTATCAAGGATTTTGATGATTGGATTGACGACAAAGAAACTCTAAGAGAAAAACTTCACAAGAGTGGGGTTGGTCTACACAATAATCGTACAAATTATATTTGGGATTTTAGTACCAAGTTTTGGGCCAATCCTAAAGATTTTTACCTTACCACAAAAAAGTATCATGTTAAGAAGCGTGATAGTATTGTGAGTAAAATTAATGGAATTGGTCTTGCTAAAGTTAGTTTTGCACTAGAAATGATTCATCCTAATGAGGCTAGGACTCTATGTTTGGATGTTCATATGCTTCGTTTGTATGATATGGAGCATTTGAAGTATAACAAGAGCAAAAGTAACAAGAGCAAAAGTGGATCAACTACCTATAAAAAGGCTGAACGTCATTGGATGGTGAATTGTGGAAAAAATAAAATCCCATCATATGTTGCTAGGTGTGCGTATTGGGATAATTTGCAGGGTAAGGACGATAGCCGATATTGGTCTTATGTTTTGGAAGATTGAGACACTATCCATCCAGATCTAGTTTGCAGTATTTTGCCAAGTACCAATTCACTAACCGTTGTATAACATATATTATATTGTTTAATAAAATGTTGCCTAGTACCCTTAAAATTTTCTTCAGTTTTGAGATTCTTGAAATGATAAATAGTATTATCTTTCATCCTATTAGGCATATTGAGTTCATCTTTAATTTCTTTAATAATTCTTCTGGCAATAGAACCTCCATATCCAAACTCATCTTTCATAAATTGAATAGTTTTTACAGTATGATGCTCTTGCCAATATTGCTTAATAATCTTTTTCTTATTGTGGCTAACATTAATCCATCTAGGATTTTTATGTCCAGCACTATCTGGAAAACCACCAACAATGAAAACTATATTATAAGTTTTACTACAATTCCTAATTTTATTTAGATATTTTTGCTCTATACGATAGAGTTTTTTAGTATCACACAATTCAACTATTTCAAAATTAAAACAATGTTCACCATATTTATTCCAAGCATTTTGCAGTTTAGGATTATTATGAGTATTTTTGCGTAGATTAGATCTATGATTACCAAATCTGGAAGTTATGTCAACGCTAGACCCTATGTAATAGAAGTCGTTTTTAGTATTAATTATTTTATATATTCCACATTTTTTCATTTTGAACCTCATACATAAGACATACACCAAATAAGACATTGGTTGTCAAAAATTCACCATGAACTATAATATTAAAGAAGAAGTGAATTAACACTCACCACCGACTTGATCACCGGGAGGTAACTTCCTGTTGCTCTATTACTCGTATAAAGACTGAACCAACCTAATGCTTCCTGACTTATAAGCAGGAAATAAGGCTTAGGTCTTTAGTCCAGAGTAGTAACCAACGATAATTGGGGAGTTTTCAATATAAGATAGTAGATACTGGAGTTTTGTTTTGGAGGATCAAGAATGAGCCAGAACGGCAAAGGGTCAAAACCTAGACCAAAAAGTGTAGACTATAAAACATGGGAGAAAAACTATGAAAGGATTTTTGGGATTCGGAAAAAACCCAAGTCCACCAAATAATATTCATTTTGAACTTTGTGGTTGCAAAAATGAAGTTTTGGTTTTAGAATACGATCAAGAAATTGGCTTAATGGATTGTGCAATATACGAGCATTCATCATCGTTTGCTCATAAATTCAGTTGGTTTCAAAAACTACGATATATTTGGAGAGTTTGTAGATATAATAAGCCATATAATGATCAAATAGTTTTGGATAAAAGCCAAATACAAAACTTAAAACAATTTTTGTCTAGGTGTATTTAATATAGTCTCAAAACGGAGGCTAATTATGATTATGAAAAACTTTGTATCTGATGAATTGGCTAATAAGGTTTATCACTTAACCAAAGCACTAGAACAAGCCAAAGAAATAATCTCTAAACTAGAGCAGGAAAATGAGAGGTTACAAAGTTTAGTTCATATTAATGAGGAAAATTCGGTATCTGTTGCGGCTTGATTCAAAAAAGAAAAATTCATGTTATGGTAGTTGACAAGCCGATAACACAGTGTAGAATGAGGATGTTGGTGCGGTTGGATCAGTCGCTTGACTGAACGCTCCAACAAAACTTGGATAGGATTTGGAGGTTGATTATGAGTGATATTCTTGATAAGGTTAAGCAAACTAGGGTTCGTTGTTCTGACGAGCAGTTTCTTGAGGCTGTTTTTTCTAGTAAGACTTATGCTGAGATTGCTAGTAAGACCGGGCAAAAGGTTGCCACAACTATGGCACGATATTCTCGTACCAAGGCCGCTCTTGCTAAAAAGGGTGAGGAACTTCCTGCTATGGAACGTGCGAAGCCCGCAAAGAGCGTGGATAATGTTGAGGCTATGGCCGACGTTGTGCGTCGTCTAAAGGCTCATAGGAACTCTTGATTTAAAACCGTAAGCAACTACTACAATAGTTTAAACGGCGAGGCCCAAGCATAATCAACCTCGGTCAGATAAATTATTGTAGTTGGTTGTCTTATATGCAGCGGTAGCCCAATGGCAGGAGGCAAGGCGCTTAAAACGCCTACAGTGTGGGTTCGAGTCCCACCCGCTGTATTGGTATACAATAAAAAATTTTTCTTAGTCTATGCCAATTTTTGTGTATATTATGTTAAGGAGACATAATATGGCACGAAAAAGCAAATATACAAAAGAATTACTAGAACCTATTGTTTCTAGTTCTAGATCTATAGGTCAAGTTATTGATAAATTAGGGCTATCTAGGGCTGGAGGCACATATAAATATATTCAGTATCATATTAAAAAACATAAAATATCTACAAGTCATTTCTTAGGACAAGGCTGGAATAAGTTTGGTCAACCAGATTTTAATAATGGCAAAGAGAGCATAGAAGAATATTTTGATATAGAAACTGAAAGAAAACCAAACCATGTAAAGTCTAGAGTATTAACATACGGTCTTAAAAAAAATATATGTGAAAAATGTGGCATTGTTGGTCATAAAGGTTGGATGAATGAAGATATTACAATTGAATTACATCATATAGATGGGTGTAGATCAAATAATAAATTATCTAATCTACAAATGCTATGTCCAAATTGTCATTCTCAAACACCTAACTATAGAAATAAAAAAAAGGAAATTTTATGAAAAAAACAGAAAGTATCGAACTAAATCCTATAGGATCAAAAGTTAAGTTGGAAGATGATGTTATTGGAACCGTAGTAGGCATTAATATATCGCATAATAATTCAGTATCTTACCAAGTTGGTTGGTGGAATGGACGATCTTATAGTAAGGATAATTTTCTGCCACATCAATTGGTTGTTACTACTGATGAAAAAACCCGCATAGGATTTGTATGAATAAAAATTCAGATCCATTAGACTACCTTATCCAATGCTGTGAAACAGCAATTAATACTGGACAGTGGAAACTTACTAAATTTACTGTTCTAAATGCTAAAGATGAACTAAATAAACTCAGAACCAAAATCAAAGACTTCACTAAAGAAGCATTTGATGCCAATCAATTTGCTGTTCAAGAAATAAACCGAAATCTAGAATTTACGATTGTTGCTTGGGCAAGAAAAAATGATCGTGGAGATTTGTATGATCTTAGAATGATACAAAATCCATATTTAGATCCATCTATTGTTGTGCCACTTTATTCTGATGGAAAAACATTACATGACAACTCAGCCCAATAGATTCTTTCATGGTTTTGCTACCAATGATGGTAATCCTAAATCACACTTTAAATTATTCTATATAGAAACCGTACATGATATTAGTGACTACAATGGAGATTCTATTATAGAAAGAGTATCTCGCATGGAAGACTATTATTTTAATGAACAAAGAATTGATGATCCATATTATGTAATTTATGCTTCATTAAAAGATCATTTTAATGAGTCATCTAAGTTTGTTGGTGCTTTTGATCAATTAAATATGGCTATAAGTTTAGTAGAACATTTAACAGGAAATAAAGTTACCGAAACCGATGTGGGGGTTTATAGGCCATGACTAAAAAATACTCTATAGAGTTCTTGGAGAGTGAGGGTGGATCAACACAATTCTATTCTATAGTTGGTTACAAAAAGATAGGATTTAAAGAGTTTGCTAACAAAAGACTTGCTCAAAAATCGTATTCTATACAAAAAAAGTTAGCCAAATTAGGTCTGGCTCCTAAAGTCTATGGTAATCTAAGAAAGTTACCATTTAAAGGTACTCCGTATAAATCTAACTGGGGATACGTTACTCAGATTGTGAAAGTGGGTATGAAAGTATCTCGTAAAAAAATACAGCATCTTGTTGAGCAAATATACGAAAAAACTAAATTAAAATTTTGGGATTGTCACGAATACAATATTGGCAAAATTGGTAGTGGCAAAGACTATAAGTTAGTTATTATTGATACTGGTCCCGAAAGTTTTACTAGAAATGTTAATGCTTGGGGAAATGAAAATCCGGGGCCAAAATGTAGTGAGTGTGATAAATTAAAATGTAAATGTGACTGGGGGTTTTTAGATGCCATATATTAACGAATCAAAAAGAGAAGAACTAGATGCTTGTATAGATAATCTAATCAGATGCTTAGATCCTGAAAAAGACTTAATTGTAAGTAATATGCTTGGAGATATTAACTATACTTTCAGTAGAATATTGGGCGGATTGATGGGTACTACATCTTATAATAAGATTGCTATGATTACTGGTGTATTAGAGAATATAAAGCAAGAGTTTTATCGGCGTGTAGCATCGCCATACGAAGATAAAAAGATTTTGGAAAATGGAGATATAAAAGAGTATAAGAAACTTAGTTAGGAGATTACTATGTCTAGAGATTATGATGATATTATTAAAGAGATCACTAAAAGCAATAAAGAAATTCATAACATAGACAAAAGTCTCTCAAAAGATATAGAATCTCTTCAAAAAAATATTAAGATGATGGAAACTAAGTTAGCCAAAATAGATGCTACACTAGAAAAAGTATATGATCTTATTACTGCAATAACTGTTTTTATTGAAGAAGCAGATGAGGAAGATGTTGATGAAGATGCTGAAGAATGGACTCCTTACGATGAAAGAAATTTTGAATTAGGAGAAGATGATGAAGACGAAAATTATGGATTAGATGATGGTTGGGAAAATCATCAGGATGAAAGTTAATGGCTAGTTTAGCGTTAGTAGCATCCTTAGTGGTTCTATTTGTTTTATTTATTGGTCCAATAACATACTTATTGTCTAGACTAAATTTTCCATCATTTATAATCTATCCATTATCTGTTTTATCTCTCATTAGTGGAATTTGGTTTATAAGCATAGCACTACCCATATGGTATCTAGGATTGATACCAATTTATTTGGGCTATATAAGTATCTCAAGAGTGCGAAAAAAGAATCAAGGTTGACAAGACCAAATGCCGATGTAGAATGAGAGCATCACAGGTCGATTCACAGGAAATTGGAGAAACACAATGAAGTTGGCAGATCGGGTTATTGATACTCATAGTTCTGGTGTTCGTAGTGCGTCTGGATTCACAATCGCACAGACCAGCAAAATGTTTAAGATTTTGTCAGATTCTCTCTATTCTGATAAAGTGATGGCGGTTATTCGTGAACTGTCTACCAATGCTTATGATAGTCACATTAGTGCTGGTAATAAGAACCCCTTTAAGATTATTCTTCCTAATGCTAGTAATCCTAATTTTACTGTTAGAGATTATGGTACGGGTCTTAGTCAACAGGATATGGAGAATCTGTATACAACATACGGAGCCAGCAACAAGAATGATAGCAACGATTTTGTGGGTTGTCTTGGTCTAGGTTCTAAGAGTCCGTTTGCTTATACTAAGAGTTTTACTACAAGTTCTTATTTCAATGGACAAAAATATACTTATATTGCATCAATTGATGACTCTGGTGTTCCAAATCTGAATCTGTTTAATATTTCTGAAACAGATGAGCCTAATGGTCTTGAAATTAGTTTTGCTGTTAAGCAGCATGACTTTCATGAATTTAGTAGCAAGTCTATTAGAATTTTCCATTATTTTAAGATGAAGCCAATTGTTGAGGGTGGAGTTTTTGAAACTCTCAAGGATCATAGTTATAGTAACAAAAATATTGTGCTTAGTGGTGATGGATGGAGGGTTTGTCGTTTCAGTAATGAAACTCGACATTTTCCTAATGTTCATCATCATATTGATAGTGGTGTTGTTGCTCTTATGGGTAATATTGCTTATCCCGTTATTGTATCACAATTGATCGGAGAACAAAAGTCTGAACAACCTGACCATATTCAAAAGTGGAACAGAGCATTTGGCAAGGCTGATATTGATAACTGGCGTAGTTTCATCTCAGAAATTACTAACCAGAATCTTTATCTAGAACTTGATTTTGGCATCGGGGAATTGGAAATGGATGTTTCCCGTGAGGGTCTACAGTATACCAAGGATGTTATTCGTACCTTGCGTAATAAGACTCAAGAAATCTATATGGAGATGAAGGAAGAATTTAGTAAAAAGATTGCTAATGCCAAGACAAAGATTGAGGCAATTCAAAGTTATTATACTCTTAATGATCTTGCTGGTGGTTGGGGAGTTGGTGCTAAATGGAAGGACAGCAAGGGTGTAGAGCATGATATTAATAGTGGAGATGATCTAGAGTATAAGTTTGCAAAGAGTAAGAATTTGTACGCTATCAACTATAGAACGGCTGGCTATAGGTCTAGACGTATGGTTTATCTGACCAATCATATTCATCTGGCTACTCTTTCTGGCAAGGGAGATTACTATTATGCTAATCGTAAAACTGGCAAACTAGCCTTCTTTGTTTGTGATGTTAAGAGCGAAGAAACAGCAAAAAAGATTGCTATTCGTTATTGCAACGAGAATGATTGCTATGCTTATTTGATGATTGATTCTGATAATATTAATGAGTCAGATAAAGGTTTTGAATCTCTAATAAATGATGTTGGTAAGGAAAATGTTAAGAACATTTCTGAGTTCAAGGATTTGATCAAAAGCAACAATCCTAGAAAAGCATCTAATCGTTCTAGTCAGGGAAGCGTTAGTGATCAAGATGTATTCTTTATTTATGGAGCATCCAAAGATAGTGGCGCTCTATCAGTTGATTATAATGACGCTTCTATGCTAAAGACTCTGAATCAAGATGAACTTGAATCTTTTGAAGATAGTGATACTATTGTTTATTTGCCTATTACTAGATATGCTGTTAATCAGAATGAGGGATTTCCAGAGATTTCAGATTTGAATCGTATGTTTAATGAACCTTCGTTGACAGATTTTATAAAAGAAGTTTTTGGCAAGACTAAGATTTATGCTATAAAGAGTAGTGTTGCTAAGAAGATGGCGGAAGAAGGTGATCGTAATATGATTACATTCAACGATTTCTTCAAGGATAAACTAGAAAATGTTTTCAAACCAAAATTTGAGTCTGTATCGTGTTTTAATGGTATGGTAGAATTTTGTAAGAATGAGTTTATTGATCGTGAGTCATCTAGTTATAATTACTATCATCAGTGTGATGTCCTTGGACGATTCTGCTATACAGTTTTAAACTTTTTTGGCCTAGACTACGCCAAGTATATTAAAAACGATAGTCTGGTCAAAGTTGTTGACTCTTATCTAGTTATGGAGTTTTTTGCTGAGACAGTGCATCATCACGCATACAATATTAATGGCTTCAAGAAAAGCGATTATTATGATCATATGAATAGGCTATTTAAAGATATTGGAATTGATAGTGTTGATGCTGAGTTGGTCAAGAAAACAAATGTAGCCTTCAACCAACTCAATAATCTGCTAAAGCATACTCTCTATAGAGATGGTTCTGGTGATAAGTGGACTAAACTAATTTCTTCTGATAATAAGAGTAAGCATAGTCTGCCAAAGGCCAGCGAACTTAGAAAAATTATTAAAGAACAGGTTGACAACAACCCGACTATCAAGTATATTATGGCTACCAGTCCAAACAGGGTTGGTATCAGAAATATTACGTCCAAAAATCCTATTACCAATAGTACTGATAACTATAGGGTTGATGGTTGGGTAATGAATATGGATGATAGTATGATCGAATTGTTTAAGATTCAGTTGAGTAGTTTGATTAAGTAATTTCACAGGTACTAAACACACTAAGGAGTTTTTATTATGGCCGTTCCGTTTATGTTTGTTGATGGTAATCTGACGCTGGTGCTTAATAACAAGAGTTATCAAGTTCTACCAGATCATATTAACTATAGAATGATTCTGGAGATTCTTCCTACTGCAACTCCAGATGAACTACTAAAAGTTGTTGATCTTGAAAAAGCAGTTGCTACATTTAGTGATGGTCTTGTTGAGATCAAGAATGGTCAGGTCACTTATGAGGGTGAGACTGTTCATGGTAGTATCAGCAAGAGAATTCTAGAGTTTATGAGTAAGGGTCTGCCATTTGAGCCTCTGGTAAAGTTTCTTCATAATGTAATGGAGAATCCTAGTATGCAGAGTCAAAAGGAACTATATGATTTCCTTGAGCATGAGCATCTGCCTATTACTGAGGATGGTCATTTCCTAGCCTATAAGGCTGTTAGGAGAGATTATAAGGACAAGTATCGTGGAACATTTGACAATAGTGTTGGTAACACTGTTAAAATGCAGCGAGCAAAGGTTGATGATGATCGCTCTCGCGGTTGCTCTGATGGACTTCATGCTGGAGCATTGAACTATGTTGCTACTTATGGTAGTGTAGAGAGTGGTGATCGTATAGTAATCGTAAAGATTAATCCGCGTGATGTTGTTAGTGTGCCTACTGATTGTAATTGTGAGAAACTTCGCACTTGCCAATATGTAGTTGTTGGAGAGTATCAAGGCGAACTTCTCAAGCCTCTTTATTCGTCTAACTTTAGTTATGACGAGCAAGATGATTATGAGGATGATGATGATTACAATATTGATGAGTCATACTGGGATCAGTTTGATGAAGATGTTGATGATGAGGACGATTACAATGAGTATGAAGATGATGAGGAAGATGACGATCAGTATTGATTTTTGACCTCATTATGAGGTCGGAAGAAAGTGGGCCGCTGGTGCGGATACTAGTTAAGGGTATGGTTCGATTCCATAACCACTTTTTTAAGGACATACTATGAACGATAACTACGACAATGATGAAGATGACGGGTATGACGATGAGGATTACTATAATTATGATGGTAATGATCAGTACGATCCTTATAAGTTTTATTTCAAGTTTGATATAAATCCTAATTCATCGTTGTCTAGTTGGATTACTGATCTTATTAACTTTCCGTTTGTGTCGTTTCCTGTGAATAGTTATATTCCCAATACAGGCGATGGAACTAAAAATCCATTCCTGTATTTGGGGAATAACTATCATAATCAACCCATATGGAAGAATCCGTACTTAGTAAGAGATCAGATAAATATACTATACAAAAATCATATCTCACAACATTCGATACACTTTCTAAAACAACCAACATACTACAAAGGCATGTTTGATATACTAAACTAAACTTATGAAAGACGACTATCTAATTATATCAGATTTTAATGAATTTATTAATGCTTCTAGGCGTTTGGTGTTCAAATGTTTTGGAGAAAAAAATATTGATGAATCTGATTTATTTACAGAACTAAATGATATAGATCAACAAGAATTAGATGCTAATTTATCTTATGATGAGTCACTCATAATAGCGAAAGGTATTTTAATAAAACAAAAACATAAAGTATCTGGAGATACTAGATATTTAGTTACCGATGAAAAATATATGACCATATTGGAAGAGTTAAACTCACGACTAGTAAGCAATATATTAAATTCATTAGTAAACAAGGGCTTAATAGAGAGTGCATACGATTCCGATACTAATGATTTTGTTTTTTGGGTAAAAAATGACAGCAAAGATAAGCAACAAGAAAAACCAGAAACCGATTGAGTACGATATACATCTAAAGTATATCTGCAAAAAATGCGGTCAACCTCATTGGTTGTCTTTCAAAGAAGCATCAACTAAAAACTATAAAATAGTGTGTGATTGTAACCACATCTTTAAAGTCAAAAGAGTAACAGGCTTTAAACTCAAATACGATTCATTAAAAATAAACAAGCCTGTCTATACAGAATCTAAACCAGTTACAAAAATAGATAAAAGTATACCAAAAGATTTATTAGACACTGTTGTTAACAGTCTAGTCAAACTTGGTTTTACTGTTAGCGAAGCAAAGTCTTTAGTAACTAAAAGTTATAGCGATTGTCCCACAAATGATATTGGATTATTAGTCAAACAAACCTTGGAGTCACTTAAAAATGTCGAATAGTATTAGTAGACCATCAAAATTTGATGATATTATTGGTCAATCAGAAGTCATCAATCGCCTAAAGATCATGGTGAAGGGCTGTTTAAACTCTGGCGGTGTGATGCCACACGTTTTAATAGACGGCCCACCGGGGCTTGGTAAGACCACTATAGCGAGTTCTATTGCCAGCGAACTAGGCACAACGATCCGCACACTTAACGCCGCAAATATTCGTAGTGTAAAAAGCATACTACCATATTTGATGAGTATACAACCAAGATCGGTTCTTTTTATAGATGAAATTCATAGACTACCAAAATTGGTAGAGGAATTCTTATATCCTATTATGGAAGATTTTGTTCTTCATATAACACTAGAGTCTGAACCAGAGTCTATTGATCTTCCAATGTTTACTCTTGTCGGAGCCACTACTAGTGGTGGTAGTTTAAGTCAGCCATTTTATGATCGTTTTACAATTAAAGAGCATTTGTCTTTTTATACACCCGATGAGTTAGCCAAACTAGCAGGATTGAACGCTGAAA
>RFVO01000058.1 GCA_009928005.1 Chitinophagia bacterium | reverse complement strand
GATTTTATGTATCAAATTAAATTAATCAAAAAATCATTTCTTTTTTTCTTACTATTTTTTTGTACAGTCAATGCGTTTGCGCAGACGGGAATATTTTTCATTTTCAATAAAATATCAAAACAGTTTAACCACTACTCATATCGATTAATAGTATTTTTATTCTATCAAAATAAAAAACAGGGAAGCCGAAAACTGTATTAAGAGTAGGCGCAAATTTTAATTATATGAAAAACAAGTTTGTAACATTCGCTTTATTGTCATTTTTGTGTTTAAGTATGGCATCATGCTATACAGTATCTTATGCTGTTGGAAGCGGCTCTCAAACAGGAGAGACCATTGTGGAAAAAAATCATTTCTTGGTTTCTGGACTAGCGCCCATTAAAACAGCTAATCCAACTTTGATGGCCGGCGATGCTAAAAACTATCAAGTAACTATAAAACATACATTCGTAGATGGTCTTATTGGTTTATTGACAAATGGAATATATACACCCACAACCACCATTGTGAAGAAATAGTTTCGTAATATTTTAATAAATGATTTTATGTATCAAATTAAATTAATCAAAAAATCATTTCTTTTTTTCTTACTATTTTTTTGTACAGTCAATGCGTTTGCGCAGACGGGAATATTTTTCTCCAAGCAATTGCGAGAGATAATACTTCGAACCCAGCCAAGGACAGAAAAATATACGTACAAACTAATATTATACAATCTTCCCCAACTGGCACTAAGGTTTTAACGGAAGAACATCAGACCTATACCGATGCATATGGTATATTTAGTATAATGGTAGGAAACGGTTCAAGAGTAGGTGGTACTGTTAGCGGTTTAAGTACTATTGATTGGTCGAAAGGCCCTTATTATTTAAATTTAAAAATTGTCATTACACCTATTGCAGCTAGTAATACTTGGGATTATTCAAAAGAATGGGTAGATATAGGAACCACTATTTTTGGTACTGTACCCTTTGCTTTGTACTCTGCTAATACTGCTAAAATAGATGAAAAATTAAATGCATCTGATACATCCAAAATGCTTTCTGTATACGCTAAAATGCAATCTGTTCAAACATTATCTACAACAGTTGATACAAAATTAGCGACCAATGATACCTCAGCTATGTTAGCTCCTTATGCAAAAATGTCTTATAACTTAGATAGTAATTATTTAAAAAAACAAATAACTAGTTTATTAGGCGCATCAGATTCTATAAAATACACTAAACAAACTTATACCGATTCTGCATTACTCAAAAAAATGAATGTTTTTGATACAAGTATATATGCAAAACAAGCATTTATCGATGCATTTAATTATTCACAGCAGAAATTTATAGACCTTTCTTTACAATCAAAATTAAACATAGCTGACACTTTAAAGTACACTAAAAAATCCTACACCGATTCTGCTTTAACTACTAAACTTTCTTTATTAGATAATGCGGCTACTGCAACATATGCTTATAGTGCAAAAACAGCTACAACTGCTGAGACTGCTGGTAATATTACAGCTAAAAATAATACTACACTTACAAGTTTGAATAACTTAAATACGGTAGGTACTATTACAAGTGGTGTATGGAATGGAACTGTAATTGATATTGCTCATGGCGGAACAGGTTTAACTACAGCTGGTAGAACTGGTCAGGTATTAACTACAGATATTGACGGATCGCTTACTTGGACTAGCTTATCAACACAAACTGCAACACATTCTATTGGTGAATCCTTTGGAGGAGGTATTGTATTTTATGTCTGGGATAATGGTAGACATGGTTTAATAGCCTCCACCTCTAATTTGTCATTTGGTGGAACTACTGGTTTCACGTGGGGGCCTACGGCTAATTATGTGATGGCTATAAGAAATGGAATTAATGCAGGCATGTCTAATACAGAAAGAATAATAATAAAACAAGGTGCAGGCATAGGTAATTATGCAGCAATGGTTGCTGCACATTACTCTTTTAATGGTAATGGATGGGGTGGTTATGGTGATTGGTATTTACCCTCCATATATGAACTACAATTATTATTTAAACAAAAAAGTGATACACGATTGAACTTTACCAACACGACTTATGTTTGGAGTTCTACCGAGGCCGATGATAAAACTGCCTATACATTAAATTTTTTCTCTTCAACGGGTACGGTTCAGGCTGAACCAAAAAACCTTAATCCACGTTCTGTAAGAGCCATTAGGTCGTTTTAGTTTTTAATTAATGACCGCTTTAAATTATTAGACCTCTCAATACAAACTAGAAAGCAGCGCTAATTTTTTTTCTGTAGGTAGCTGAGTACTTTCAATTTTTTTATCTAATTGTAATACTTGCTTTGTATTAATTGTATAGATTGGCCATTTTACTAAACTATTATTATTAGGGTTTCCTGTTTTTACAAAATTGGTCCAATAGGTAGACATGCTTTTGGCAAGTTCGTGGTCGGCTTTTTCCCAGGGCCTGTTTACTGTAAATAAATTATCATAGGCATATACTACCTCTCCTGTATGAAAGGCTCCAAAGTCGCTCTCTGGGCTAGCTGCAGGTAATTTTCTATTAAAATTATATACATACACCGGCGACTTTCCATTAGCAGACTGCATATTAGCCCAAGTAAAACCTTGCACAGCAAATGTTTGGTCTCTGCTTAAATCACCTTGAGATTTTGCAGCATCTATGTCTGTATTACCAGGGTATAATGCTAATACCGCTTCTGCATTTTTACCAAATTGTTTTTTGATAGATTCTATATATTCATTAGCAGCAGATGGCTTGCCTATCATTTTATCATCTTCATTCCAACCTAATAATATAGGAACATCGTTCTGTTCGTGCTTATCATAAATTGAAAAAATAGATTTTGGTAAAAAATAACCATCTTCAAAAGGGGCACTTAATCCACCTGTAGAGGCTAAAATTTCTTGAGAAGTTTTATTTCTTAATTCTTGAATTGAACTTACTCCTAAAGTTTTTGCAAATTCTACACCTTGCTTTTCGGCTTGCTTTAATTGAATATTAGGTCTAATACTACTAGGTAAAATACTTCCACCACTTTCTGCAATCGCTCCATGTATTAAACCCTTGGTTAAAGGAGATGCACATAAAAAATTAACTGCAAAGGCACCAGCCGACTGCCCTGCAATGGTTACCCTGCTTGGGTCTCCACCAAATGCCGAAATATTATCATGCACCCATTGTAAGGCCGCCACCATATCTAACAAGCCGTAATTACCCGAGCTATGATAAGGTGCTTCCTTACTTAATTCAGGATGTGCTAAAAAACCAAATACACCAACTCTATAATTAATACTTACAAATATCACATCTTTATTAGCAACGGCTGCTCCATCATAAATAGCACAACCTGCACCACCACTTCTAAACCCACCTCCATATATATACACAAGTACTGCTTTTTTCTGCGCTGTTTTTTTTGGTGCCCATACATTTAAATATAAACAGTCTTCGTTAATGGGTTCTTTAGGAATTAAGTATTCTTCCGACCAACACATAAAAGGCACAGGGCTTGCTTGAAAAGGACTAGGGCCAAAGGCGGTACACTCTTTAATATTAGTCCAAGGCTTTACGGGTTGAGGTGCTTTCCAACGCAAATTACCAATGGGAGGTGCTGCGAAGGGGATACCTTTAAATATAGATATTCCATTTTTTTCAATACCACTAATGGCACCCGATTTTATTTTAACAACTGGTTTTTGTGCAGAAATTATATAAGGGACTAAGAAAAATAACCAGATTATTTTTTTCATAAAAAAGCGTTTTAATTGCCCTACCAAGTTAATGAATAGACCAATTAAAACGCTTCTGTATTTTACTTATTACAGGGGCGGTAATATTATTTCTTTGCTTCCTGTAGTTTATGAAAGCTTATATAAGAGGTAAGAAGTAGGCCAAAGAAAATGACAGCCATTATACCAAATGGAATAAAAGCATCACCTACCGATAAGTGCGCATTTAAAGCTGTTATATACATAATACCATAACCTACATAGGCCCATTCTTTAAAGCGAGCAGGTATAGCCGGTACTATTAAAAGTACAGCACCTATTAACTGACCAATACTTACTTCAACGCCAAGGTAACGTGGAATAAGTAAATGATTAGCGCCATCAATAGCCATTTGTGAGTTCATTTGTATTGCGCCTAAAGAGAATAAGCAAATAATACCTGTACTTATCCAGTAAATAATTTTAGTAGTTTTCATGGTTTGAATTTTGGTTTTTAAAATTAAAATTAATAAAATTTAAATTAATAAAAAAGGGCCTACGATTTTAATTTCGTAGACCCTTTCAAAAAAAATATTTTTGGATTACTTCATTAATTCATTAAGGCCTGAAGCATCATAATAATCCCACTCTCTTATAATTTTACCGCCTTTTAAAGCGTTAGCTTGGTAAAAAGGAATTGTTACTTTTTTATCACCTTTACTAAAAGTTATTGAGCAATAAATATGAGTAAAATTGACAGCACCTGTTGAAGGATCTGCAACATTATTCACTGTTTCAAATGCATTATAAAAAGTATCTAATTTCATTGTAATTCCTTTTGCTTGAATTGCTTTAAAAATATCTACGTTTTCTTGAACTGTTTCTTTTGAAGCATTGTCCCAAAAATAAGCAGTATCGGCATACAAAGACTTATAGGCATCTAAGTCTCCTTTAGAAGAAATGATTAATGTTTGTTTAGCATAATCAATATTAGCTGAACTGTCTAATGTGTAACCAGTATTAGCTGGCGTTGTAGATGTTGTTTGATTAGCATCTTTACAAGCTGCAAATAATGTCATTGCAATGACTGCACTGAATAGAATTTTTTTCATTTTTGTTGTTTTTGGTATAGTTAAATATATCAATAATACTTTTAAAAGTAAAGTAAATTTGTACTTTAATTGATTAATCAATAAGATATTAAATGAAAAAGGGGCTTCATTACTTAAACTTTGGGTGTTTTTCCCGATTTTTGACTTATTAATTACATAATATAATTAAAATCATGAATTTAATTACAGTTCAATCAAATATTAATTCTCCCATTAGCAAAGTATGGGAATATTGGACAAAGGAAGAACATATAGTTAACTGGAATTTTGCCACTGCAGATTGGCATTGCCCCGATGTCACTAATAATTTAAAAATTGGTGGTGAGTTTCATTACACAATGGCTGCAAAAGATAATTCAATGATTTTTGATTTTTGGGGAACTTATCAAAATATTGAAATTCAAAAAAAAATTGAAATTATTTTAGGTGATGGTCGTGTAATGAAAGTGAATTTTGAAAGTACAGAAGTGGGTACTCTTATAACAGAACAATTTGAGCCCGAGCAACAAAACACAACAGAAAGACAACAAGCAGGATGGCAAATGATATTGGATAATTTTAAAAAATATGTAGAACAGTAATTTATTTTTATATGAAACAAGTCTTTATAAATTTACCAGTCAAGGATTTAAATAAATCAATGGAATTTTACAAAGCATTAGGCTTTGTAGTAAATCCTTTATTTACCTTTGATGACCAAAAATGTTTATGCTGGTCTGATTCAATTTATTTGATGTTGCAAAATCATGAAATGTTTATCTCAGGCATTAATAAAAATTTCCCCGATCCAAAACAAAACGTTACAGCTACTTTTACTTTGCCAGTTGATAGCTTAGAAATATTAAATAACATTATTGAAAATGGTATAAAGGCTGGAGGAACAGTGCCTAATGCAATGGTAGACGAAGGTTTTATGCTACTTAGAAATATTGAAGACTTAGATGGGCATAACTGGGGTATTATTCATTTAGATATAGAGAAATTTAAACAAATGAGAGGTAAGTAATTCTATTTTTTTATCAACTCAAAATAAGTGACTTCGAACCTTTCATTCACAATACTGCCTTGTACTTTAGCTTTTTTAATGGCATAATAACCCCCTTTTTGTTTACTTGTTATAAGTAGTCTAAAATGCCTAATTTTGTGTATTCATAGAAAAGGTTATACTAAACAAAGAAAAATGAAAAAATTATTAATACTTACAGTTATACTATTTGTTTCGGTACTTGTAAATGCTCAAATTTTGAAGGCAGAATTAACGGCTACAGGACTTACTTGTTCTATGTGTTCTAAGGCTACCTATAAGCAGTTAATATCAATAGATGCAGTAGAAAAAGTCGAGCCCGATTTAAATAATACAGCCTTCTTGCTTTATTTTAAAAATGGCAGTACTGTAAATATTAGTGACGTAAAAAAGAAAGTAGAAGATGCAGGTTTTTCTGTGGGTGAATTAGTGGTGGTGTTTAATTTTAAAAACCAGCAGGCAGCGAATAACGGAACTTTTACACTAGACAATAACACTTATACTTTTATGGATACGAAAACGGGAACATTAAATGGTGAAGTAAAAGTAAAAATTTTAGATAAAGGTTTTGTAGTAGATAAAGAGTACAAACAATTATCGAAGACAACAAAGCAATATCCTACTTACGCTAGCAACAATAAAAATTTATATCATATTAAGGTCTTGTAATATGAATAAAATTTTACTTTTCATTTCTTTTTTTATTTATTCAAATACATTTTCTCAAGAGCTATTTGTATTTACAGAACCCGCTAGCAATATGCCTGCAAAGGCATTAGGCTTTCGAGATATGAATGGCTTAATGTTTGAGAAAGATGGTAAACTGAATTACCATAATATGCCAGAACTTATGTTGGGCATTAATAAAAAATTTATGTTTCATGTGCAAGGGTTTATAAGTAATAGACAAGATGGTGGCTTTGAAACAGAGGGAGCTAGTTTATATGCGAAGTATAGATTCTTTAGTGAAGATGGTAAACAAAGCCATTTTAGAATGGCGAATTGCACCAAGAGGAAATTGAGACAATGGGCCATAACTCTGGCTACGAGGCCGGATTTATTGCTACCAAATTATTACATAAGGTGGCTATTAGTAGTACCATTAGTTATGAAAGAGCCATATTCAATAAGCCAACCTATATGTGTTCATCCACCCAAATGAATAATAGTGCTATGAATTATACTTTATCTATAGGTAAATTAATGCTTCCTAAAGTATATACAAGTTATAATCAAACGAATGTGAATCTAATGTTTGAACTTATTGGTCAGCGTTTGAACGATAATCAAAAATCGTTTTTAGATATTGGTCCTTCTATACAATTTATAGTAAACAGCCAGGCAAGGTTTGATATTGGCTACCGCCAGCAATTATATTCTACCATGGAAAGAACAGCACCCAATGGTGTGATATTGAAATTTGAGTATTTGTTCTTTAATGTTTTTAAGTAGTTACAGTTTACTACCCTTTGTACTTTTACTACTACTAATACTACTACCAAAGTATTCTAAATACAATTAATACTCTGCATTAAATTTATTCTCCAGCATTTTGTCCTTTAAAGCAGCTTTGAAAGAGTAGGCTAGTGTTATCATAAAGGCCCTGGTATCGGACTTTTGAGAGCGGTATATAGCAAAAGTAGAGGTTTGTGTATTATAGCCGCTTTTAAGTGTATTGAAGGCATCTACAATGATGAAATTCAATTTAAAATTAGTTTTACCTAGTTTTTTCTGTAGGCCTAAGTCTACATTATACAATGAAAAAGATTCACCTTGAGGTGTTGTCTTAGGAGATACATAATTAGCAATTACCTGCAGCTTACTTGCACTATTTAAAGTAAAATTATTAATTATTTTTCCACTCCAGTTTGTTCCACTATTCACGCCGTCATTTATAATATTACTACCATTTATTTGTTGATTAAAAATAGTGGCACTTAAGTTATAATCATAAAAACGAGTAGGTTTCCCAATAATCATTGATTCGATTCCGTAATTATCTGCAGTTCCAATATTCATTGGTTTGTTTAAAATGGCACCATTGGGTAATTGGGAATAGAAGGATCTAATTGCATTCACCGAATGTCTAGCAAATAAACTAGTAGTAAAATTTAATTTAGAAGTTCCATTGTTAAATGACAACTCGTAAGCATTTATAATTTCTGGTTTTAAATTAGGGTTACCACTATGAGGACTTAAAATATCGGTGATATCAACAAATGGGTTTAATTGCCCTAGGCCTGGTCTGTTAATTCTTTTACCATAACTAAGCTTAATGCTTTCTTTCTCATTAAAATTATAAGCTAGATGTGCTGTGGGGAATAATTTTAAATAATTATTTGAAAAGCGAGTGCTTTGTGAAATGGTCTCTCCATTATTATTAACCTGCTCGGCTCTTATACCCGTAGCATAATTCCAGCTAGCGCCTTTTTGCTTACTAGTACTTGTATTGTGGTATTGAAAATAAAGTGCTTGAACTTGTTCGTTAAAATTAAAAATATTACTAGATCCAGTATTAGTAATATAGTCATTGTTTAATTTATCGGCAGTTAAAAAATCTGTTTTAATGGTTCTGAATAAAGCTTTGTAGCCAGTTTCAATTACACCCATGTCTGAAGTGGGAATGGTATAATCCATGCTAGCATTGGTGATTACCCCATCTTCATAATTATGTGTAAGTTGGGTTTGCATTATACCCATTGTTTTACCTTCTAAATCTAATGAAGTAGTGTATATATCGGTATTCTGTCTGCCTTTTTCAATAGAAGAACTAAGGCTTGCATTTAATGTTTTTTCTGAATTCTTGTAGGTTTTTAAATAGTTCAATGCAAATTCACCTTCTTTTACTTTTTCATATTCGTAAGAGTGTCTGTCATTACTACTTGTAAAACCAGCATTTTTATTATAGAGTTTGCTAGTTAAATCTTCATTATTGTCCTGGCTTTCCATATTACCTATGGCTTCAAAAGAAATAGTATTGTATGGGTTCAGGTTATAATCAAGATTTAATTTTAAATTTTGTAATTTTTCAACTCTTTCATCATTTCTTTTTTGGTCAATGAAATAATTATCTATTAAATTATAATTGGTTCTATTACTTTCAATTTTTCTAGTTCTTCCTGCAAACCTATTGTCATAGCCAAGTCCTATATTCCATTTGCCTACTTTATTGTTTACAATAAAAGAACTATTCACTCTGCCTTTAGCGCCTACACCGCCGCCTAGCGCGAGCGCACCATTGGTTCCAGACTGCTTGTTCTTTTTCAATTTAATATTAATAATACCGCTTTCAGCATTCGCGTCATATTTAGAAGATGCATTATTAATAATTTCAATGCTCTCAATACCACTGGCCGCAATTTGATCTGTATTGGATATGCCTGAATTTCTTCCGTTAATTAAAATTAATGGGGTTTTACCTCTTAAGGTAATGGCTCCGTCGTTATCTACAGTTACTGTAGGCGTTGATTTAAGTATATCGGTGGCAGTACCCCCTATTTGGGTAATATTATTAGCTGTATTTATTATAAAACCTTCAGTGGTTTTTTCAATCATTTTTTTCTGTGCAGTAACAGTTACCTTATTTAATTCACTGGCGTCTTCTATTAAATTAAGGTTATTAAAAATTAAGCTTGAACCATTAGGGTTTAGTGTGGCAGTTTTTGTAATGGGTAAATAACCAACCAGTTTTACTTTTAATAAGTAGGTACCATAATTAAGATTGCTAAAGCTAAATGCCCCTAGGCTATCAGTTGCTTCGTAAAAAAGCACTTTATTAGCATCTTGTACATTGGAAATGGTAACAGTGGCAAATTCAACCGGCTTATTATTGTTAATCACAGTTCCAGAAATTTTTCCTTGAGCCACTAATGCTTGTTGGATAGCCAAATTAAGGCATAGAATAATTAGATATTTTTGCACGGGGTGAAACTAACTAATTAATTAGAATTCTAGCATTAAATTGTATGAATGGAATTAGTTTAGCATAATATTCTCACAAAAATTCATAGATTGAGCTTGTTATAATATTTAAAAATTTATTATCTATTCAATGAAAATTCATAAATCCATTATCTTATTATTTTTATTGCAGCCTTTATTTACGAGTACTAAAATTCTAGCTGCCAATAATAATAAGCCAAGAATTATTATTACTGCCGATCCTGAATTAGACGACAATAATTCATTGATTCGTTTTTTATTATATAGTGCCGACTTTAATATTGAAGGACTGGTGTATGCAAGTAGTCAATTTCATTGGAAAGGAGATGGAAAAGGTACTAAGTTTATGGTACCCGGAAGAGAGTATACAAAATATGGTTTGAACCTTTGTCCTTGTACATCATACCGTTGGAAAGAAGGAGAAAGATTTATCCATGAAGCAGTGGAAGCTTATGAAAAAGTGTATCAGAATTTAGTGGTTCATAATGCTGAATATCCAAGTCCTTCTTATTTAAAATCTAAAATAAAATATGGAAATATTGAATTTGAAGGCGATTTTACAAAAGACACAGAAGGTTCTAACTTAATAAAAAAAATATTACTTGATTCCATAGATGGTCCTGTTTATATAACTGCATGGGGTGGACAAAGCACAATTGCTAGGGCATTAAAATCAATAGAAGATGAATTTAAAAATACTAAGGACTGGGCTTTAATAAAACAAAAGGTTTCAAATAAAACGGTGCTTCTTCCTTCTGGAGATCAGGACAATACTTATGCGTCTTATATCAAACCTAATTGGCCAGCTATAGATTATAGACAATATAAAAATGGACCTAACTATGGTTATGGTGCCCAGCTTTCAGCTAATGCAGTAAATGCTTCAGTGCTTACTGCAGATTGGATGCAAAAAAACATTAGTTCAAAAGGTGCATTAGGTGATATCTATAGAGTTTGGGGAGACGGGAAACAATCTGTTAAAGATGACCGATTTGATTATTTTGGCTTGGATGGGTATACTAATGAGCAATTGAAACAAATGGGATATATAGTTTGGATGCCGAAGCAACAAAAGGGTTCTTGGTTAGGAGAAGGCGATACAGGAACTTTTATGAATTTACTGAATAACGGTTTAAATGCTATTGAAAAAGAGAATCCAGGTGGATGGGGCGGAAGGCCGTTTAACCCTAATCCTAGCACTTATGTAGTCCCTTTTAGCAACGATACAACAAAAGTTAAGGAGTTAGTCATTACTGCTAGTACTTATAATAAAATGTCAACACTAGATATGAATGAAGCCGCCTATCCAGATTTTTTCTATGCAGCCCAAAACGATTTTGCCACAAGAATTGATTGGACAGTTAAAAACAATTTTAAGTTAGCGAATCACGCACCTATTATTCAAATCAAAAACAATAGCGAATTATTAGTTAAACCCGGTGAGACTATAAAGTTAGAGGCTACTATTAAGGAACCGGATGGTGATGCTTATTTAATACATTGGTGGCAATTTTTTAAAAATAAAAATGACACAAAGCTTACAATATTAGATAATAGTAGTTTACATACTAGTATTGAAATTCCAAAAAATGCGACCGCCCAACAGAATTTATAAAGACTAACGTTTTGGGCA
>RFVO01000057.1 GCA_009928005.1 Chitinophagia bacterium | reverse complement strand
AAATCATATTCAATGAAAAACTGGAAAGTAAAATTTTCGTCTCAAACGGTATCCTTTTTCTTAGAGGGTAAGTTTGCTGCTATTGATAAAATAGTTGATAAGACGAATACTTTTTATATTACAGATGAAAATGTATATGGTTTACATGAAAAAAAATTCAAAGGTAAGAAGACCATTGTAATTCCTTCGGGCGAAGAACATAAGCATCAAACAACTGTAGATTTTATCATTGAATCCTTGCTTAATTTTGGTGCCACTAGAGAAGCGATATTAATTGGAGTAGGTGGTGGTGTGGTAACAGATATGGTAGGTTATGTAGCAGGCATTTATATGCGAGGTGTAGCTGTGGGTTTTGTGCCTACGACTATTCTTGCTATGGTTGATGCTTCTATTGGAGGTAAAAATGGCATTGATGTTGGCTTGTATAAAAATATGGTCGGTTTAATAAGACAACCCTCTTTTTTATTATACGATCTTAATCTTTTAACAACCTTGCCTAAACATCAATGGGAAAATGGATTTGCTGAAATAATTAAGCATGCTGCTATTAAAGATGCAGCGATGATGAAAGATTTAGCACGACATGATTTAACTTATTATCAAAAAAATAAAAAAGCATTAGCTTTATTAATTTTCAAAAATGTAAAAATTAAAGCAAAAGTGGTACAAGAAGATGAATTCGAAAAAGGCGATCGTAAATTGCTCAATTTTGGACATACCCTTGGACATGCTATCGAAAATCAATATGCTTTATTACATGGCCATGCCATTAGTATTGGTATGGTATATGCTGCTAAAATTTCTCAAGTATTGGAAGGTTTTAAGGATACTGGTTTATTAGTAGATACATTGAAAAAATACGGATTACCTACTAGTATGCATTTTGAAATTAACCAAGCTTTGCAAATTATGCAGAGGGATAAGAAAAAGATAGGAGCTTCAATGCAATATGTACTTCTTAAAAAAATGGGGAAGGCGGTGTACCAAAACGTTCCTATGAAATCATTAGAAAAGTTAATAAAATTGTATTCTTAAAATGCGTGCGATAGTTCATCCAAGTAAACTAAGTGGTTCGCAAATTGCACCAGCCAGTAAAAGTTCTATGCAAAGAGCTTGTGCTGCAGCATTAATACATATTGGAAAAACCATCATTCATAATCCTGGACATTCAAATGATGACCTTGCTGCCTTGGATGTGATTCAAAAATTAGGAGCAAATGTAGTAACATCAAATCTTGCTAGTGGAAAAATATATCCAACTCCTATAGAAGTGAACTCCAATGGTGTAAAACCTATTGGCCCCACAATGAATTGTGGTGAAAGCGGGTTAGGTATAAGAATGTTTACACCTATTGCAGCATTGAGCCATGAATTAATAAATATTGAAGGCAAAGGGAGCTTGTTAAAAAGGCCCATGCATTTTTTTGATGAAATATTACCATTAGTGGGTGTTAAAGTTAATTCTCAAAAAGGCTTTCTACCAATTCAAATTCAAGGCCCCTTAATTCCTAGCAATATAACCATTGATGGTTCTTTAAGTTCTCAATTTTTAACGGGAATGTTAATGGCTTATGCCGCAACTGAAAAGTATGACATTGAAATAAAAGTAATAGACTTAAAAAGTAAACCTTATATTGACTTAACACTGGCTGTATTAAATACATTTGGTTGGAAGGTAGAGCATAGAAATTATGAAAGTTTCCGTTTTCAAGAACATGCGCCTTTAAAACCTGTGATAGAGTATACAGTGGAAGGAGATTGGAGCGGTGCAGCTTTTTTATTAGTTGCCGGCGCTATTGCTGGTCCTATAAGAGTGAAAGGGTTGCAATTAAATTCAACGCAAGCCGATAAAAAAATTATGGAAGCGCTATTAAGTGCCAAGGCAAATATCCAATATGAAGAAGAGGGGATTTTTATAGGCCCTGCATCTTTTAATGAGCAAAATAATTTAATTGCTACATCTAATTATAACTCTATCAATAACTCTAATAATAATTCTAATAATAATTCAAATGGTTTAATTGCATTTGAATTTGATGCCACCGATTGTCCCGATTTATTCCCTCCTTTAGTTGCACTTGCTAGTGTCTGTGCAGGTGTTAGTAAAATTAAAGGTGTTAGTAGGCTTGCGCATAAAGAAAGTGATCGTGGTTTTACTTTACAAACTGAATTTGCAAAAATGGGCGTTCAAATAGATTTACTAGGAGATGAAATGCTTATTCAAGGTGGAAACATCATTCAATCTACCACAGTTTTCTCTCAACATGATCATCGAATTGCGATGGCTTGTGGAGTAGCCGCTTTAGTAGCGAATGGTCCTATTGAAATAACAGAAGCCGAAGCGATTAATAAATCTTATACCGATTTCTTTACTCATTTGAAAGAACTAGGTGCAAAAGTGGATATACAATAAATTTCTTACCTTGTAATAACGAAATAAAGACATGAACAAATTTGGAACCTTATTTACTGTACAAATTTTTGGCGAGTCGCATGGTGCTTGTGTGGGCATAACAATAGATGGTTGTCCAGCCGGTTTGCCATTGCAAGTAACTGATTTTGTGGAGGATATGGAGCGTCGCAAAGGAGGTAAACAAAAAGGAACTACACCTCGTCAAGAAGATGATATTCCTATTTTTAAAGCAGGTTTATTTAATGATATTACTACTGGAGCGCCTATAATGATGCTTTTTGAAAACAATAATACTAGAAGTGGTGATTATGAAAAACAACGCGCAGTCCCAAGACCTGGCCATGCCGATTTTACAGCCCATCATAAATTTGGTGGATTTGAAGATTATAGAGGAGGAGGACATTTTAGCGGAAGGTTAACAGCTGCTTTGGTGGGTGCGGGGGTAGTTGCTAAAAAATTATTAAAAGACATTAAAGTTGAGGCTACCATTATTAGTATAGGTGGAGAAAAGGATGTAGAAAAAGGAATACAGAAAGCCATTGATCATAAAGATAGTGTAGGGGGTATTGTTGAATGCGTGGTGAAAGGTTTACCAATTGGACTAGGAGAACATTTTTTTAATTCAGTAGAGTCTTTAATAAGTCATGCTGTATTTTCGATACCTGCTATTCGTGGAATTGAATTTGGAACAGGCTTTGCAGCCGCTTCTATGTTTGGCGTGGATCACAATGATGCCATTGTAGATGCTTCTGGAAAAACTAAAACCAATCATGCAGGCGGTGTGGTAGGTGGTTATACTAATGGCAATGACCTAGTGTTTAGAATTGCAGTTAAACCTACTTCTTCTACTCCTAAAGATCAAATTACGCTTAATTGGGAAACCAATGAGCAAGAAACTTTTTCAGTAAAAGGAAGACACGATTTATGTATAGCCCTTAGAGTGCCTGTTGTTTTAGAGGCAGTCACCGCTATTGTGCTTGCAGATTTAATGTTAATAAATCAAAAAATTCCAAGAATCATTAAAAAATAATTATTTATGGAAAGTGAATATATATACCATGTAACTAATTCAAAAGAGTGGGAAGCGGCCAAATTAAAGAACGAGTACAGACCTGTAAACTATGAAAAGGACGGTTTTATACACTGTTCGGTTGAAAAACAAATACCTGGAGTATTAGACCGTTTTTATAAGGGGCAATCTGGCTTGGTAAAATTAAAAATTGATAAATCAAAAGTGCAAAGACCTGTTTTGTTTGAATTAGCACATGATTTAGATGAATTATTTCCCCATATTTATGGCCCATTAAATATTGATAGTGTAGTGGAAGTAATTACTATTAGCTAATTACTCATTTAATTAAATTATAAAGCTTATTTTTTAAGTTTTTATAAAGAATAAATCATGAATATTAAATTAAGCTTCATTTTTATTTTAGTATTCCCTCTAATAAATATTACACAAGTTTTTGCGCAAAAAATTTATCCTACAAGTTTAACAACAATTAACTATTTGGATAGCGCTGCTCTAAAAAAATACCATAAAAAAATAGATACGCACCGAATTAAAATAGAATTAAATCATATTACGGGTATAGCAAGTTTTTATAGCGCTAATTTAGATGGTACAATGACTTCAACGGGTGAAATTTTTAAAAATTCAAAGTATACAGCCGCTTGTAATTTGTACAAGTTGAATACACTTGTTCGCGTAACCAATATGAGAAATGGTAGGTCAATACTAGTTAGAGTTAATGATCGCATGCATCCAAATATGTTGAAATTAGGTAGGGTAATAGATTTAAGTTCGATTGCTGCTAAAAAATTACATTTAAATTCAAAGGGAATAGTCAAAGTGGCTTTAGATGCTGTGGGATATTCTAAAATCAACCCCAAAAAGCAGTAAACAATTCAAGGATAATCTTTAATTTACAGTATCTAAAATTCATTTTCTTAACATAATACTTATTCCTAAAATTAATCTTCTTCTTTCAATCAATAATTTAGAAAATGTCCAATAGTATGAAAAAAATAATTGTAATACTCTTCGTATCTGTATGTAGTTTGTCAGTTATAGGACAAGATACAACAAGTATTAAACCCTCTTCTATTGCTTTTAAAATTGGCTTATTTAAATTTAAAAATACACCGTCAACAGAGAATGCCAGCCAAAACGTTATACAAGGCGGTTTACAATTTTATAAAGGTATCACACAACACCTTGATTTAATGATGAATTTAGACTTTGCAAATTTGAAGTATCCTTTTTATACTTCTTCAAAAATAAATGTTGCTAAAAATAATGAAATGTATACTGCAATAGATGCCAGTTTAAATTATAAACTATTGACAGATGAAAATAAGTTGGTGCCTTATGTAAGTGCAGGCTTGGGGGTGGCTTCTATTAAAAATAATTATTATACTGCATATGTGCCTATAGGTCTAGGTTTACAAATTAAAGCCAAACAAGGATCATATATAAATTTACTTAGCACTTATAGAGCAGAAGCTTCAGCCCTTACTAAAATGCATTATAATCATTCTATAAGTTATACTCTGCCTTTAAAGCTAAGAGAAAAAAAACCAGTCATGATACCTCCAGTGCCAGTAGTTTCTGACAATGATGATGATGGTGTAGTAGGTAGCGAAGATGATTGCCCTAATACATCAGGTTTAGTTAAATACCATGGATGTCCTGTACCTGATACAGATAACGATGGCATTAATGACGAGAACGATAAATGCCCTAATGCAGAGGGTGTGGTAAAATATAAAGGATGTCCAATACCAGATACCGATAAAGATGGCATCAATGATGAAGTTGATAAATGTCCTAATGATAAAGGATTGTCAAGATATGAAGGTTGTCGCATTCCTGATTTAGATAAAGATGGCGTGAATGATGAGCAGGATAAATGTCCTACTATTGCTGGTATTATTAGTAATAATGGATGTGCCGATTTACAGCCACTAGTGAATGAAATCTCTTCTCAATTAAAGTTTGAATCGGGTAAAGTAAATCTCAGTAAAAAAATATTTGTAAGTGTAGATACCTTAGTTGTCTTAATGCAAAATAATGCAAATATTACCTTAGTAATAAGTGGACATACCGATAATACAGGCACATTAAAAATAAATGAAAAATTATCGCTACAAAGAGCCATAGTAGTATCAAATTATTTAATAAAAAAAGGAATTGATAAAAAAAGAATAAGTCAAAAAGGATTTGCTGACACAAAGCCCATTGCAGATAATAAAACTTTGAAAGGAAGAGCTCAAAATAGAAGAGTTGATATTGAAGTTATATATTAATTGGAGATATTTAATCAGTAGCTTAATAAATCATTACTTCTCTTTCTAGTAAAATATTAAATTTTGTGAGTACCGATTGAATAATTTCTTCCGAGAAATTATATATTTCAATACCAGGCCCATTATTGTAATGAACAATGACTAAAGTTTGTTTTTCATAACATCCCACATTTTCTTTTTGTACACCCTTCCAGCCACAAGCTTCCATAAGCCAAGTCGCAGCTATTTTATAGGTATCGTCTGTGATAGGATAGGCAATCATTTTAGGATATTTTACTATTAGCGCTTCATATAATTCCTTAGTAATAGTAGGGTTTTTAAAAAAGCTGCCAGCATTGCCTATTTTTTTAATATCGGGAAATTTTTCTGATCTAATTTGAATCACCGCATTTGAAATGGCTTCTAAACTATGCTGTTTATTATTTTTTTGATGCAGCACTTCTTTAATGGCGCCATATTCAGTTCTAAATATGGGTTGTTTTTGTAAAATAAATTGCACCGAGATAATGATATACCTTCTTTGCTCCATTTTAAATAAACTAGTTCTATATGCAAATGCACATTTCCTATTTTCTAATATAATGATTTGACCAACTTGGGTATCATAAGCTGTAACCGATTCTATCGAGTCTTTAACTTCTACTCCGTAGGCCCCAATATTTTGAATAGGAGCTGCTCCTACTGTGCCAGGAATGAAACTTAAATTTTCTAAACCGCCCCAACTTTTTTGAATACAGTAAATTACAAAATGGTGCCAATTTTCACCTGCGCCTACTTCTAAAAAAACCTCAGAAGCTGTTTCTTTTATTTTTTTAATGCCCATTATTTCCATCTTTAATACTAAGCCTTCAAAAGGTTTTGTAAAAAGTACATTGGTGCCTGATCCTAATATTAAATAAGGAATATTTTTTCCATTAGCCCATTGAATACCTTTTTCAATGGTCTCTATTGAATCAATGCTAGCAAAATAATTTGCTTTTTCATTGCTACCAAAGCTATGTAAATTTTGAAGAGAACAATTTTGAGTAATTTCCATTTTTTATTAAAAATCAAGAAGGTTATATGAGTAAAGAGTTTTTATATAAGTAAACTACAATTGAATTGTGTAAAGAATATGCTGGGTATGAATTAATTAGGGTCGATATCTATGATAATATTAACCGATTTATACCTAGGATGTACTTGTAGTAAACGAATATAATGTAAGAGTTGTTTTTTTGCTAATTGCAACTGTTGTGGTTGTTTAGAGATTTTAATAGCTAGTTCCCAGATATATTTATTACGTACTCTATTTACAATTGGTTGCGCTGGACCTAAGACTGTTTTTTGAATCTCAGGAGTAAGTGAATGGAAAAAATGAATAGATGCTTCTTCCGCTATATTATTTTCTTTATGTTTAAATAGTAAACTCATAAGCCTACTAAATGGAGGATAGGAGAAATGTTTTCTGTTCTGAATTTCAAAATTATAAAAGCCAAAATAGTCGTGTTGTTGAACAAGTTGAACAATAGGATGTTGTAATTGACTTACTTGTATAATCACAGTTCCATTATCATTTTTTCTACCAGCTCTACCGCTAACTTGTTCCATCATTTGAAAAGCACGTTCATTTACTCTATAGTGATTAAAGTTCAGTAAGCTGTCTGCGTCCACAATGCCCACTAAGTCTACATTTTCGAAATCAAGCCCTTTTACAACCATTTGAGTACCTACTAAAATATCAATTTGTCTTTGTTCAAATTTTTGAATGAGTTGGTCGTGCTCGTTTTTGCCTTTTACATTGTCTAAATCCATTCTTGCTACAATCACACCTGGTAAGGATTGGTTTAATTTTTCTTCAATCTGCTCTGTGCCAAAACTTTTTTGTTTAAAATTTTGTTTACCACAAGCTTTACAGGTATTGACAATAGGATAAGAGGCTCCGCAGTAATGACAAGAAAGTAAATTCTTAGCTTTATGATAAGTAAGTGTTACGTCACAATGTTCACAATGAGGTATCCATCCGCAGGTATCACAAATAAGATACGGAGCATAACCTCTTCTATTTTGAAATAATATTACTTGCTTATTATTTGCAATAGTTTTTGAAATTGAAGCTAAGAGCTGAGGAGTAAGAATAGCTGTTCCAGCTGTTTGTTTTTTTGTATCAATTAATTCAATTTTTGGAAGGACTCCCGTGCTAAATCTTTCATTTAAATAAGTGTAGCCAAATTTCTTAGATACTGCATTAAAATAAGTTTCAACGGAAGGAGTGGCCGAACCTAATACTACTTTGGCCTTTAATTGATTGGCATAGTAAATTGCGGTATCTCTTGCCTGGTATCTAGGGGCAGGTTCTTGTTGTTTATATGAAGGATCATG
Source organism: Chitinophagia bacterium (assembly GCA_009928005.1). Taxonomy (GTDB): domain Bacteria; phylum Bacteroidota; class Bacteroidia; order Chitinophagales; family Chitinophagaceae; genus Sediminibacterium. The sequence continues at coordinate 3,987 of RFVO01000057.1, read as the reverse complement.
TTCTTCATCAATTACAATGAGCGATAAATTTTTGTAAGGTAAAAAAAGTGCAGAACGTGCACCTAATACAATTTTAATTTCTCCAGATTTTACTTTATTCCAAATTTCTACTCTTTCATTTGGATTAAATTTGGAATGATAAATAGCAATTGAACTACCAAAATATTGTTTTAATCTTCTTATCATTTGAGCAGTAAGTGCAATTTCTGGAAGCATATATAAAGCTTGCTTATTTTGCTGAATGACTTCATTAATAAGAGCAACATATATTTGTGTTTTTCCACTGCCCGTAATCCCATGCAATAACCCCACAGGATGAGTTAGTAATTGTGCTTTAACAGAAGCGAAGGCTTCTTTCTGTTTTTCGGATAAGCTATATTGTGCTACATTATCTGTATCTAAAACACTAGCCAACCTATCTATTTTTCTTTTTTCAGCCACTAATATGCCTTTATCAATTAAGGCTTTTAATTGAGCATGGGTAGCATTGGCTTTTTCTAAAATAGATTTTTGTTGAACACTGCCTTCTGTTTTTTCAAAATGTAAAAATGCTAATAATAAATCTAATTGTTTTGGTGCTCTTGTCCATTCATTTAATAGTTTTTCTAAAGCGGCCTCGTTTCTATATTGAGTATGTAAGCTTAAAAATATTTCTACTTTACTAGTATATTTATCTTTCATATTTTCCTGTACATAACAAATTCTTTTTTGAATGAGTTTATTAATTACAGGGTAGACCGATTTTTTATCCAGAAGTTTTTGAATTTCTAATAAGCTTAAGGTTTTTTTTATTTCTAATGCTTCTGAAATAATATATTCAGCATCACTTAAATGCTTATTATCTTGTTCTTTTAACTCATTTAAAATAAAAACGCTTTCACTAGATATTTTTAAATGACTAGGAATAGCAGCCTGCATTACTTCGCCCTCGGTGCACATATAATATTCGGCCATCCACTGCCATAAAGCTAATTGATGCTCATAAACAATGGGCGCATCATCTAAAACAGATAAAATGGGTTTAGGTGTGAACGCTTCAGGGGCATTGCTACTTATATTTTTTACAATACCTGCATACCTTTTATTTGCACCTAACATTACTTCCACACGCATTCCTATGGCAACTTCTTCCTGCATGGAAATAGGAATCATCCAAGTATAATTTTTGGGAAGTGCTAAGGGTATGATTATTTCTGCGTACATGATATAGGGTTGCAAAAATACACTATGAATTTGGATACTTTCTATATCTTCTCATTCCTTCTTCCATTTTTTTGAAAACTAGGTCCTTTAAGGTGTCGAGCTGATCAAGGGTATAGTCGCTTACTTCTACTGTTTCTAAATACACTACTCTATGCTTACCAGGAGTAAGTGTAAGTACACTACTAAAGTGCATTCGATCAACCGAGTCAATCAATAATACTGGTTGAATAGGAATTTTCATTTCAATAGCTAATTTAAAAGCACCATTGAAAAAAGATTTTAGTGGATATTCTTCCGTCATGCTAAATGTGCCTTCAGGAAATATAAAAATAGAAATATGTTTTTCTAAGGCAGCTTTTAAATTGCGTAAACTTTGGGCTCTTTTTTCAGGGTCGCTTCTGTCTACCATGACCACTGCATTTCTATAAATTAAACCAAACAATGGAATTTTAGAGGATTCAAATTTACCTAGTGGTCTAATAGGTTGATGTTTTAGTTGAACAATGGTAGGAATATCCATGTAAGAATTATGGTTACCTACAAATACATGTGCACGATTAAAATCATGGGGCGTTTCAAAAATTTCGCTATGTCGAATACCTATGAAAAAGTACAAAATTTTTCCCCAATAACGGCAGATAAAATAAACATGCTCACTTAGTTTTTCTTTACCTAATGGAAGCGCTAAAAACATGGCTGTCACCGATAGGATGGTAAGTATTGAAAACAATACTATAGCATATAAGCAATATATAAGCTGAAGAGCTCTTTTAAGGATTTTCATCTGTCTGCTAATATAATAAAAAAGGCCCGAAATTTCATTCGGGCCTTTACCTTGCTTTTATAAAAACCATAAAACCTTAAGAAACTAAGCCTTTAGGGGATTTCTACCATATTTCTCATCATGTTGTGTTGCATCTAAGCCCAATTCTTCATCTTCTTCAGTCACACGAAGTGGCATTATAATACTTATAAATTTGAATATTAAAAAAGAAACTGTAAAACTATAGGCTACTACAATTAACATTGCTTTTAATTGAGTCAAGAAAAATGTAGGGTTGCCATAGAATAATCCATCATTACCACCAGCATTTACAGCTTTGGAAGCAAATATGCCTGTCATTAACATTCCGACCATTCCACCAATCCCATGACAAGGGAATACATCTAATGTATCATCTACTCTTGATAATTTAAAAACATGACTAGCTACATTTGAAATAATAGCAGCAACTAATCCAATAAATATACTTTGTGGGATTCCGACAAATCCTGCAGCTGGTGTAATGGCTACTAAACCTACAACGGCACCAATACAGAATCCAAGGACTGATGGTTTTTTCCCTTTTAAGACATCAAAAAACATCCAAGCTAATCCTGCAGATGCAGCAGCAGTATTGGTAGTGGCAAATGCATTAATCGCTAAACTATTTGCTGCTAATGCTGAACCTGCATTAAATCCAAACCAACCAAACCAAAGTAAACCAGTTCCAATCAATACATATGGAATATTAGCAGGGGGAATTTCTTGCTGCTCTAATTTTGAACGACGAGATTTTAAAACAATTGCGCCTGCTAATGCTGCACAACCTGCGCTAATATGAACTACTGTTCCACCAGCGAAATCTAAAGCGCCCATTTTTAATAAAAATCCGTTAGGGTGCCAAGACCAATGAGCTAACGGTGCATAAACTAATATAATAAAAAGAACTATAAATAAAATATAAGAAGTGAATTTGATACGCTCGGCCACCGCACCTACAACAAGACCTGGTGTGATGATGGCAAACATTAATTGAAATAATGCAAACAACAATAAAGGAATGGTCATAGCCGTACCTCCTTGTAAACTAGGCGCTCCATTCACCACATCTTTAAAAAATAAATGCGTCATTGGATTTCCTATAAAACCATTGATACTTTCACCAAAACTTAAACTATAGCCAAAGCTTATCCAAATAACTGATACTACACCTGCCGAAACCATACTTTTTATCATGGTAGAGATAATATTCTTACGGTGTACCATTCCGCCATAGAAAAAGGCAAGACCTGGTGTCATAATAAATACAAGAGCAGTTGCCACTAAAATCCATGCGATATCTGCACCACTATATGTGCTAGCGTCTCCCTGAAAACTGGGTAATTGTGGGACGAATAATGCAAGTAAGGATACTAGCAATAGAACAATAAAAGGTGCAAATTTTGGTAACATATTAGCCCAATATAATTTTTCACCTTTGGTATATCTAAAATTAGAGATTCTTCCCACAAAGAATGAAAGTTCTTCACCGTCACCACCAATAAGTAACTGATCATCCCATAAGGTAGTCATTCCGAGGTGGTAATAAAAAGTATTACCAAATTTTACCCCGTTCCTGAATATATTTATTGTTCCATTGTCATAGACAATAGCGAAATGAACCCAAGTGTTTATTATACCGGATATGGGTTCTTGAAGCCTGATACCTGAGTTTATCCAAAATCTAAAAATACTGTTTTCTATTGAAACAGCTAGTTTAGCATCCGGATAGGAACCTATAGAGAAAATCCTGGGATAACCCAGGTCCGAGGTCATATAACTAAACCATTCTAAGGTGAATTTCATTTAAGTATATATTATTCCTGTGTGGTTGGAATGGATATATACCAAACTATCTAAAAATTTCTTTTAATTGAATTTTAGATTGTAGATCAATCACTTTTTTACCCACTTTTAGGGTATATTTAATTGATTTGGAGAAATCTTCAATAATATTGTTTATTTTTTTGATTTCAGATTCA
>RFVO01000056.1 GCA_009928005.1 Chitinophagia bacterium | reverse complement strand
ATCACCATCTTTTACAATATATTCTTTACCCTCAATTCTTAATTTACCATTTTCTCTACAAGCAGCTTCGCTTTTAAATTTTATAAAATCATCATATGAAATTACTTCAGCTTTAATAAACCCTTTTTCAAAATCGGTATGAATTACACTAGCTGCTTGTGGCGCTTTCCAGCCTTTACCAATTGTCCAAGCTCTTACTTCTTGCACACCTGCTGTAAAATAGGTTTCTAAATTTAGTAATTTATAAGCCGATTGAATTAAACGGTTTAATGCAGGCTCGGTCATTTTATATTCTTCCATAAATACAGTTCTATCTGCAGGGTCTTCTAGTTCAGCTATCTGAGATTCTATATTATTACACATAACTATTACTTCTGCACCTTCAGCTTTAGCCATTTCCACCAACATTGCTGAAAACTTATTCCCTGTATGCATAGAAGCTTCATCTACATTGGCAACATACATCACAGGTTTTTCTGTTAATAAAAAACTATCCGCAATAGCATGTTTATCTTCTTTAGACAAATCCAAGGAACGAATACTTTTCCCTTTTTCTAAATGTAGTTTACATTTTTGTAAAACCTCTAATTCCACTTTTGCCTTAGGATCGGTTTTAGCCATTTTTTCACAGCGTTGTATTTTCTTGTCTACACTATCTAAATCTTTTAATTGTAATTCAGTTTCAATAATTTCTTTATCTGCAATAGGGTTAATAACGCCTTCTTCTCTTAAAACATTTTCATCTTCAAAACATCTAATTACATGTATAATGGCACTTACTTCTCTAATATTGGCTAAAAACTTATTTCCTAAACCTTCTCCTTTACTTGCACCTTTTACTAAACCAGCTATATCAACAATTTCTAATTGAGTAGGCACAATTCTGTTAGGAATTATTAAATCTGCTAATTGTTGCAATCTTTTATCGGGTACATCTACTAACCCAACATTGGGCTCAATGGTACAGAATCTATAATTGCTTGCTTGTGCTTTAGCACTATTACTAACTGCATTAAATAAGGTCGATTTTCCTACATTAGGTAATCCCACAATCCCTGCCTGTAAAGCCATAATTTCTATTGTTTTAAGAGCGCAAAAATACAATTCTAAACCCAAAAATGACTATATTAGAACCATAAACAATAGATTATGGCCTTGAATATTATTTGGATGGCTTTTTTTGTAATTGCCTTTATAATTGCCCTATGTAAACTTGTTTTTTTGGGCGATACCACTATTTTCAAGTTATTAGCAGATGGTATCTTTGATTCAGCGAAGTCCTCGGTTATAGATGTTGCTTTCCCTTTAGCGGGCACTATGGTCTTTTTCTTAGGATTAATGAATATTGCAGAAAAAGCAGGGGCTATTCAAAAGCTTGCCAAGTGGATGAACCCATTTTTGAGTCGATTATTTCCTGAAGTACCCGCCAATCATCCAGCTATGGGCCAGATGGTGATGAATTTTTCTGCTAATATGTTAGGATTAGATAATGCAGCTACCCCTTTTGGTTTAAAAGCTATGGAGAGCTTACAAAGTTTGAACCACGAAAAAGAAAAGGCTACCAATGCACAAATCATGTTTTTGGTTTTACATACTAGTGGACTTACTATTATTCCTTTAACTATTATATCCTATAGATTAGCAGCAGGCTCTCAAGATGCAGCTAGTATTTTTATACCTTGCGTTTTGGCTACCATTGGCACTACTTTAGCTTCTATATTAATGGTTGGATTCTATCAAAAATTAAAATGGGATAAGGTTTTAATAAGTTGGTTATTAGGTTTAGTCTTTTTAATGGTGGGTGTTTTATTTGGCGTAAACACTTTGTCTGCAGTCAATAAAGAAATATTTTCTAAAGTTATTGGTAGCGGTTTATTACTTGTAATTATTGTGGCCATTATTTTAGGAGGTGCTTATAAAAAAGTATCCATTTTCGACGCCTTTATTGAAGGGGCTAAGAATGGTTTTGAAGTAATTATAAAAATCATACCTTATCTAGTTGCTATGTTAGTAGCTATTCGTGTATTTAGAGATAGTGGGGCTATGAATTATGTTTTAAATGCTATTACTTATTTAATTCAACTCACAGGAATGAATACTGAATTTATAGGCGCCTTACCAGTAGCCATCATGAAACCTTTAAGTGGGAGCGGCGCTAGAGGAATGATGTTAGATATATTTCAAACCCAAGGGCCCGATTCTTTTGTGGGTAAATTAGCCTCCATATTTCAGGGCTCTGCAGATACTACTTTTTATATTATTGCCCTTTATTTTGGAAGTGTAGGTATTAAAAAAGTAAGGTATGCTTTATGGGCAGGAATATTTGCAGATATAATAGGAGTGGTTATAGCCATACTAATTGGCTATGTATTTTTTAAATAATTGATTTTAAATTAAATAGAATTCCTTTATTTACCCTGGCTCATTTTCATTACTTCCTTCCATTCTTTATCTGTAACAGGTTGTACCGACAAACGTCCTAATTTCACTAAGGCCATATTTGCTAGATTAGTATTGGCTTTTATATCTGATAATTTTACTGGATATTTTAGTTTTTCATGAGGAGCAAAATCTACAGCTAGCCAAGCTGTTTCTTCAGTTGTAGGATCTTGATAAGCTTCTTTAACTACTTTGGCAATGCCAACAATTTCCATTCCCTCATTGCTATGGTACCAAAAAGCTAGGTCGCCTTTTTTCATGGATCTTAAATTATTACGGGCACCATAATTTCTTACACCATCCCAAAATGTTTTTTTGTCTTTGACGAATTTATCCCATGAGTATTTAAAGGGTTCTGATTTAATTAACCAGTAGGCCATAGTAAAAAAATTTTAATAACCACTTGCTAGTACATCTGCTAGATGAAGTATTTGTACATTATTACCATTGAATTTCATACGACCATCAATATGCATCAAACAACTTAAATCGGTACTAATTAAATATTCCGCGTTAGTATTCATTATATTTTCAATTTTTTGATCGGCCATTGAAACACTAATAGTGTCATACTTTACCGCAAAGCTTCCTCCAAAACCACAACAAGTTTCCACTTCATTCATTTCTATTAATTCTAAACCAGCTACTTTAGATAATAATTGTCTTGGCTCTTGTTTAATATGACATTCTCTTAAACCTGCACAACTATCATGATAAGTAGCCTTAGCTTCAAATTTTGCACCGAGGTCTGTAACATTTAATATTTTAACCAAGAATTCAGAAAGTTCAAACATTCTATTGGTTACTTTTTTAGCAGGACTTTGAAAGGCATTGTTCTCGAAAATTTTTCCAAAATTATTTCTTACAAAACCTGTACAACTTGCACTAGGGCTTACAATATAATCGGCACCATCAAAATCTTGAACAAATTTGGTACATACATCCTTAGATTCATTCCAAAATCCAGCATTAAAAGCTGGCTGTCCACAACAAGTTTGCTGCTCATTGTATTTTACCTTACAACCCGCTTTTTCTAATACTTTAATAGTATTATATGCGGCTTGAGGATACAATTGATCCATAAAACAAGGAATAAATAGCTGAACTGTCATATACCAAAAATAAGAATACTTAGCTAATAATTAAGCTAAAATTAAGGCAGTACCTTTAATCTATTGATATATTTATCGGCCTGGAAGCCTTTATCTGTTTTAGGATATTTAGACTTAATAGTTTTATATATTTCAATGGCATCATCTGCCTTGCCATTCATCTCTAATAAAGAAGCAGCTCGATATAAATATTCAGAAGAAATACCTTCATCTTCTGGGAAATGACTACCCGCTTTTTTATAATATTCAATAGCCTCCTCATTCTTTTTTAAATCGGCATAAGCATCTCCAATTGTTCCATAAGCAATAGCTTGTACTTGCTTAGCAGAAGTAGAGAAATCTTTTAAATATTCAATAGACTTATTATAGTCATTCAAACGGTAATAACTTATACCAGCGTAATACTTTGCTAAATTAGCAGCCTTTGTACCACTGTATTCTTTTATAACATACAATACACCTTTGTTTGTGCCATCACCGTTTAATACATAATTAGAGGAATCAAGTCCAAAATACTTTTCTGCTGTAAACATAGTATCTGCAGCTTTAGCTTCTCTTGGATTTTGATATAATTCAGTATAACCAAAATAAGCTAAAAGAACCGCTACTAAAATAGTAACTGTATAGGTTAAATTTTTTTGATTGTTTTTTACAAAATCTACAAAGGGGTGTTTTTCTTGGTGTAAATCGCTCATATATATTTGTTATAGTTAGTCAACAATAAAAGGGTAAGATGAATCAATGTATACATCTTTTAATAATTCACTTTCGTCAGGCCATGGACTTTCTTCTGCAAATTTTACGGAAGCTTCCACAATTGCAGCAATTTTTTCATCAATTGCTTTTAGTTCTGCTTCAGTGGCAAATTTATTGTCAAGAATAGTTGCATGTACTTTTGTAATAGGGTCTTGATTTTTGTAATCTTCAACCTCGTCTTTAGAACGGTACTTTTGAGGATCCGATACAGAGTGGCCTCTATAACGGTAGGTTTTCATTTCTAATAAAGTAGGGCCTTCACCATCACGGGCTCTTTTCACTGCTCTTACTACACCTTCATGAACTGCTTCTGCTGTCATACCATCTATTTTATCAGAAGGCATTTCATAAGCATCGGCTAATTTATAAATATCAATTACATTACTTGTTCTTTCAATTGAAGTACCCATAGCGTAGTTGTTATTCTCGCAAATAAATACTACTGGTAATTTCCAAAGCATGGCTAAATTAAATACCTCATGTAACATACCTTGTCTTGCAGCACCATCTCCAAAAAAGCATAAAACCACATTTTTAGAACCACGATATTGTTCAGCAAAAGCTAAACCAGCCCCTGTACCAATTTGAGCACCCACAATGCCATGCCCTCCGAAGAAATAATGTTCTTTACTAAAAAAGTGCATACTGCCACCTTTTCCTTTTGAACATCCTGTAGCCTTTCCATATAATTCAGCCATAGCGGCATTAGGACTCATTCCTTTTGCCAAAGCTAATCCGTGGTCACGATATCCAGTAATAAAGGGATCTTCTTGATTGGTTGCTGTCATACAGCCAGCTGCTATAGCTTCTTGACCATTATAAACGTGGAAAAAACCTCTGATTTTTCCAGCCATTTTATACATCTCTTCAGATTTGGATTCAAACTGACGTATAAGTTGCATTAGTTCGTACCAATAGAGATAAGTTTCTTTAGAAAATTTTTGGGCCACAGTCCTTTAATTTTGAGCAGCAAATATACTGTTTTCTACCATAAAATGGAGCAAAAAACAGTGCTTTAAGCTTCTTTTAAAAATGGATAAGTATAGTCGGTAGGAGGGTTAAAGGTCTCTTTTATTGTCCTTGCACTCAACCATCTGTATAAATTCAACATAGATCCAGCTTTATCATTGGTTCCAGAAGCTCTGCCACCCCCAAAAGGCTGTTGTCCAACTACTGCACCAGTTGGTTTATCATTTATATAAAAGTTGCCAGCAGCATGTCTTAGTAATTTAGTAGCTAGTTCTATTGCTGAACGGTCTTGTGCAATAATGGCCCCCGTTAATGCATATTTAGATGTGCTATCCAATAGCTTTAAAGTTTTTTCATATTCAGCAGCCGGGTATGTATAAATAGTAAGTACTGGCCCAAAAATTTCTTCACACATTGTTGTGTATTTTGGATCGGTGGTTTCAATAACAGTTGGTTCAATAAAGTAACCTAATTTTTTACTATAATTTCCACCTACTAAAATTTTTGCTTTTTTATCTTTTTTAACTTGATCAATATATTTTGAAATATTGTCAAAAGATTTTTCATCAATAACTGCATTTACAAAATTGGAAAAATTTTCAACCGTTCCCATTTTCATAGTCTTAATAGCCTTTACTAATTTTTCTTTAATAGCTGGTGCAAGATTAGAAGGTAAATAAGCTCGAGAAGCTGCTGAACATTTTTGTCCTTGGTATTCAAATGCCCCACGCGCTAGGGCAGTGACTACAGTATCAATATCTGCTGTTTCATGTACCATTACAAAATCTTTACCACCGGTCTCACCCACAATTCTTGGATATGTTTTATACTTAGAAATATTCTCTCCAATTTGTTTCCACATATAATTAAACACACCTGTACTTCCTGTGAAATGTACACCTGCAAAATCGGGATGAGCAAAACAAGTAGCACCAATAGTAGGACCATCTACATAAACTATATTAATAACACCATCTGGAAGTCCTGCTTCCTTCATAATACGCATAAATAATTGTGCAGAATAAATTTGAGTATTCGCTGGTTTCCAAACTACTACATTACCACACATAGCAGCTGATGCTGGAAGATTTCCTCCAATAGCCGTAAAATTAAATGGTGTTATAGCAAGTACAAAACCTTCTAGTCCACGATATTCCATTCTATTATGAATGCCAGCAGAAGAAACCGGTTGTTGTTGATATATCTGACTTAAAAAATGAACATTGAATCTTAAAAAATCAATTAACTCGCAAGAAGCATCAATCTCTGCTTGAAATGCGTTTTTACTTTGTCCAAGCATCGTGGCCGCATTCATTTCAAATCGATATTTTGTAGCAAGTAAATCTGCTGCTTTTAAAAATATATGAGCTCTTGCCTCCCAATTCATATTTGACCAAGTATTTCTGACTTTTAATCCTGCACTAATTGCTTGATCAACATGTTTTTTATTACCTAAATGAAAATAACCCAATGTATGTTTTATTTCATGTGGAGGATGAATGGCTTGTTTTAAATCGGTTCTAACTTCTTTACCATTTATTATCATTGGTATATCCAACGATTTTTTCTTTAGTGATGCGATGGCTTGTTTTAAAGCTAATTTTTCAGCAGAACCTGGCGCATAAGATAATACGGGTTCATTGGCTGGAACAGGATAATTAAATGTGCCGAATTGCATAATAATTGAATTAGGCTTCAAAAATAAGCATAAAATGAACATCTGTTAGGAACTTATCCCATTTGTCTAAACTTTGGCATAAGTTTGACAAGACTTTGACTAAATTTGTTTTCTCTTACAAGCAATCAATTTTAAAAGTTTTTAATGCAATATATCTTAGTGGATATCGCTGAAAGGCAACATTTTTATCCTTTTACCTTAACACAATCATTGGCTAGCTGCAGGGTAGGAATTTTTACTTTTAAAGAAAGATGGGAGCAATATACCCATGAAAATTGCGGTGTTTATACAGTCCCTTATTTACAAACTTTGTATGAGGATAATGAATTTCTTCATTCTTCCGAATCTCTATTTTTTATAAATGTAGCCTGCATTCCCTCTGAAAAATTAATGAAGTCAATTAATTCTTTAAATGAAGGGGAAAAATTAATGACAGCCGGGGGTAAATGGATAGCTACTAAAACCAAGGAAAGAAAAATATCTAAAATTCTTCTAGCTGAAAAGCCCCCCATTATAATGGAAGAGGTTTCTCTAGTTTTAAATCAATTACAACTATTATCTTGCCATTCGAAACTTATAGAAAGAGACTTTAAATGGGTTGTTAGTCAAAGTAAATCAGAACCTATTGACCCCTCTAACAAAGTCATCAATAAAGACAATATTTTTATAGAGAAAGGCGCTAGTGTTTTATGTTCAAATTTAAATGCAAGTGAAGGTTATATATATATTGGAAATGAATCACTTGTTATGGAAGGTTCTTCAATTAGAGGATCCTTTGTTTTAGGTAAAAAAGGAGTAATTAAAATGAATACTAGTATTTATGGATCGACCACCATTGGCCCATATTGTTTAGCGGGAGGTGAGATTAAGAATTCTATTTTAATGGGTTATTCTAATAAAGGCCATGAGGGCTATTTAGGAGATAGTATCATTGGGCATTGGTGCAATTTAGGGGCAGGTACTTGTAATAGTAATATAAAAAATACAGCTGGTGATATACAAATGTGGAATGAATTTAAGGGGGAATGGGAAAATGTAGGGCAAAAGATGGGTATGCTGGTAGGTGATTATAGCCGTTTTGCCATTCAATCAAGTATTAACACAGGGTCTTATATAGGTGTAAGTGCCAATATTTTTGGCAATGGGCTACTACCTAAATATATACCCAATTTTACTTGGGGGGTCATTGCTGGTTATCAATTAGATAAAGCCATAGAAGATATTAATAATTGGAAAAAATTGAAAGGATTTGCCATTACTGAAGCTGAAAAGCAGGTTTTAAGGCATTTATATCAACTAAATCATCACTGATTAGGCTTGAATTTTATTACCTTTGCAGCGCTAATCAATAGCCCACTAAATTTCCTGTAATTATTATGCGAAAACAAATTGCCGCCGCCAATTGGAAAATGAATTTATCTCTTGCTCAAGCAGAGACTTTATTAAATGAACTAATAGCTAGCTCGCATTCATTAGGCACTCATCAAGAAGCTATTTTTGCAGTGCCTTCTATATACATTCCTTTAGCCTTGGCAAAATTAGCCAATAAGCACAATGTATTTGTAGCAGCACAAAATTGTCATCAAAAAGAATCTGGTGCTTTTACTGGAGAAATTTCAGCTTCTATGTTAGCGTCAATTGGGGTTAAGCATATTATTGTAGGACATTCTGAGCGTCGTGAATATTTTGCAGAATCTGACTCCTTATTAGCAGAAAAAGTAAATGCTATTTTAGCAATTCATAGTACACCAATATTTTGTTGCGGTGAACCTTTAGCCATTAGAGAGGCATCAACACAAAATGCTTTTGTAGAAACACAATTAAAAAATTCTTTATTTCATTTATCGGCTGAAGATATTGTTAAAGTAGTTATTGCCTATGAACCTATTTGGGCCATTGGTACAGGTAAGACGGCAACTAGTGCACAGGCACAAGATATACATGCTTATATTAGATCTTGCTTTGCTAGTAAGTATGGCCAAGCAGTAGCGAATGAAATTACTATTTTATATGGAGGAAGTGTTAAAGCTTCCAATGCAAAAGAATTATTTTCTCAAACAGATGTAGATGGTGGACTAGTAGGTGGCGCTTCATTAGTTGCTACTGAATTTACTGCTATAATCAATGCCCTCTCTTAAAATTACAAGTAAGTCACACCTTCATGAAGAATATTAGAAATTTTTGTATCATCGCACACATCGATCACGGTAAAAGTACCTTGGCAGATCGTTTATTAGAACATACTAAAACGATTACCGAACGTGAAATGATGAATCAGGTTTTAGATGATATGGATTTAGAGCGTGAGAAAGGTATTACCATTAAGAGTCACGCCATTCAAATTAATTATATTCATAAAGGAACTACTTATACTTATAATTTAATTGATACACCAGGTCACGTTGACTTTAGCTATGAAGTCAGTAGAGCTTTAGCTGCATGTGAAGGTGCTTTATTATTAGTAGATGCCTCTCAAGGTATACAAGCACAAACTATTAGTAATTTATATTTAGCATTAGAAAATAATTTAGAGATTATTCCAGTCATTAATAAAATTGATATGGATGGTGCTAAAATTCCAGAAGTAACAGATCAAATAATAGAATTAATTGGTTGTAAGCAAGAAGATATTTTACTGGCTAGTGGACGTTCAGGTATTGGTATTGAAGAAATACTACAAGCAATTGCCGAACGTATACCTGCACCAGTGGGTGATACAGAAGCACCACTTCAAGCATTAATTTTTGATAGTGTGTTTAATAGTTTCAGAGGTATTATTGTTTACTACAGAATTATGAACGGGGTCTTGAAGAAGAATGACAAAATACGTTTTGTAGCCTCTGGAAGAGATTATAATGCTGATGAAGTTGGAGTTTTAAAATTAGCCATGACACCCAAAGCGGAGATGAGGGCAGGAGATGTAGGTTATATTATTACTGGTATTAAAATAGCAAAAGAAGTTAAAGTGGGAGATACCATTACCTTAGCCAATAACCCGGGTGAGATGATTAATGGTTTTGAAGAAGTTAAACCGATGGTATTTGCGGGAATATATCCAGTTAACACAGATGAGTTTGAAGAGCTTAGAGATTGTATGGAAAAATTACAATTAAATGACGCTTCCTTAACATTTGAATTAGAAACATCTCAAGCTTTAGGTTTTGGATTTCGATGCGGATTTCTGGGATTACTTCATATGGAAATTATCCAAGAGCGTTTAGAAAGAGAGTTTAATCAAACCGTTATTACAACTGTTCCCAACGTAAGTTTTATAGCCTATACCACAAGAGGTGAAAAAATAATCGTGAACAACCCTTCTGAAATGCCCGATCCTGTTAAAATTGAGCATATTGAAGAGCCTTATATTCGAGCACAAATTATTACTGCTCCCGACTATATTGGAAATATAATTACCCTTTGTTTAAGTAAAAGAGGCATTTTAATGAATCAAAGTTATTTAACTCCAACAAGGGTGGAATTAATTTTTGAAATGCCTATGACGGAAATTGTATTTGATTTTTATGATAAATTAAAAAGTCAAACGAGAGGTTATGCATCTTTTGACTATTCTCAAATAGGTTTTAGAGAAGCCGATATTGTTAAAATGGACATTTTATTGAATGGTGAAAAAGTAGATGCTTTAAGTGCATTAATTCATAGAGGCAAAGCCTCTGATTTTGGTCGTAGACTTTGTGAAAAATTAAAAGAACTATTAACCAAGCAACAATTTCAAATTGCTATACAAGCGGCTATTGGTGCTAAAGTAGTAGCTAGAGAAAACATATCTGCCATGCGTAAGGATGTTACCGCTAAATGTTATGGTGGTGATATTAGCCGTAAGCGTAAATTATTAGAAAAGCAAAAAGAAGGTAAGAAAAGAATGCGTCAAATAGGTAATGTAGAAATTCCACAAGAAGCTTTCTTAGCAGTACTAAAATTAGACTAGTTTTTAAATGTGTAAGTTGAGTTAATAGATTAATTCAATAGCTTTTGCGAATTCCAATAAATGGTTGAATCTGTAATCTATTAAAGAGTTTGGGAAGGCGGTTTCTGGATGCGTAGTGGCTAAAAAAACAGTATGTAGTCCTGCATTTCTTCCAAATTCCATATCGCTGGTTCTGTTACCTACCATAAGAGACTTTGTAAAATCAATATTTGGAAATTTTTCCTTGGCCTGTAGTGCCATACCAGGTTGTGGTTTTCTATTAATAGAGTCGTTGTCAATATCTGTACAGTAAAATATATGATCTATTCTGCCACCTATCTTATTAATAGCTGACACCATATTTTGGTGAATAGTGGTTAAAGCATCTTCTGTCATAATGCCTCTGCCCACACCTTTTTGATTAGTGGTAATAACAATGGTTGAAAATTTTTTAGCTAAAAGGGGTAAGGCCTTTAAACTTTCATCGTAAAACTTAAATTCGTCCCATGTTTTAACATAGTCATTATTTTTTTCAAAATTAATAACTCCATCTCTATCTAAAAATAAAGTCCAGCTATTGTCAATGGTTCTAAGATCAAGCATGTATTAAAATTATCCAGCTTTAGAATTATTTTTATGAATTATTTTTTGAATTATCCGAAGATATTCTTCTCCACTAATTCACAAATAATATGACCTAGTAAAATATGACTTTCTTGTATGCGTGGCGTATCGGTAGAAGGAACATTAATTAAATAATCACTTAAACCTTTCATTTTACCACCCTCTGCACCCGTAAAACCAATGGTAACTACTTTTAATTCTTTAGATTTTTCAAAAGCCTTCACAATATTGCCTGAATTACCTGAAGTACTTAAACCTACTAATACATCCCCTGGTTTAGCTAAACCTTCAAGTAGTCTCGAATAAATTACATCATAACTATAGTCGTTGGCAACTGCCGTTAAATAAGAGGTATTGCAATGAAGGGCTTCAGAAGGTAAGGCTTTGCGGTCTTTGTAGAAACGTCCTGAAAATTCAGCAGCTAAGTGTTGAGCATCTGCTGCACTACCTCCATTACCTGCAAAATACACACTATTGCCATTTTTAAAGGCTTGGGTTATAGCTGTTATAACTTTTTCAAGCGTAGCAGTTAATTCACCTTTTTCAATAATGTCTTGCTTCACTTGAATAGAAGCATTAATAATACTGTTAATTTTTGTTTGCATATAATTAATTCTACTTATTTATTTTCTATGATAGCAGTTGTTAATTTATCCCAGCCAAAATTCTTTTTCTCTTCACAAAGGTGCTTTAAAAAATGGGTTTCTCCTAATTCATACAACTGAATAATGCCTGAGGCAATAGCATTTGCATTAGGTTCAGTTACAATACCTACTTTTAAATGAGGCACTAACCCAGCAAGGCCTCCTACATTGGTAAC
>RFVO01000055.1 GCA_009928005.1 Chitinophagia bacterium | reverse complement strand
AGATTTTAATTTTGAAGGAGATAGTATTGATAATTTTATAGGATATGCTAAATTCTACAAAGGAAATTTAAAAGGCGAAAGCAGTAACTTACATTTTGACTCCTTAACATTAACATCAAGCATTCAAAATGGAAATAAAAAAATAATAATAAATAGTGATGATATTAAAGCCTCCATTACAGGTAAATTTAATATCGTAAAACTACCAGCTAGTGTGCAGTATTTTATGCAACTTTATTTCCCAACTTATATTAATGCCCCTAAGAATACGCCAACCAATCAGGATTTTACTGTACAAATTAAAACCAATTATTTCGAACCTTATTTAAGGTTATTTAAAAAAGAAATATCAGGTTTCAATAATTTAACATTGGAGGGTAGCTTAAATTCTTCAAAACAAAATATTAGCCTAGTATCTAATATTCCATTTGCTAGTTGGGACAGTTATTTAATTAAAAATGGTAAAATTAACGGTACAGGCACCAAGGATTCAGTACATGTCAATTTTATGGCTGCCGCAATTAATATTACTGACAGTACTCAGTTTTTGCAGCCCAATATTAGCATACATAGTAGTAATGACCACTCAAACTTTTCTGTTTTTGCTTTAAGCAAGTCTGCATTAGAAGAAATTATGCTTAAAGGAATGATACAAACATTCAATGATGGCATTTCTATTAAATGGCAACCCTCCTATTTCATTTTGAACCAGAAAAAATGGGATATCAATAATTTAGGTAGTCTTATTTTAAGAAAAAATAATGTCAACGCCTCTAATTTAACCATTACACAAGGCATACAAGAATTTGTATTTTCTAATTCAACCGCCTCTGAAAATGCACTTCAACTTGAGCTTAAAAATATTATTTTAGGCGATTTTACAAAAGTATTTTTTAGCTACCCTAAACTAGAGGGTATAACCAATGGTAAAATTCAATTTAAAAATATACTAAACGACTTCAGTTTCGACGCCAATTTAAAGTTAGCTCAATTTAGATTTAATGCCGACTCTATTGGACTAGCTGAATTATCCATAGGCTACCAAAATTCTTCAGGTAAAGTGCCTTTTAATTTGAATTGTCCTAATACTGAATATAACTTAGCTGCAATCGGAAGCTATAATATAAAAAATGATTCTAGCCCTTTAGATGCCATGCTTTATATGCGCCACACTAAATTTAGTTTAGTTCAACAATTTATTGGTGGTGTACTTACTCAATTAGAAGGTAAAGCAAATGGCTCATTACATTTTGGAGGCAGAATTGAAAACCCCTATTTACTAGGTTCCGCCAGCTTAGATAAAGCATCGTTTATAGTAGACTATACCAAAGTGCGTTACTTTATTGATAGTGGTTTTATTGATTTCAATAATGAAGGCATCGACTTTGGAACAGTGCAAGTAAGGGATAGTAAAAATAGAAAAGCAGTATTCAAAGGAAAAATACTAAATCAAGGCTTTAAGCATTTAGTATATGATATGGAAATGTCTAGCCCTAAAATAGAATTATTGAATACAAATGCTATGGACAATGCTAATTTTTATGGGCAGGCAGTTGGCAAAGCAAGTATGACTATCAAAGGTCCTGAAGAAAATATAAAGATGTTTATTAGTGCTGATGTAAATGATAGTGCCCATATTTACTTACCCAATTCAACTAGCAAGGAAAGTGGAAAATCGGATTATATTGTTTTTAAAAAATATGGTAAAACAGCCAAAAAGAATGCAGATATACCAGCCTATAACTTAGTAGTCGACTTAGAAGTGACTGCCAATAACAAAACCAAGATTGACCTAATTATGGATGAGCTTACGGGAGACGTTATTAAAGCAGTAGGCAATGGCAGATTAAAAATAAGAGCCGGCAATATTGAACCTTTAACTATAAGAGGTAAATACAATATAGAGGCTGGAAAATACGATTTCAATTTTCAATCCTTTATCAAAAAGCCTTTTGACTTAATTCCAGAAGCAGGTAATTATATAGAATGGACTGGCGACCCATATGAAGCTGACTTACACATCGATGCCAGGTATACTGCTGAAAGAATAAGTTTAAACGAACTTGTGGGAACTGGCAACTTTAGTAATGCAGTAAGAACCTACCGTGGCGGTGTGTATGTCATAGCAGGGCTTAGAAATAAACTATCACAACCCGATATTAAGTTTAGCTTGGCCTTCCCTCCTGGCAACCCTATTAGTTCAGACAATGAGTTTTCTCAATTTATATCCAGATTAGAAAGAGATGATAATGAAATTTTAAAACAGGTTTCTTTTTTAATTGTATTTAACTCTTTTGCGCCAGTAAGCTTTAGTAATAGTAACAATAGCAATGCCTATACAGTTACCACAATTGGTATTAATACTATCTCCAACTTATTAACCAAGGAAATCAATAAATCTGTAACGAATATTTTAGACAAAGTAACAGGAGATAAGAGTTTAAGGTTTGATATTGGGTCTTCTGTATATAACAGCGCTAATTTAATTGACCCTTCCGGAACAGGCTTAGCCATTAATGCAAATAAGATAGACAGACAAAGAGTGAATTTAAAATTAGGAAGAAGTTTTTTAAATGATAATATTATTGTGAATGTGGGTGGCGACTTGGATTTTAACGTGCGCAATACAACAAGTATTCAAAATGGAACATTCCAATGGTTACCCGATTTAAATATTGAATTTATCTTAACAAGAGACCGAAAGTTACGCGCTATTGTATTTAACAGAAATAGCTTAGATATAACAGGAAGTAGTTTGGGTAGAAGAAATAGACAAGGATTGAGTATATCCTACCGTAAAGATTTTGACGAATTTACTTTCTAAAAAAACTAGCTATTTTTAGGCTTTAATATAGTTGGTGGAATAAGCTTACAGCCTTTTAATCTGTATACATAAAAATTTCTGAGTAATACCCCCTTAATTATATAAGGTATGGTATCTGGCTTTTCAATGCTTGTAAAATAAGCACCGTATAATTCAGCAGGATTCGCAGGTAAACTGGAAGGTACTATACAATAAGCATCCTCCCCTATTTTCAAACCCTCTTGATTTTCATTTAACCAAGCAAATTTGTGTACGTCTTCTAAGGCTCCTATAGCTATTACCCTTGCATTTACTTTCGGTGCTGTATAAAATAACAAATGCCCTCCAGGAAACCATTTATGCACGACTATGGGGGCTTGCTTAGACATCCTGCCCTCAAATTGATCCTTTTCAACAATCTCTTTAAACATGTTACTAAAATAGTTCCACCCAGTAACATCATTAATAGGATTATACTCTCCTAAATTTTCTAATTTTTCAGATCCCAATTGCTTTGGATAAAATTTTACAAGACCCACAAAACCTATAACAAGCAAAATCATAAAACCAATGGCAAATTTTAGCAACACTGGAACAAACTTCCTAGAATAAGAAGCCCAATATACCCCTGCTAATAAAAATAAAGGTATAAAAGCAGGGCCTGTCCAATGAGGAAGCGTTGCATTGAATAAAGAGATAGCCCAGAAAATAAAAATTAAAGGAAGACTTAACCAAAGTAATAAATTTATGGCTTTTGCACTTTTCGCTTGAAACTTTACTTTTTTAGTACGCAGTAAAGCAATTACAATAGCTATATATACCAATGGGTTTTGATAAAAAAACTCACCCCCTATCTGAGTGATAAAATTTGAAAAAGAAATACCCGTATGCATGACTCTTTTAGAGTGAAAACGATAAGTAATAAAGTCGTTTTGAAAATTCCAATACAAAATAGGAATAATACATATTAATGTAACTAGTATAGCAATGTACCCATTTCTTTCTTTTAAGTTCTCCACTTGATTAAAAATTATATATAAGCCAAAGCCTATCCATAGATAGAGGCCATGCACTTTACTTAAAGTGGAGAGCCCAATAAATAATCCCAATAAAATCCAATCAAATAAAGTAAATACATGAGGTTTAATAACCCAATTCAACATCACATATATACTTAAGGTAAAAAATAAAAGCTGAGGACTATCAGGCATCACAAATAAGCCAGCAATAATACTTGTGTAAATAGATAAAGTATATAACAAGGCAGCTATCCAACCTGCCTTTTCATTTTTCAATAAAGTACCGGATTCAAAAATTACAATAGTAGCAAATGCAGCGCAAATAATGCTTCCTAAACGCATACTTAATTCCGATAACCAATTTAAGTTGAAAGTGAAAATACGAATTAACCAACCCACCATCGGCGGATGGTCGAAATGATTCCAATCGGGCTGCAAAGCATAGGTATAATAATATACTTCATCATTCCCTAGTTCAAGAAATAAGGAAAGAAGAATTTTAGCACAAACTGAAATTCCAATAAGCCACCAAAGTTTTTTCTGATAATTAATTGAACTTGGGGGCATAAAGCTTTTTTTTATATGCAATAGTATACTACCACCCAATAAAAGTAAGGAAACTTATTGAATAGCACCTGCCTTGGCTATAAACCATTCAGTAGCAAGTGCATAGCCTTTTAAACCAAGACCTACGATAGAACCCACCGACTTAGCCGAAACATGAGATATTTTTCTAAAATCCTCTCTAGCATGTACATTACTAATATGTACTTCTATAACAGGCGTTTTAATAGCGGCCACTGCATCCCCTATGGCGATAGAAGTATGGGTATAGGCAGCAGGATTTAAAATAATACCTGCTTTATTAAATCCATGAAACTGTATAGCTTCAACAATTTCCCCTTCTATATTACTTTGAAAATAAGTGAAATTGACAGAAGGGAAATCTTTTTTAAGTTGCTCCAAAAAATCTTCGAAACTAGCATGACCATATACCTCGGGTTCTCTTTTACCAAGTAGGTTTAAATTCGGACCATTAATGATGGCTATTTCTAACATGCTATAAATATATTAATTCGATTTCATTAAAGATACGAAATCATCAAATAAGTATCTGCTATCGTGTGGTCCTGGTGTTGCTTCAGGATGGTATTGAACACTAAAGGCAGGACGGTCTTTTAATTTAATACCTTCTATAGAGTCGTCGTTTAAATTCACATGCGATACAATTACATTGGGATGTTTGCGCACTGCATCAGGATCGACTCCAAAGCCATGGTTCTGTGTCGTAATTTCACATAAACCTGTGATTACATTTTTAACTGGATGATTTAATCCACGGTGACCATGGTGCATTTTAAAAGTAGGAATATCATTGGCCAAGGCTAGTAATTGATGTCCTAAACAAATTCCAAATAAAGGTTTCTTTTCTTTTAAAACTTCTTTAATGGTTTTAATGGCATAGTCCATAGGGGCTGGGTCTCCAGGACCATTGGATAAAAAATAACCAGTTGGATTAAATGCTTTTAAAGTAGCAAAATCGGTTTTAGCAGGATGCACTCTAACATGCGCCCCTCTCTCTACTAAGCATTGTAATATATGTTCCTTCACTCCAAAGTCTAAAACCGATACTTTTATTTTTGAACTAGCATCGCCCAATTCATATATTTCTTTGGTACTTACTGTACTTGCTAATTCTAAACCATCCATACTAGGTACTTTTGCTAATTGCGCTTTCAATGAATCGACATCTAAATTATCTGAAGATATAATACAGTTCATAGCGCCTGAATTTCTTACATGTATAACCAAGGCTCTAGTATCAAGGCCTTCAATAGATACAATATTATTTGCTATTAAATATTCATTCAAATTACCATCGGCTAGTAGGCGGCTATATTTTTCTTCTAAGTTGCGCCCTATTAAACCATGAATTTTTACAGACTTACTTTCTACATCGGTTTTTCTAACACCATAATTACCCACGTGCACATTGTTCATGATAATAATTTGTCCGGTATAACTAGGATCGGTGAATACCTCTTGGTAACCTGTCATGCCCGTATTAAAACAAATTTCACCGGTAGTAGTGCCAATTTTACCAAAGGCTTGACCGTGAAATACATGCCCATCGGCTAGAACTAAAATTGCTGGTTGTGCGCTCATTTGGGTACTCGTTTTGTTATGCAAAAAAAGAAACAATTTTTTACTTTTCCATAATAACTTTTTAACATTAAAAAGGCAAGACGGTTAGTCTTGCCTTTTATGTTAATTCGTTATACTCATTATTCAGCAGCAGTTTCAGGTGAATCTGTTGCAGTTTCAGTAGCCTCAGCAGCTGGAGCTTCCGCCTTTGCCTTTGCTGGTGCTTTTTTAGTAGCAGTAGTAGATGATTTACTACGACGCGTTTTCTTAGTAGGTTCAGCAGCAGTTGCTATTGAATTACCATATACATCGTTGAAATCAACTAATTCAATCATTGCTTTTTCAGCATTGTCACCTGGACGAATGCCTAATTTAATGATACGAGTATATCCACCTGGACGAGCAGCAATTTTAGGTGCTACTACAGTAAATAATTCTTTTACAGCAGCTTTGTCGTTCAAATAGCTAAACACCACTCTGTGGTTATGGCTAATTTCTTCTTTAGTAGCTGTTTTCTTTGTTTTGGTAATTAATGGCTCTACATAAGTTCTTAAAGCTTTTGCTTTAGCTAATGTAGTAACAATACGCTTGTGCGTAATTACTTGGCAAGCTAAATTCATTAATAAAGCATCTCTATGTGCTTTCTTTCTACCTAGGTTGTTTTGTTTGTCTCCGTGACGCATGACTTTTAAGTTTTATCCTTACACCGTGTCAGGAATTGTAAGGTTTGAGCTTTCGCTCGTTATAAATAGTGATTTACTTTTAGTGTTTCAACTATTGTAAATCTAATTTGTCTAATCCTAATTTACCAAGGTCCATTCCAAAGCTCAATCCTCTTTCGATTAATACTTGCTCGATTTCAGATAAAGATTTTTGACCGAAGTTTCTAAATTTCATTAAGTCTTCTTGCTCATATTGAACAAGCTCACTTAAGCTATTAATTTTTGCAGCTTTCAAGCAATTGAATGCACGAACTGAAAGGTCTAAATCCTCTAAAGGAGTTTTTAATACTTTTCTTAATTGCAATACTTGCTCATCAACTACATCTTCTTTTTTGTCTTCTTTATTATCAAATGTGATGTTCTCATCAGTGATGATCATCAAATGTTGGATTAAAATTCTAGAAGCTTGCTTCACCGCATCTTCTGGATGGATGGTACCATCTGTAGCTACATCTAAAATTAATTTCTCGTAATCTGTTCTTTGCTCAACACGATAATTCTCAATAGCGTATTTAACATTCTTGATAGGTGTGTGAATAGAATCGATAGCAATATAGCCAAATGGCATTTCTTTTAATTTATTCTCTTCAGCAGGAATGTAACCACGTCCTTTACTAATAGTTAATTCTATTTCTAATTTAGAAGTAGAATCCATTGTACAAATAACTAATTCAGGGTTCATTACTTGGAACTGCTGAGAAGCATCTCCAATATGACCTGCATTAAATTCACTGCTACCTTTAATAGATAAAGTAATTTTTTCAGATGATACGTCTTGATCGGCCTTACGTTTAAAACGAACTTGCTTTAAGTTTAATATTAATTCTGTAACGTCTTCTGTGATACCTTTTAAAGTAGCGAACTCGTGGTCTACTCCTTCAATTTTAATACCTACAATTGCGAAACCTTCTAGAGAACTTAATAAAACTCTTCTTAAAGCGTTGCCTAATGTCAAACCAAATCCTGGCTCTAATGGACGAAATTCGAATTGTCCTTCGAAGTCATTTGCTTTTTGTAAAACAATTTTATCCGGTTTTTGAAAACTTAATATAGCCATGTCAATTTATTTTTTATTTGAATCTTCCGTGAGGAAGAAATTTTGTTAGTTACTAATTTTTAATTACTACTATTATACTAATATTAGTGATTACTATTTAGAATACAATTCGACGATTAGTTGCTCCTTAATGTTTTCAGGAACCGCTTCACGTTCTGGCATTGTAATAAAAGTACCTGTGTTGGTGGTTTCATTCCAATCTATCCAGCTGAATTTAGTATTTCTACCACGTTGTTTGCTAACGATAGATGTATTATGAGCACTCTTTGGACGGTAAGCAATCACATCACCTGGACGACATGTATAAGATGGAACATTTGTCACATCACCATTTACAGTGATATGCTTATGTGCTACTAACTGACGTGCTTCTGGACGACTAGCTGCAAGTCCCATTCTAAAAATGGTATTGTCTAAACGAGATTCTAATAATTTGATTAAGTTCTCACCTGTAACGCCTTTGATACGTGATGCTTCCTCGAATGTTTTGCGGAATTGACGCTCTAATACACCGTAAGTGTATTTAGCTTTTTGTTTTTCTCTTAATTGTAATGCGTACTCACCTAATTGCTTGCGCTTGCGTTGTGCGCCATGCTGACCGGGAGGGTTGCTGTTTTTGCCTAACCATTTTGCGTTTCCTAAAATAGGTTCGCCGAAAATGCGACAAATTTTGGTTTTGGGTCCTGTGTAACGTGCCATAATACTTGTTTGTGATTTTTTAGTGTCGATGTATCATCGGTAAAAATCTAAAATGAATGATACACCCTTGTTGGTTATATAATATAATTTAAACTCTTCTTTGTTTTGGAGGACGACATCCATTATGCGGCATTGGCGTTACGTCGCGAATAGAAGTAACTTCAATTCCTGATTGTGAAATAGAACGAATAGCTCCTTCACGACCAGAACCTGGACCTTTTACAAATACTTCTACTCTTTTAACACCAGCGTCTGATGCTACTTTCGCTGCATCTGCTGCTGCCATTTGAGCTGCATAAGGAGTGTTCTTTTTAGAACCTCTGAATCCCATTTTACCAGCACTACTCCAGCTGATCACTTGACCTGCCTTATTAGTGAAAGCAATAATTAAATTGTTGAATGTTGCACTGATGCGAACTTCTCCAGATGCATCAATTTTTACGACTCTTTTTTTAGAAGCCGCTTTTGCACTGTTTTGTGCTTTAATTGGTTTTGCCATTTTTTTTGAGGTGTGTTTTTATTACTTGTTGTTACTTGTAATAGAAACGGGTTTTTAATTTAAATCTCCCCTACTATTGTAGGATCCGATTTTTATGAGGAATTAAAATTATTTCTTAGCTACTTTTTTCTTACCAGCAACTGTCTTACGCTTACCCTTACGAGTACGTGAGTTAGTCTTAGTACGTTGCCCACGAACAGGTAAACCTTTTCTGTGACGTAAACCACGGTAACAAGCGATATCTAATAAACGCTTAATACTCATAGACACTTCACTACGTAAAGCACCTTCTACTTTAAATTCAGCATTGATGATATTACGAATAGCAGTTTGCTCATCGTCATTCCACTCATTTACTTTTTTATCGTAACTGATGTTTGCTTTGTCTAAGATGTACTGAGCTGTAGAATGTCCAATACCGAAGATGTACTGTAGTCCTATCTCTCCTCTTTTATTTTTTGGTAAGTCTATACCGGCAATACGAGCCATATTTTAAAACTGGTTTTTTGTTATTGTTGTTTTTGGATTATCTTTTTGATTACCCTTGTCTTTGCTTAAAGCGAGGATTTTTTTTGTTGATTACGTATAATTTACCCTTACGCTTCACGATCTTGCAATCGGCACTACGCTTTTTAATGGATGCTCTAACTTTCATCTTTTTATTTTTAAATATTTATTTCCTACTAGTTTTTATTTCTTATTTGTGTCTGAAATTGATTCTTCCTCTTGTTAAATCGTAAGGACTCATTTCCAAACCCACTTTATCCCCAGGCAAAATTCTGATGTAGTGCATGCGCATTTTACCAGAGATAGTTGCCAAAATTTCATGTCCGTTTTCTAATTTCACTCTGAACATGGCGTTGCTCATAGCTTCAATAATTACTCCATCTTGTTTAATCAGCGGTTGTTTTGACATACTTATTTTGGGGTTGCAAAGATATGGAAATGAATGGAATTATGAAAAATTCACCCCGAAATATTGCGAAATAGGCAAAATAAAAGGAGAACCGAGGGTTCTCCTTTAAAATATATTGATAATCAATTATTTATATAATTAAAGGCCCGGCAACCATGGTCGGCCAATACCTGTTCTAAAAGGCCAAGGAATAGCAGACAGGATTAATAGCAAAGCAATGAGGTATAAAGTAGCCGTTGTGCTCGCTTTAGACCCATTTTTCAAGCGAATATGCCCAACGGTAATTAAAACAATTGCTAAAATCATAGAGCTTATATGTTCCACTGCCCAAAAACGAGCAGCTCCATCCTTCATCACTTCTTTCATTCCACCCACTGTATTTTTTATTAATGCATATCCTACTGCTCCAAAAAAGTACTGATATAAACCCAAAACCAAGGTTGTATGGGCGTTAATAAGCAAAATTTTGCTTGTTTTTAGTGCATTTTGACCAGTAATAAGCTTAACAATGGATAAAAGGAGGGTAATTAAGACCACCCATCTTAGTAAATTATGCAAATGAAGTAGACCAGTGCTCATATATAAATTTTTATTATTATAAAATTGAATATTCAATTAGCTAATATATAAAAATAAAGCGAACTAGTCTACCCAATCCGCAACAAATAAGTTGGTATCTCGTGTACCGCCATTGTTTCTATTGGAAGAAAATAGAATTCTCTTACCATCTGGGCTAAACATGGGAAAAGCATCAAAACCTTTATCGCGACTAATTTTTTCCAAATGATTTCCATCTAGGTCTATTAAATACATATTGAAAGGAAATCCGCGTTTGTATTCATGGTTACTGCAAAATATTATATGTTTCCCATCGGGTGTAAAATTTGGAGCCCAATTGGCTTGGCCTAAATGGGTAATTTGTTTGGCATCTGTACCATCCGCATTGGCAATCCATACTTCCATTTGAGTTGGTGCTACCATTCCTTCTTTCAATAAAGTTTTATACTCCTCAATTTCTGCTGGAGTTGAAGGTCGACTTGCTCTCCAAACAATTTTTTTTCCATCTGGACTAAACCAAGCACCCCCATCATAGCCCAAGGTATTGGTAACTCTAATTTCTTTTTTTGTTTTTAAATCCATTACATATAAATCTAAGTCACCATCTTTCACACTACAGTAAATCATTTTTTTACCATCATAAGATAAAGTTCCTTCTGCATCATAGCCTTCGCTATGTGTAATTTGTTGTTCATTTTTTCCATTCGTGTCGGCAATAAAAATATCATAGCTAGCATATAAAGGCCAAATGTATTTATTACCATACTTTGCTCGATCCACTGCTGGCGGGCAATCGTTTCCCCCATTTTTTGTGGAAGCATAAATAATATGTGCCCCATCTTTGGTGAAATAAGAACAAGTAGTTCTACCCTTTCCACCACTAATTAATTTATAAGAAAAATTTTCTTTGTTGCTCTTTGGAACCAACCCCATAAAAATTTGATCGCAATTAATGCCTTCTTTTGGATTGGTTCTTTGAAAGCTTACACGCTTACTATCAAAACTCCAATAAGCTTCCGCATTGTCACCACCATTGGTTAACTGAATAATGTTTTTAAAATGAGATTCCCCAGCAAATAAGACTGAATCTTGTGCCTGGGTCTGAAAGCCTAGAAAAATGAATAAAAATAAAATGCTTAATTGTTTCATAGATTAAATTATAGGTCGCAAAAGTAAATAGTAAAAGAGTAATAAAGCTAATCAAAATCAGTAAATGCTCATTTTTCTGTCATTATTCTGTCATTTTTATAGGACTTAATTATGGCCAAATCATTTAAAAAATACACCTTTGTATAAATTAGTATATGCCTATCATCGCCCCTTCCCTTTTAGCTGCTAACTTCTTAGAATTAGGCAATGCCTGTTCTATGCTTAATAAGAGCGAAGCTGAGTGGTTTCATTTAGATGTAATGGATGGAAGCTTTGTTCCTAATATTAGTTTTGGCCTTCCCATCATTGAACAAATAAGAAAGGCTACTACCAAGGTTTGCGATGTTCACTTAATGATTGTCTCTCCTGAAAATTATATTTCTGCCTTTAAAAAAGCAGGAGCCGATATCTTAACTGTACATTATGAAGCATGTCCTGAACTTGCTAACACAATTACAAAAATTAAAGCAGAAGGTATGAAGGCAGGAGTGGCTATTAATCCCAATACCGATGCAGCTGTGTTGGCTCCTTTAATAAAAGAGATAGACTTAGTTTGTGTAATGAGTGTATACCCTGGCTTTGGTGGGCAGAAATTTATTGAAACTACTTATGAGAAAGTACTAGCCTTGAAAAATATCATTACCAACGCAGGTGCTTCGACCCTCATTGAAATAGATGGAGGCGTAGACGCCAACAATGCTGCAGCCCTAAAAAAGGCAGGCGCCGATGTACTAGTGGCAGGAACGACTGTATTTAAAGCCGCCGACCCTATAGCCATGATTTCAACCTTGAAGCAATCTTAATTAACTAAAGCAAGTTTAAAATTTATTGCCATAGTTATTGGTTTTTGTTTATCCTATTGTTATTTATTTGCTTTAAAGTTTTAGGTTAATTTTATCAAATGTTTACCTAATGATTACGCCAATGTTATCATTTAAAGTAATGCACATATGTGCGTATTTAATCCTTGTTAT
>RFVO01000054.1 GCA_009928005.1 Chitinophagia bacterium | reverse complement strand
TATAAGAGACAGTCTCTGACTTATGTAAATGTTGGTCAATGTATAAGTCCAGGGCTCCATGGGGAACCCCAAAAAGAATAAGTACAATAATTAAGAAGGAAATTTGAGTACTGTTATTTAAAACAAAAACAGAATCAATGAGAAATAAAAAGAAGGCAAATAATATTAAGTAGAGGCGTAGTTTTATTTGCATGAATGTAAATTAAATAAAAAAAGGGGCAAGTAACCAACTTGCCCCTTAAAAGTTATTCTAATATATTAAGCAGCTTTTCTACTTAAGCTATAAATAACCAAACCAAAACCTATTTTGTTGACAGCATCACCAATGTTGTAGATGATGTTCATGTCAATTCCAATATTTTTGAAACTAGCATACCATTGTCCATCAGCGGTTCCGATTAAATATCCTAAAGGATAAATAGCCCATCCCACTAAAACGAACCAACCTAATGCTGCATTTGCAGATGCTACTGCAGTACCAGCGCCAGTTGCTAATTTTTTAACATCTCCCATCCATACTTCATATACAATATAGAAGTAAGCGATAGCACTTATAGTTCCCCATAATGTAGCTTGAGCTGGGGCAACTGCCTCACCCCAATAACCTGTAACTAACATTACAACAGAAGCTAAAATCATTTTCCATAATAAACTTGTTGTACCACCAGCTTTTTTTGTGATTAAATAGAATTCAACACACATTAAAGGCACAGTTAATAACCAGTCTACGTAACGGAAAAAGGTTGGACTTTCATGCGTCTCTAAAAAATAACCACGCATGTAGTAGTAGTGAACAGCTGCAATAAAGGTGATTAACCCTGAAACAAGTACAGAGGTTCTCCATTCTTTACTAGTGTTGTTCAATTCTAAGAAGAAAAATACAGCCGCGGCCATCATAGCCATAGTGCCAATGAAGAAAGTGAAAGACACATAATCGGTCTTTGCGATCGCCATTGAGGCATCAAGAAGAAATAAATCCATATGTTTGAGTTTTGGTGAACAAGTTAATTCACAACTCTCTACGATTCGTTCCGGCTGTCAATACATAAGCTTAATTATGTATTGCAAAGCAATAGCAAAACATTCGTTGTTTTTTTAAACCAAACAAAAGTTAGAAATAAAAAATTAGAAAACTTGTTAAAAAATATAAAAAAAATAAAAATATTTAGCTTTGTTTAGCCTTTTGTTTAATTTTTTTGAGTATAAATTAAACAATTTTATTTGAGCAAACCGCATTCCATAATAATGTTCGAATTTTTAAAGAATCTACAGCTGCTTTCGTAGCCTCCTCCCATTTAGTTTTATCATTTCCACATATTTCTGAGACCATTTGAATAGCTAGTTCAATATGATGACCGCCATCTACCTCAATATGTCTCTCTATATAATACTTAAAAATGGATACTTTATCGGGATGCTCGGCTTAAATTTTATTTAAAATTTGGGTGAACATATCTGAAATCAAGTCCTCTCTACCAAATGTAAAAACGGCGGCCTTCCAAGGTAGGCTTACACAAGTAAGCCCTATTTGTAAAGATTTTAATAAACCAATTTGATCTAAATTTGTTTTGAGGCACAAAGGAAAATATAATTTTGAAAACCATCAGATGATAAAATAGAATGATCATAAATTTTCCAAATATCATAAACCAGGATGGACAAGCACATTATTACGGAATTATTGTAAACGCTGAACAAAAGCATAAATATTTTAATGAACTCCTAAACAAAATAGAATGGACCAATGAAAAATTGGTCATGTTTGGCAAGGAAATAACAACAAAAAGAAAGGTAGCATTCTACGGAGATAGTCTAATGAATTACACCTACTCAAATAAAACAAAGCAAGCATTGAGATGGACGCCCTTACTTATGGAAATAAAGCAACTAGCAACATCTCAGACTGGAAGAAATTACAATGCTTGTTTATTGAATTTGTACCATGATGGAGAAGAAGGAATGGGTTGGCATAGTGATAATGAAAAAGAAATTGTTCCCAATAGTTCTATAGCTTCTTTAAGCTTTGGCGCAGAAAGAAAATTTGCCATAAAACACAAAGCAAATAAGGAGACGCATTCTATATTACTTGAAAGTGGATCACTTTTTGAAATGCTAGGTAGTTTTCAAAAACATTGGCTTCATAGCATGCCTAAATCAAAAAAAATTGCAACTCCAAGAATTAATTTAACTTTTAGACAAATGCACTCATGAAAAATAGCAAACAAAAAACTATTAAAAAGGCAAACCTCCCTTCTAAAATATGTCTGCATTGTAATAGGCCCTTTAATTGGAGAAAAAAATGGGAAAAGACTTGGCAAGAAGTGAAGTATTGTAGCGATGGGTGTAAGAAAAATGCACGCATTAAATAAAATTCAAAAGAATTTGATTTTACATTTTAACAATGGCCTTCATAAATGTTTTATCTACATTTTGCATTCTAATATAATAGACACCAGGCGACAAGCTTGCCCCATATAAATTATAACTATTGGTTCCAGCAAAACTATAATTCGCTTCTACTAATATTTGTATCACAGTCCCTTCCCCATTTAATAATTGCAATGAAGTTTGACCGCCATTGGTTTTAAACTCAATCTTGGTCATGTTGGTAAAAGGATTTGGGTAGTTATATATAAGTGATTCTTTAGCAAAAATTGAATTTTTATCATTGATACCACATACACTTGAATTTATCAAGGGGATGGTTGGAAACTGTTTTAACATAATTTCAATTTCGGCAGTCGATGAAACACAAAACCAGTTTTGTAAAATTGTATTGTACACCGATCTGAAATCGAATTGGTAAGGAACATTGTCATTGGAAGTTGCCGCAGTTGGAATACTTGGATTATCTCCAAAAACACCCCCTCTTACATTTTTACCAAATAAAAATAAAGGAGCGGCAGACCCATGGTCGGTACCACCACTTGCATTTGATTTTATTCTTCTTCCAAATTCTGAATAAGTCATACCAATAACACGATCTTCAATTGCTAAGCCCGACATATCTGACTGAAATGCTGCTATAGCATCCGATAGTACTTTTAATAAATTAGCATGCGTGCCTGTAGTAGTATCAGTGGTAACCACTTGTCCTGAATGGGTATCAAAGCCACCATAATTAACCATATATACTTTAGTTTGCAAACCCCCTTTAATTAATCTAGCAACAATTTTTAATTGAGCAGCTAAGCTATTATTTGGATAAGTTACCTGCTGTGTAACACTATCAGAAGCTTGTTTAATTCTTACGGTGTACTGGTTGGTCTGCTTGGCAATAGTTCTCAAAAAGCTAAGTTCATAGCCAGCATTGGTGTTGGCCACCGTTGAATCTGTTCCCTCAATTAAATTATAAAAAGAACTTGGATCAGAAATACTCAATGCCATATTAACCGCTGGCCCTTGGCAAGTAAGGGTTGCTAAAGAACCAATTTGAATAGCGATAGGATCTGGGTTGGTGCTATTTGGATAGGCATCGGGATAGTTGGGGTATTGATAATTTAGATAACGACCTGCCCAACCTGTATTTAAATACTGATCACTGTCTGAACCAGACATCCAAATATCAGTAGCTCTAAAATGAGAAAAACTTGGCTGAGGATACCCCACCGATTGCACAATATTTAACTTGCCTTCCGTAAATAAATTTTGAAAGGCAGTCATTGAGGGATGAATACCTGTTGCATTATTTCCTACTAATTTTAAAACCTTATTTTCTGGTAAAGCTATATTAGTTCGAGCATTATAATAATTATCATAAGCACTTAAGGGGATAACTGTATTCAATCCATCATTTCCTCCATTCAATTGAACAATAACAAGCACTTTGTCTGTGTTAGAAGTGGAAAGAAGGGCTGTATTTAATAAAGGATGGTCCTGTAAAATATTTATAGGATTACCACTAATCATAGTGGGTGCCACTAAGGCTAAACTATTTCTTATAAATTTTCTCCTTTCCATTTTATTGTAATTGATAGTCTGGCAAATTCATAATATACTTTAATAAAGCCTTGAGCCTGGTATTGACAATGTTATAGTTGATAGTAGTAGGGTTAGTATTATAGGTATTCCAAGCTTCCGTCCAATAGTAATCCGATGCTTGGCCTGTTAATAAAATTTGAGTTTTTAAACTTAGTTTTAAAGCAACTGATATATCAGTTGAAATTAAAAATGAAAAAAGACTATCTATTAATATATTGGGATCAGAAGGATTTGAACAAACCGTTTTTGCAAACTGTACTGTATTTACAATAATTTTTTTTCCGTTTCTAGTATAGCCGGTTTCTATCATTAAATCTGTAAACTTATTACGCTTGGGCAGGGTATCTGCATTAATCCATAGCTCATTATATTCTGGAGCCTGATAATAGGCTGGCCAGCCTGAAACATTAGGAGGGTCAACAGGGTTCTGCCCCATACTAGTTAGTTGATTGACCATATAATTATACAAATAATAGGCATCGGCATAATCGGTCACTGCATGCGGAAATGTAATTTCATATTGCCTTAGAAAAGAAATAACATGGTCTGTAGGGCTTTTTATTTGACATCCAATATACAATGCATCATAAAAATGTTCACTGGAAAAAAGTAATTTTAATACTGGCTTAATTTCAAAATTATTAGCAATAAAAGCATTGGCTAGTGGAGTAATTATATTTTTTTCTACAACATCATCAATATTATAATAGACAAAATACCTATAAATTTTTCGGCATATAAATTTTGCTACTTCAGGTTTTTGAAAAATCATAGTC
The DNA here is from genome assembly GCA_009928005.1 of Chitinophagia bacterium. GTDB lineage: Bacteria > Bacteroidota > Bacteroidia > Chitinophagales > Chitinophagaceae > Sediminibacterium. The sequence continues at coordinate 7,995 of RFVO01000054.1, read as the reverse complement.
AACAACTCGTCTGTTTCTAAAGCACCATTTGCAGCTGTTTTCCCGGTAATAATAGTATTGTTATAAAAAGAAGAAAAGGTTTTATTGGTGGTATCATGCCTTGTGCTGTCAAATATTGTAATAAAATTGGTATCAATTTTCCAACCCGTTAAAACTTTGGCAGCATTTTTTACATCCTCTTCACTATATTTAGCTCCCCCCTCTTTTCCAACCGTAAACAATTCTTGTAACTCTCTCCCATAATTTTCATCTGGTGCGGTTTTAGTACTTAGATAGCCATTTAAATATCTTAACATGCCAGGGTCTGTAGTGACAGCACGAACTATTTGTTTAAAATTGCCTACACAATTATTTCTTAGTATCTGATGATGATTATATACCATGGAACCATAAACCACCGTATCTGCTTCTGTACTAAAATGGTTGCTCCAAAAAAGGGTTAGTTTTTCACGAATATTTCTTTCCTGGCCTACCCAAACGCTCATCAACCATTTCTTATACGTACTGCGGCGATAGCTATTAATGGTGCCATCGGTAGATACATCATTTACCCAAGTTTTACCCGCTAACACATTGGGGTCTGTAAAAGCGGTAGAATTATAATCGTTAAGTGGAGGTGGAATGGAAATTGTTTGAACATTCAACAATTCATCAATGCTTGCCAATAAACCCTTAGAAGTAAAGTAATCAATATCAGATGCTTTGGCGCCAAACATAGTGCGATTCAGCAAATGTTTAGTTAACTGTGGTGACCAACTACCCTTATAAGTAGTTAAACCTAAAGCACTTGATTTGGGGGCAAGTGGCATATCCTTTTTATATGAATTTAAGGAATTTTACAATAGTAAATGTTAATAAATTAAGAAATTTAATAAAGAAGTTTGCACCTTAATAAGATTATCTTTTGCTTATCTTATTCATTGAAATAGCTTTTTGCCTTGAACATTTAAACCTTTTAATATCGGCAGTTCTTTTCATGGCATGTTTCTGACTCACTCCACTATTAACTCTTTTACGCCAAAGATTAAAACTATTTCGCTTTAGTTCGGAACGCATTAGTTTAATGGTATCTGCTTCAGATAAACCAAATTGAAAAGTGATGGCCTCAAAAGGAGTACGATCTTCCCAGGCCATTTCTATAACTCTATCAATATTTATTCTCTCCATTGATGCAAATTTCAGGAAAAAATAACAAAGGACCTACAATTTAATGCAGGTCCTTATTGTTTGTGGCTACTCAACATATGGCTAAAAGACGCTATTCAAAAAACTTAACTTCTCCAGTGCTAATATCATGTACACCTCCTACAATTCCTATTTCATTGTTTTTTACCATTTCAGCAATAATGGGGCTATGCAGTAAAATATTTTTTACTGACAAACTCACATTTAATTCAGCCACATTTTCTACAAAGTGAGCATTACCTGAATTTCTATTTTGAGTGGTAGACATTTCTTGGTCTACCGCAGGTTTAATTTTAGAAATAAGACTTGTTAAATTACCTAATTCAACATTATCACAAGCACCCTTTATGGCTCCACATTTTGTATGCCCTAATACCACAATAATTTTTGCACCAGCTACCTTACAGCCAAATTCCATACTTCCCAAGATATCCTCATTGACAATATTGCCCGCAATTCTAACACTAAAAACATCTCCTAAGCCTTGGTCAAAAATTAATTCAGCAGAAGTTCTACTATCAATGCAACTTAGGATTACTGCAAACGGATGTTGACCATCTGATGTCTCATTAGCTTGTTGTAATAAGTTTCTATTTATTTTTAAATTATTTACAAAGCGTTTATTACCTTCTTTTAATAAATTCAGCGCCATAGAAGGTGTTATGGCATTTTGCATTTCTTTAGTTAATGTTTTCATATTAATAATTTTAATTTTTTTGAATTATACTTTTTTTTGATTTTGTTTTTTAAAAGGCAGGTTGTTAAATAAAATAAATTGAAGTTGGCCTCTAGTAATATTTTTCTGCGCCTGAATCATATAGCCCGTCTCAACTCTTAACGACTCATTAATTCCAAAACCTATACCGGTATAAATTCTGTTTCGATCAAATTGAGCGCCTTTAATATCAACAAATAATTCATTATATAAAGACAAGTATGTTTTGCTTCCGCCGCCATTTGTTTTTGATAAAGGTTTTAATAACGAAATAAAATACCTCCCTCTTAAGCCAAATTCATTGGGAAAGAAGCGTTCTTCTATGCGGAAGCGATGCGTTAAAGAATTTGTACCTATATTATTTTTATATAAATACTGTTGATAAACTCTATTTTCGACTTTAGTGCCGTTACTAATATTGTATTGATCATAAATATCTGTAGCGATATAAGCATAGCCTAAAAGTATATTATGATTATTCTGTTTTAGATTATAACCAATGCCTGCCCTTGCTAGTAATTGATTTCTTTGACTCAAAAAACGATAATCACGATATTGAAAATCGGATTGTATATTCCACTTATCATTTATTTTTTGATTCCCAAAATAAATAATCCAAGTTCCTAAATCATTGGATTGACCCATCACAGATAAATGTATCACACCCAAAAGCCCCGCCAGTAAAATAAACCGTTTATTTATTGACATATTATGGCTTAAAATTTATTTTCTCTACTTCTATTGATTTTGTTTTTGCGTTTAATTCAAAATCTTTAATAATTTCAATTACATCATAAGCAATTGATTTAGAATTAGTGCAATCAATGATTACTTTACTATTAGCAGGGATTGATTCAAAAGTGTTTAATAAACTTGCTTTATTGAAAAAAGAAACTTCTTCAGCAAGTACCATGTGATGGACAGTTTTTCCATTTTGATCACTTACATTATCCTTTACATGATGTGAATTTCTGTAGCTATGTCTTAGTGTATAAAATATACCAAATAAAATTCCAATTGTAATGCCTTTTAATAAATCTGTTGCAATAATGGCTACAACAGTTGCAGTAAATGGAATAAATTGTTCCCAACCCAATTTATACATTTGTTTGAAAAGATCTGGTTTTGCTAACTTATAACCCACCATGAATAATATGGCAGCCAAGGATGCTAATGGAATTAGATTTAATAAGCTTGCTATAAATATGGCACTAATTAATAAGAAAACCCCATGTAAAATTGTAGATAATTTAGTTTTTCCTCCGAAATTAATATTAGCTGAACTTCTTACAATCACTTGAGTCACAGGCAAACCTCCAATTAATCCAGAAACAATATTACCCAAGCCTTGTGCTTTTAATTCTCTATTAGTAGGCGTAACTCTTTTATCTGGATCCAATTTATCTGTAGCTTCTACACATAATAAAGTTTCTAAACTTGCTACTATTGCTAGTACAATCGCAATTTTCCAAACTTCAAAATTACTTATTGCTGAAAAATCAGGTAATGTAAATTGGCCGAAAAAATCTGACATAGAATTAGGCACTGGAACAGATACAATTTGTTTTTCATTCAAACTAAACGGTAAAATTCCATTAATATAAGCAAGGTTGAATAGTATACCTAATATAACCACCACTATTGGACCTTGAATAAGTTGGAATATTTTATGTTTTTTAGTTAGTACTGTATCCCATAAAATTAATATTGCAAGTGATACACCTGCAATTAATAATGCTCCTGGTGTTATATATTCAAAGGCTCTCATTATTTCAGAAAAAGTATTTTGACCATCTGCTTGTAAAAAAGCATCATCACCTTCCACATCCCTGTCCCAACCTAATGCATGCGGTATTTGTTTCAATATAATTAATAACCCAATACCTGTAAGCATACCTTTAATAACTGAGCTTGGGAAAAAATAAGCAATAAATCCAGCTTTAGCATATCCTAATGCCAACTGAATAATACCTGCTAAAACAACGGCTGTTAAAAAAGCTTGGTAGGAACCACCCAAACTGGCAATAGACGTTAATACAATAACGGCTAAACCTGCAGCTGGCCCACTTACCCCTAAAGGAGACCCACTCGCCATTCCTACAACTATACCACCCACTATACCTGCTATGATTCCGGCAAACAAAGGAGCGCCAGAAGCCAAGGCAATCCCTAAACATAGAGGAACTGCTACAAAAAACACGACAATACTTGCAGGTAGGTCATTTTTTAAATGCTTAAAAATGTTCATTTGACTCATAATTTTAAATTTATAGCACAAAAATAGTAATATTATTTTAAATAATAGTATTACTATCATAAATAATTGTAAATATTTTAACTATTTTTGTAAAAAAAAGGGGCTGACCCACTAAAATGAAGCTAGAATTACAAATAAAAATGAACCCTTCCCTATTTTTAAGGGACCCGGAACAGTCGGAATTAGGTAAGAATATAATCAAACACAGTATTCAATTAATACATAATAATGGTTTTGAAGCATTTACATTTAAAAAATTAGCAGAATCTATTGGAACTACTGAAGCTGGTGTTTACAGATATTTTGAAAATAAGCATAAACTATTAGTTTATATTATTTCATGGTATTGGGGCTGGATACAATTTCAATTGAACTATCAAACCAATAATATTAAAGACCCTACCGTAAAATTAAAAAAAGTGATTACACTTTTATCTACTAATGTAGAAGACGATATTACTACAGGACATGTAGATGAATCTAAATTACATCAAATACTCATAGCAGAAGGCTCTAAAGCCTATTTAACAAACCATGTTGGTAAAGATAATAAGCAACAATTTTTTAAACCCTATAAAGATTTATGCAATGCTATTGGTGAAATAATTTTAGAATATAATCCAAAATATAAATATCCACATTCATTGGCCTCTACTATCATTGAAATGGCACATCTACAGAACTTTTTCATGAACCATCTGCCTTCCCTTACGGATTTTTCAAAGTCTAAGGATGAAAAAGAAATTATAAAATATTTAGAAGATCTAGTCTTCAATACTATTCGTATATAATCTTCAATACTATTCGTATATAAAATATGTCAATTGTGTAAGATTTAGGTCATATTTTGAGCATCTAAATAAACAAAATTGTTAAATATATGCAAATAATCTCTTGATAAAATTCAAATGAGATTGATACTGATCAATTATCTAACTTATTAATTAATTTAGAAATTGTTAACTAAAAATTATACATTACATTAATCTACAATACACCAAATAAATAAATATGTTTAAAAAGTTCACATTATCTGATATACTTATGCTAGTATCAGCCTTCTTGTCATTAATATTCTCGGAATATTTATGGTTTAAAGGAGAAAAAGAAGCAGGTATTTTTATTGGTTTATGGGTACCCTCAATTTTAGGGTTCGCTATACTTTTAAAATTAATAAATAATCAAAAATGATTGAAATTATACCCTATTTTGCTGCCTTCATTACCCTTTTATTTGGGATAGCCTTTATACTAGCGTTAAATAAATTTAGAGGCGAAAGATAAAAGCAAAATAATGTAGCATGAAATATTTATTACAAAAAACTGGTAATTATTTTGATAAATATTTCAATACTAATAATGTTAGAAAAGTAGAGTTATCCATTCTCCGTATAGCAGTATTTGCTTTTCTTGTTCATTTATTTATCATCTTTTTAGGAAATAACTTTTTATATTTTAAAAGTCTTCAGCACAGCTATTTAAAGGCCATATATACTCCTTTTAGTTTTATATTGTTTTACGAAGTATTTCTGCTTGTTATTATCATTCCAAAATCAATTTCTGAATTTGTGGGTAAGCAATTTGAAGTCATTACCCTAATAACTTTGAGAAGTTTTTTTCATGATATAGCAGACCTTGACTTAAGAAATTTAATTAATATTAATAACCCTGAATTTATTAGTTTACTATATGACTTATTGGCATCCTTAATTATGTTAAGCCTTACTATTTTGTACTATAAAATTTATCAAAGTAATCGAAAATCAGATATTATTAATGAGCTAACTAATTTTATCAATATAAAAAAATTAGTATCACTAAGTATGATTTTAATTTTATTTTTACTTAGTATTAGTAGTTTTTATGTTTGGGGTACTGCCATGTGGGAGGCTTTAAAATTAAATCAAAACTACCCCAATCCGAATACTGTATTTTATGCAGATTTCTTTTCAATTATGATATTTGTAGACGTACTTCTACTATTAATATCCTTCACTTATCATTTTTCCTTTTTTACAATTTTCAGAAACGCAAGTTTTATTATTACAACCATTCTAATAAGAATGTCTTTAACTATAGATAAACCCATGAATTACATCATTATTTTGATTGGTTTTTTATTCTCTATTATATCTTTCTATTTATATAGTTTAAGAAATACAAAGAATAAACCAATAGCATAATGAATGTTATATTATTTGATGGTGTATGTAATTTATGCACCCATACAGTTTCATTTTTAATTAAGTACGATAAAAATAATAACTTAAAATTTGCTGCATGTCAAACAAATGCTGGTGAAAATATTATACGTCAATATAATCTTATGGACGAAAGTGAATCGGTAGTCTTTATAAAAAATGGGATTGTATTTTATAAATCAGACGCCATTATTGAAATTGCAAAACAAATTAAAGGCTGGCCACATATTTTCAAATATACTAGCTTTCTGCCTAAATTTTTAAGAGATGGTATGTATAACCTCATTGCAAAAAATAGATACTCATTATTTGGCAAAAAAGTAACATGCATGCTTCCTACAAATGAGAACCAGAAAAGATTTTTAAGTTAAATATGAGTCTACTCTAAAATTTACTTGACCACCATACCCACAATATTAAAATAGGTTGTCCTATAAATAAACGCACATAGGATAATATTGGTGTAATTGTGAATGATCCTAAAGTAAAAGTTCCTTTTTGAATAAAATAAATATGTGTTGGTATAAATACAATTAACAAAATTATAATACCCTTTACAGCTATTGCGCGAGTAGTTTTGGGTATTAATAGTAGTGCTAATATTATTTCAGCTAGACCAGAAATTATATTTATCTGATTAGCCCAAGCAGCTAAATAAGGCGGTATGATTGGAAAATAAAAAGAAGGATTAGCAAAGTGATTATACCCTGCAAAAAGGTAGAAGAAAATTAGAAAAAAGAACAGTATTTGTTTTATAATTTTTATTTGCATCTTTAAATGAGTTTTATTTATTTTTAAATAAATTAGAAAATGGAAATAAAGAAGGCGTTTTGTTTATATATTTTTGATAGTTCTCTAAATGCCCCCACTTCTCCATTCCTGAGATTTCTAAAATTCTAACACCACTAACATAAACAAGTAACAAATATGTAAATAGAGGAGAGATTAAAGTGATATACTGCCAACCTGATAATGAAGAAAAGGACATAATAGAAATGCCCAACCATAATGTAATCTCACCAAAGTAATTTGGGTGTCTTGAGTATGACCAGAGCCCATGACTGATAAATTGATCCTTATTTTCATGATTTTTACGAAATGTAGACTTTTGCCAATCGGCGATTATCTCCACTATTAATCCAAAAATAAAGACAGCCATACCACCATAAAAATAACCATTATGTATTACCCCATTTTTACTTGCAATGGCTGTTAAGGCACACATTGAACATATAGAAACCCACATTCCTTGCAAAGTCCATGTCATGAAGAACCTTGTTGGCGAGGGTTTAATGTGTTTAAACCTTTTATCTTCTCCTGCTTTATGAATTCTAGTAAATAAGAAACTACCTAAACGAATTGCCCAAAGTATAATACAAGAAGCTAGTAGGATGCTTCCAATATTGACATCCATTAAAATATAGCTTTGAAAGCTTACATAACTGACAATGGTAATATAGGTTACACTTCCCGTTAGGTCGTAAAACTTTTCTGTTTGAAAATAAAAAGCAGGTATAAATAAAATCCATTGAATAAGAAAAGCAATGAATACAGCTTGTTGAATAATTTGAAGACCTGTTAAAAGTGCCATACTATAGGCAATAGAAAAAGCAATAAAGGAAAATAATAGATTAAGTA
>RFVO01000053.1 GCA_009928005.1 Chitinophagia bacterium | reverse complement strand
GTTTTTTTATTTCAAATCCAGATTGTTCTTTTAACTGTAAACTAATAGTAGCCTTAATGGTATCTTCTATAAAATTTGCCTTATAAATATTGGCATTAATATCCCTCATGCGAATATGTTCGCCATCAAAAAACGGTGTGGGTTTATTGAATCCATTTTCAATCCACATTTTTCCGTTGATGACCTGTATTTCGTTTGCAAAAATTTGTAGATGACTATTATTAAAATAAAGTTCATCTTTTTTTCTTAAACTAGCTTTTGCAACAGTTTTAATAGGGTTGAGGCCTAGTTTATTTTGAATAAGATAATAGGGCTTATTGGCAATGATTTGATCTATATTAATATTCTTCCCCTTTATTGATTTTATATTCACTAGTATATTATGAGAAGAAAAAATAGTTTTATTACCCATCCACTCATCATCGCTAATAAATTGCAAATTTGAGAAATCTATTTTTTTAAAATCAAATTCAGTAGATTTCTGAGTACTGTCTGAGGTTTTATTGAATTGATCAAGAAGAAATTGGTAATTCCATTTTTCGGTTTTACGATGCAAATACAATTTTGTATTGACTAGGCCTAAATATTTTATAATTGGTGCATTATTGGAGAAGTATAAATCGCTTAATCTTATTTTTAAAGATTCGGTATACAGAAGGGTGTCCTTTTTTTCATCTCGAATGAGTATGTCTTGTACATCTAATTTATCGAACAATGAAAAGCGAACTTGTCCTAATTCAACTGGGGCTCCAATCGTTTTGCTAAAAGAAGAGGCAATACGATGTGCCACTGTATTTTGTACCCAGGGCAATAAGAATAATAGATAGGTAAATAAGAATATACCTACTACCGCTGCGGCAATAATTCTAAGTATGGTAAATTTCTTATTTAGCAATGAAGGGGTTTTTGTAAAAATACAAAAATTAATAGCCAGCTACGCTATCATCACCTCTTTTATCTCCAGCAGCCATTCGTTTGCCATCACTTGAAATAAGAATTCCATCCATTCTACCAAACTTACCTCTTCTGATAGTTTTGTAGCCCAAATTTTTTAATCCAGCTTCAATATCCTCTGGAAAATCAGATTCTAAAGCAACTACATCAGGAATCCATTGATGATGGAATCTTGTGGCATCAATAGCTTGTTTGATAGTCATTTTATGGTCGATTATATTAACCAAACCTTCATAAACTTGATTGGGGATAGTAGTTCCACCTGGTGTTCCAATGCTTATATAAGGCTTGCCTTTAACAGTGACAAGGGTAGGTGTCATAGAACTTAACATTCTTTTGCCTGGTTGTATTGAATTGGCTTCTCCTCCCAAGGCCCCATACATATTGGGAACACCTGGTTTTACACTAAAATCGTCCATTTCATTATTTAATAAAAAGCCTGCACCCGCTACAATGGTTTTATTGCCATAAGTATCATTCAAGGTGGTGGTAATAGCAACCATATTTCCTTCTTTATCAATGACACTAAAATGAGTGGTTTGTTCACTTTCATGTGCCTGTCCAGCTACTGTAATTTTACTAGATCCTGCAACACCCTCTTTATAATCGCTCATTCTTGCTTGCGCATAACTATTACTTATTAAAGTTTTGGTGGGTACTTTCCAGTAATCAGGATCGCCCATATGTTCTGCACGATCTGCATAAGCTCTTCTTTGCGCCTCTACCATTAAGTTTACTGAAGCAAGTGTATTCAATCCCATTTTTTCTACATTAAAAGGTGCAATCATTTGCATCATTTGTGCAATTAAGATTCCACCACTAGAAGGAGGGGCAAAACTTATTACATGATGGCCTCTATAATCAAACTCTAAAGGTTTTCTAAATTTAGGTTTGTAGTTTTTTAAATCTTCTAAGCTAATATAGCCCCCACTATGTTGCATTTCTTTTACAATATATTCAGCAGTAGCCCCTTCATAAAAACCTGCTAATCCTTTAGCTTGAATACGTTTCAATGTTGCAGCAAGTTCTAATTGAATAAGTGTATCACCAGGTTTCCAAACTTCTTTTTGAGTAAAAGCACTTGGTGCAGAACTATGCTTTAAAAAATTAGCACGGTCTGCATTTAAACCCTTTGCCTCCCTTTCTGAAATTACATATCCAAATTCAGCAAACTCAATAGCGGGTTCTATCAATTTTGCAAAAGGTAACTTTGCGTAAGCATGCGTGCTTATCATACCTGCAATACTTCCTGGAATACCTGATGCAGAAGCACCTCTTGTCGATTTTTCAGCAATAGGATTCCCTTGTGCATCTAAATACATATCTCTACTTGCACTTGCCGGTGCTGCTTCACGATAATCTATTCCAATTAATTCTCCATTTACTTTTCTTGCTAACATAAAACCTCCACCACCAATATTACCAGCCCCCGGAAATACTACGGCTAAGCATAATTGAGTGGCAATAGCTGCATCAAAAGCATTACCTCCCTCTTGCATCATTGCAGCGCCAACCATACTAGCGAGTGGATGTGCTGAAGTAACGGCTCCATTGTCAAATGACTTTTCTTTTACCACTTCATATTGATAAGGATTAATATGAGGATGTGCTCTTAAAAAAGGTTGAGCCATTAATTTACCTGAAAGAACTAGGGCAAAAAATAAGATTTTTTTCATAGGGTTTCAATTGAGCTAGTAAATTACTTAAATATTTAGTATTCAACAAACTAGCGCCTACCATTTGTGTAAAACTATACTTATATAGCCCCATTTTAAGACTAAACTTCCTTATTTTTAGGGGGTATAAACAAGCCCTTTATCCTATAAAATTTAAGCAAAAAAAATGAAAATTTTTAAATTCCAATTAGTACTAATTTGTCTATTTTGTTTTGTATTCACTATGCGAGCACAGGTGGTGCCTAGTCCTGCTTCTTACCTTGGCTATACTGTGGGTACTCGATTTACAAGACACCATAATATTGTATCCTATTTTAATACAGTTGCACAAGCAGTACCTGATAGAGTTAAAATAATTAATTATGGAAAAACCAATGAAGGTCGCGATTTATTAGTGGCAGCCATTGGCCTTCCTGAAAATATAGCCCAATTAGAGAAAATAAGAAAACATAATACTGGCTTAGTAGATGGAAGTGTGGAGGATTTAAACCAACCTGGTATTGTTTGGTTAAATTATAATGTACATGGTAATGAACCTTCCTCTTCAGAAGCCGCTATGTTAACTTTATTTGCATTGGTAGATCCTTCCAATAATAAAACAAAAGAGTGGTTAAAAAATACCATTGTAATGATAGACCCTTGTATTAATCCAGATGGAAGAGATAGATATGTGAATTGGTATAATAATGCAGTGGGTATTTCTATGAATGTAGATCCTCAGGCACGAGAGCATATGGAGCCTTGGCCTGCTGGAAGAACGAATCATTATAATTTTGATTTGAATCGTGATTGGGCTTGGCAAACTCAAATTGAAAGTAGACAAAGAGTGGCTTTATATCAACAGTGGTATCCTCAAGTAGTTGTAGATTTTCATGAGCAAAGTTATAACCAACCCTATTTCTTTACACCTACATCAGAACCCATACATGATGCCATTACTAGTTGGCAAAAGGATTTTCAAATAAAAATTGGTAAAAACAATGCTAAGTATTTTGATCAAAATAACTGGTTGTTTTTTACCAAAGAAAGATTTGATATGTTATACCCTTCCTATGGAGATTCTTATCCTATGTACAACGGTGCAATTGGTATGACATATGAAAAAGGAGGCATTGGTGCTGGGTTAGGGGTAATTGATAATTCTTTGGATACTGTTACATTAGTGAATAGAGCTAAGCATCATTTTACTACAGGCTTATCAACTATTGAAATTAGTTCTCAGAATAGAGAAAATTTATTATTAGCTTTTAAAAAATATTATGATAATAGCAGGGCTGGTACTATTTCAGAATATAAAACTTTTGTAATGACGGCGCCTAATGCAAATGCTTTAGAGGCTTTAGCGGGATTGCTTCAAAAAAACAATATTCAATACGGTACTTTAGCTGCGGGCGCAAGTTTTAAGGGGTATGATTATGTTACTAAAAAAGAAAGTGATTTTGTAAATGAAGGATACACATTAGCAGTTAACACAGCACAAGCACATGGAGTACTAGCGCGTGTTTTATTAGAGCCCATTACACAAGTGAATGATTCTAATACCTATGATATTACTACTTGGTCTTTACCTTATGCTTATGGAGTACATGGTTATGCAAGTAAAGATAAATTAGCAGTCACGGCTGGTTTTAATGCACCAAAGGTGGAATTGGCTTCTACTGAATATGGTTATGTAATTCCTTATAACTCTTTTAAATCGGCAAGAGCATTAGCACAGTTATTACAAAAAGATATAAAAGTAAGATATGCTGAAAAAGCCTTTGTAGTAAATGGTAAAAAGATGGAGGCAGGCACCTTGATTGTTTTAAAAACAAGCAATTTAGATAATTGGTCTTCGGCAACAAAACAAGTATGTGATCAATTACAATTAGAAGCTATAGCGGTGAATTCTGGCTGGGTAGAGTCAGGCGCTGATTTTGGTTCGCCTTCTGATAAAATAATTAACCATGCCCCAAAAGTGGGTTTATTGACAGGCGAAAATGTCTCTGCACTTGCTGCAGGAGAAGTTTGGAGTTATTTCGAACAACAATTAAATTATCCTATTACGCAACTGAATTATTCGTTCATAAGCAGAATAGATATAAATAAGTATGATGTTATAATTGCCCCTGAAGGAGCCTACAAGGATTTAAATTCTAAACCTATAACTGAAAAATTACAAGCCTTTGTAAGAAAAGGGGGCGTATTAATTGCTTTGGAAACAGCCGCTCAACAACTATCTGCTAATACAGACTGGGGTTTTAAGATGAAAGAACTTGCTAAAAATGATAAAACAGATATTAACAAAATAAGTAAATATGGAGACAAAGTAGTTGACGCTTTACAAAGCTCTATTCCTGGTGCGATTTATAAAGTATATCTTGATGCGAGTCATCCAATTGGTTTTGGAACCAATGGAATTTTCTTTGATTTAAAACAAGATATGGTTTCATATGAAATAAGTAATGATGCATGGAATGTGGGTCTTCTAAAAAAAGACAGCTATATGACAGGTTTTGCTGGTGTAAAAGCAAAGGCCGCATTACAAGAAGGGGTAGTAATAGGGGTGAAAGAAATAGGTGCTGGCAAACTAGTGTATATGGCCGATGATCCAATTTTTAGAAACTTCTGGGAAGCAGGAAAAATGATATTAGCCAATGCCATTTTTTTCAACGGAAAATAAAACTATTTACATAAAGAGTTATAAAATTTAAATATTATCATGCCTAAAATAGTTCTATATATTTCAATTTGTTTTTTAATCAATACCTCTTCGTATGCTCAAAAAAATAGTGCCGAAATTTATACCCAAATAAAAAAAATGGGGGTAGTAGGTAGTGTTTTATATATAGCAGCTCATCCGGATGATGAGAATAATAGTTTTCTTCCTTATTTAACAAAAGAAAGAATGTATAGAACTGCTTATTTAAGTTTAACTAGAGGTGATGGAGGCCAAAATTTAATTGGCAAAGAACAAGGAGTAGAACTAGGATTAATTAGAACACAGGAATTATTAGCAGCCCGCGTTCAAGATGGGGCTGAACAATATTTTTCTAGAGCTTATGAATTTGGATTTAGTAAATCCTCTGATGAAGCCTTAACAATCTGGAATCATGAACAAGTTTTAAGTGACGCGGTTTGGGTAATAAGAAGGTTTCAACCCGATATAATTATTACACGTTTCCCAAGAGATGCAAGAGCAGGTCATGGCCACCATTCAGCTTCCGCTATTATTGCCAATGAGGCTTATTTAGCAGCTGCCGATAGTACAAAATTTACAGAACAATTTAAGTTTGGTGTGAAGCCATGGAAGGCTAAAAGAATTTTATGGAATACTTTTAATTTTGGATCCGTTAATACTACGAGTAATAGTCAGTTGAATATAGAAGTGGGGGGATACAATGCTACGGTAGGTAAAAGTTATGGTGAAATTGGTGCGGAGGCAAGAACCATGCATAAAAGTCAAGGAGAAGGCAGGCCCAGAAGAAGAGGATCTAGTTTTGAATTTTTTGAAACCACAGGTGGTGATATTCCCCAAACAGATATTATGGAAGGAGTAAATACAAATTGGGATAGATTGCAAGCCCCAGGTATTCAAATTGCTATCAATGATATTGTAAAACATTATGAAATTGAAAATCCAGCTAAGTCGGTACCTGCTTTAGTTAATTTATATAAATCAATTGCAGCACTTCCAATTTCACTTTGGAGAAATTATAAATTGAGTGAACTACAGTCTATTATTAAAGACGCGTCTGGTATTTATATGGAAGCCAGTTCACAACAGCAAGAAGTTTTTCCAGGAACTAATTTACAAGTACAATTTTTATTCAATCAAAGGTCAAATGTTAGCGCAGTTTTAGAAAAAATTTCTTTACCTGGCAAAGATTCTATTTTTGGTAAAGCCCTGGTTAATAATCAAAATATTAGTTGGGAATATTCTTTTAAAATAGCCGGTACACAAGCTATTTCACAGCCATATTGGTTAGTAGAACCTAAAACCGAAGGTATGTTTGTAGTGAAGGATCAAATGCTTATTGGTAAAGCAGAAAACGATCCTGTTTTTACCGCTAATTGTTCGGTATTTATTGAAGGACAATCTTTTACTTTTAACCTGCCAATACAATATAAGTATGTCGACCCCACTAAGGGAGATGTATTTCAACCCATTGTAGTAGTTCCACAGCGTGAAATCAAATATGACAAAGAAGTAGTTTTGCTAAATTCAGGTAAACCTGTAAAACTGGGTTATCAAGAAATTAATCATATAGGAAGTACTGTACATCAGGAAGTTGAAGTGAAATCGGCTAATGAAAATTTACCCACTGCCTTAGATCAATTATATAAAAGAACAATTCAGTACGATCATATTCCAACCATTACTTATTTCGCATCCGCTACTACTAAATTGGTAGAACTGAATGTAAAAACCAAGGGTACTAAAGTAGGTTATATTGATGGAGCTGGAGATAAGTTGCCAGAAGCCCTTATTGAATTAGGCTATCAAGTAACTGTATTAAAAGAAAGTGATATTGAATTCAATAAATTAAAAACTTTCGATGCTATTGTGGTGGGCATTAGAGCTTATAATATGTATGAATTTTTGACTACCCAAAATGATATACTGAATGCCTATATTGAACAAGGAGGTAATTTGATAGTTCAATATTTAAAAAGCAATCAAGTAGGAATTCGTAAAGTGAAAGTAGGGCCTTATGCATTTACTATAAACTCAGCTAAAAGAGTCACCCAAGAAAATGCACCTGTTAATTTTGTTTTGCCCGCACATTCAGTTTTAAATTATCCTAATAAAATAGAGCCATCGGATTTTGAGCATTGGATCCAAGAAAGAAGCACTTATATGGCAGAGAATGTAGATAATCACTTTGAAGCACCACTTTCTATGAATGATAAAGGGGAGACACCTTCCACGGGTAGTTTATTAATTGCTCCTTATGGCAAAGGCAATATGGTATATTTGAGTTTGGTTTTGTTTAGACAATTGCCTGCGGGGAATCCTGGGGCTTATAAATTATTAGCCAACCTAATTTCACTTCCCAAACATTAAATTAATTTATTCAAGATAATGAGACGTAATGTGAGTATACTTACTTTATTAATAATTGGCCTGGGGGTAGGCTATATAATCAAGAACGTAAAAATTGGGTTAATTCTTGGTCTTATTATTGGGCTGCTTATAAGTGGTATTGGCACAAGAAGTAAATAACTCTAATCTTTATTTCTTTCTTCTATAATTACAGCGCCAATCCATTTAAATTTTTTAGCAATAAAATAAGCAATTAGTCCAAGGCTTATTACGGTAAGGCCGCTAAGCATCATCTTTGTTCCTGTTGAAAAAAAGATAGCACCCCAAATAATAATGGCTAAAAATAAAGGCAGTGGATAAAAGGGCATTTTCCAAGGAAAAAAATCTTTTCCTTTTCTCTTAAATAATAATAATAAACCAAATGCCTGCCCTATAAATTGAATTAATATACGCATGGCTAAAATGCCATCAATGACTTCTTTTAATCTGAAAAGTAAACTAAATACAAAGGCAATACATCCCAATACTAATAAAGAACGGTGGGGAAAATGTAATTTTGGATGAAGTTCTTTAAAGAAAGGGAAAAAGGATCTATCCTGTGCAGCAGCATAAGGAATTCTACTATACCCCAAGGTGGCAGAGAATAAAGAAGCAAAGGCCACCATTAATATTAATATAGTTGCAAAAGCACCCGCAGTGGGTCCATAAAGGGCCTTTATATAATCGCTTACTACAAATTTACTATTCACAATTGTTTGAAAGGGTAATACACTTGCCACCGATACATTCATGGCTAAATATAAAATGGCAATACCTGTAATAGAGATAAACATACTTCTTGGGATATTCTTACTTGGGTTTTTTATTTCCCCTCCTAAGTGACATACATTATAGTAACCTAAATAACTATAAATAGTTTTTACACTGGCAAAACCCAGTGCTGCAACAAAACCATGTTGCAGAGTAAAACCTTCATTGACATGTTTGATGGGTTCTAAAAAATTACCGTGTGCAATACCTCCAAAAATTATCCAGGCCATAGTGCCTAGAACACCTACCCATAAAAAAACTGAAATTTTTCCTATGGATTCAATTTTTCGGTACAGTAATAGGATAACTAATATAACCACTAGGCCACTTACTGCTTTTTCTTGTATAAAACTTAAATGAAAAAAGTAATTTGCATACTGGGAAAAACCAATGGCTGCAGAAGCAATTACAAGGGGTGCTTGGATCATGGTTTGCCAAACAAATAAAAAGCTCATTAAAGAACCTGCTTTTTCTCCATAGCCTTCTTTTAAAAAATGAAAACTTCCTCCTGCTCTTGGTAAAGCAGCACCTAATTGACTCCATACCATCGCATCTAAATAAGAAAGTAGGGCGCCTGCTATCCAAGCATACAAAAAATAGGGGCCTCCCATAATTTGTGCCACCACACTTAATACTACAAAGGGACCAATACCCACCATGTCAATCATGTTGATGGCAGTTGCATGTAAAAGACTTAATTTGCGCTCTAAATTGGGTTTCGGGTTACTCATGTATTTACCAAGTTAATAAAAAATGGCTTAAAAATTGAAATAAAATGGATGCAAGTTTTAAAACGGTAGAATGGGTGAAGGATAAAACTATTTACGAGGTAAATCTTAGACAGTACACAGAGGCAGGGAGTTTTAAAGCATTCGAAGCGCATATTCCAAGATTAAAAGAAATGGGTGTAGAAGTTTTATGGCTCATGCCAGTCACATCCATAAGTGAGAAAGGGCGTAAGGGAAGTTTGGGTAGTTATTATGCATGCAGTAGTTATACAAAATTAAATGCGGAGTTTGGTAATGAGCAAGATTTTATCTCACTAATTCAATTAGCCCATAAGCATGAGATGAAAGTTATTATTGATTGGGTCGCAAATCATACTGGGATAGAACATGAATGGATGGAACAACACCCCGAATGGTTTAGTAGAGATGAATATGGAAATTTTACAGAAAGAAATGGTTGGGAAGATGTAGTGGATTTAAATTATGAAAACCATGATATGCGCGCTGCTTTAATAGGCGCCATGCAATATTGGGTGCGTACATTTAATATAGATGGATTTAGATGCGATATGGCACATTTAGTGCCTTTAGATTTTTGGAGGGCAGCAAGAAAGGCCTGTGAAACCATAAAACCTTTATTTTGGTTAGCAGAATGCGAGGATATTGAATATCATTCTGTGTTTGATGCAAGTTATGCTTGGTCTTGGATGCATGAGACAGAAAAGCTATCAAAAGAAGAGCTAGGGGTAAATGAAATATATAATCAACTAAATGCTTATGGGCATTATCCAAAAGGGGCTTATAAATTATTTTTCACCTCTAATCATGATGAGAATACTTGGAACGGAACAGAATATGAAAAGTATGGCATGGCTGCAAAGGCCTGGGCTGTTTTCACATTTATGTGGAAGGGAATCCCCTTAATATATAGTGGGCAGGAATTACCTAATTATAAAAGATTAGCTTTTTTTGATAAAGATCCAATTGATTGGACAAATTCACCTCAATTGGCTAGCTTTTATAAAACACTTATTCAATTAAGAAAACAATATCCCTTTATAGCAGAGGGGGATAGTTTTAATTTACCCACTATTTCTAATCAAGTAATGGCTTTTTTAAGATATGATCAAGAGCAGCCTGATAAAAAATCTGAAAAGCAAATCATACTTGTAATTCTAAATTTTTCCCATCAAATACAAAAAGTAGAATTTGCGCATGACTATTTAAAGGGGCAATTTTTAAATGCCTTCTCGGGGCTAAGCTTTGCATTTAATAAACAAGTAAGTTTCGAGCTTATGCCAGGTGACTATTTTATTTATGTAAAAAGCGGGTCCTAGTTTTTAATACTAGTTTCTCTTAGCCTGTTGAAAGGCTACAAATTCCATCATTTCTTGTAAAGAAAAACTACTTAGGTTTTGTGCAGCATTCAGTCCTGCTTTTTGAGCGACTAGTACACCATATTTGCAATCGGCAAAACCTTCGATGGCATGGGCATCTGGATTAATTGAAATAAGCACATCCTTTTCTATGGCATTGCTTAAATATCTCCAGTCCATATCTAAACGACGAGGATGGGCATTTAATTCTATGACCACATTATTTTCAGCACAGGCTTCTATAAGGGCTTCGTGATTCACTGGATATCCCTTTCTACTTAAAAGTAAACGGCCTGTAGGATGACCTAGTATACTAGTATAAGGGTTATTGATAGCGTTGAGTAAACGCATCATGGATTTTTCTTCTGTCATTTTTAAATTAGAGTGTATAGAGGCAATGACAATATCAAAGCTTTCCAGTATTACATCTGGGTAATCTAAACTACCATCATTTAATATATCCGACTCAATACTTTTAAAAATAACAAAGGGGGCTAGCTTTTTATTTAGGGCATCAATTTCTTTATGTTGGGCTGCAATACGTTCTATTTCCAAACCATTGGCATAGAAGGCCGATTTTGAATGGTCGCTAATAACTAAGTACTCATAACCTGCCTCTTTAGCGGCCTTTGCCATTTGCTCTATAGTATGAATGCCATCGCTCCAAGTACTATGTGAATGTATAATACCCCTAATATCTTCTACCTGAATGGCGGGAGATATACTTTTTTTATTACTGGATAGAAGGCTGGATAAAATAGCGGGGTCCTCTCTTTGAGGAGATGGAATAAAAGCAATCAGTCCAATTAATAGAGAAAAAATTTGGCCAGGTCAGCCTAATAGATATTTTGTTTTTGTAGATTTTATTAGTCCAGAATTAGGGACTCAAGCATATAATATATTAAAACCATTACCAGAGAGCAGCGGCGGGAATGTAAATCCCGTGTCTTTGGTGTGTAAGTATCGCAGCCTCTGATGCTTATGTTTGACGACCCGGTGGCGCTAACTTTAGTGCAGCCTGTACATGGGACCCTGAGCCGAGTTTTTTGTTCGGGTTTATTTACGATATGGGCCAAGCTGCTATCGGCCTCGATTTTCCCCTTAGTCTTGGAGAACAAGTTCCTGTAAAAATGGCTGGAGACATTCCTGTTAAAAGGATGTGCTTTTCTCTAGCTTAGGGATGATTTGCGCTGCAATAATAAGGGCCATATGTTTAACGACGGGAGATAATATGAACAAAGTATTGACGCTAGCTATCGGACTTCCCTTCCTCATGATCGGAGCCGCAAATGCACAACAAAAACAGAATTACGCTGAGGTGGATTATGTTGCGCTTAGATATTCTGAGCCGGGGGCAAAAGCATCGCCATCAGCTGGCCGTTTAATCGTTGGCACTGAAGTGATGGATAACCTTGGAGTTGAGGTTATGGGAGCAATTGGACTGGCAAGTGGAACATCTGGCGGAGTTTCGGTAAAGATGGATAGTGGTATCGGTGCTTTTTTACGTCCGCAGCTTAAGCTCGGTGAAGCTTTGCAAGTATTCGGACGCGTTGGATATTTCAGAGCATCTTTAACCGGTAAATCCGGCCCTGCTGAAGTCAAAACATCGGGTGGGGACATTGCCTATGGCCTAGGTGTGTCATATGGCGTCACAGATAGCGTTGCAATTACCGGCGACTACATGTGGTACTACGACAAGAGCAGTGTTGCAATCAAAGGTTTTTCTGTCGGCGCAAAGTTTGGCTTCTGATGGGCGCCGTCTGAATCACTTATTCCCCGAAAAACTGACCCCGCCAAACAAGCTGATCTGGTTTGTATTCGGATACTGCTGCTGATCGTATTTCCAAAGGGGTCAGTTTCACTCAAAGATGCTCGATTGAATCTCGTGCAGCTTCTAGTGATGTCGGGCGCGATGTCTGGTGCTAAAAGATGTTCTAGCTGCAGAAAAAAATTCTCGTAATATCAATAAACTTCAAGGTCACAATTTAGACGTGTAGCGCCTGGTGTCATGCGACCCGCATGTTTGAATTTTGTTCACATAAACGCTGATCGCCGTGCCTGAGCAGAGTAGTATCAAACTAGATGAATTAATCGAGTAATCTACGGAAATGCACTGTAACGCTGAAAGTGCAAAATCATTTCTCTCGATACTTGTTCAGGCTCCTCATGTTGAATCCAGTGAGATACGCCTGGAAGTAGAAGGCAATGGCCGTTATCGCAATACTCCAGGCTCTCCTGTGCCATCTCCGGCAGTAAGAAAACATCATCCTCCCCCCAAATGATCAGCGTTGGTGTAGCAACATGCCATTCTTTATCCGTTCGCCTGGGCAGACCAAACCGGATACCGGCCCGGTACCAATTAACCATCGCCCGTAATGCGCCAGGTTGAGACCATGCCAGCCGGTACGCTGAAAGGTCAGCCTCAGTGAATGTGCCGCTACGACTGCTCC
>RFVO01000052.1 GCA_009928005.1 Chitinophagia bacterium | reverse complement strand
AGATATTTATTTAGTTCCATTTTAATGCTTAAATTTGCGTCTAAATTTAGAATTTATGAATTGGAATCCCATAATTGATAGCAATCAGATTGAAGATATTAAAGCAGCTTCTTTTACCAAACCTCAATTAATTTTAAAACATAGCACTACTTGTAGTATAAGTAAAATGGCCTTGGCAAGACTAGAAAGAGCTGAAACTCCTACTCATATTGATTTTCACTATTTAGACCTATTGAATTATAGAAACATTTCAAAAGAAATTGCCGAAAGCTTCAATGTATCGCATGAATCTCCTCAAATATTGTTAATTAAAAATGGACAATGCGTGTACGATGAAAGTCATGGAGGCATTCAGATGGAAGAAATAGAAGAACAAGCTTTACAAGCTTAATTTAATTTATTTTTTCTCATGTATAATTACTTAATTTAAGTATTATAAAGGGAATATTTGAATTAGTAAAAAGCAGTTATAGTAGCTCAATTACCATCGCTGAAGCACCTCCTCCTCCATTACATATTGCGGCCGCACCATATTTAGCTTTATGTTTAGAAAGTATATGTATTAAACTTACAATAATTCTGGCGCCACTACAACCCAGCGGATGCCCCAAAGCCACAGCTCCTCCATGCACATTTACTTTTTTAGGATCAATTTTTAATAATTCAGTATTCACAATACCCACTACAGAGAAGGCTTCATTGAATTCAAAAAATTGAATATCGTTTATATTTAAATTAGCTTTCTTTAAAGCTTTAGGTAAGGCTAGTGAAGGAGTTGTAGTAAACCATTTTGGGTCTTGTTCCGCATCCGCAAAACTTTTTATAATGGCAATAGGTTTAATGTCTAATTCTTTTGCTTTAGAACTACTCATTAAAACAACAGCAGCGGCTCCATCATTCATAGTACTTGCATTTGCTGCAGTAACGGTTCCTTCTTTGCTAAAAGCTGGATTTAATTGAGGAATTTTATCAAAATTAACTTTTGAAGGCTCTTCGTCTTTATCAACTATGATTGCTGATCCTTTTTTTTGTTGAAGTTCAACTGGTACTATTTCATCTTTAAACCATCCATTTTCAATTGCAGCTTGTGCTTTCTTATAACTATTTACAGCAAAAGTATCTTGAGTTTCTCTACTTATATTATATTTTGTAGCACAAACATCTGCAAAATTACCCATGGCAACTTTATCGTATACATCCACCAAGCCATCTTTTGCTAAACCATCTTGTAAGACTATGTCACCATATTTATTACCCCATCTTTGAGACATGTTATAATAAGGAACATTACTCATACTTTCCATTCCACCTGCAATAATAATATCGGCATCTCCTAACATTATATTTTGAGCAGCCATTGCAATAGACTTCATGCCACTGGCACATACTTTATTTATTGTAGTGCAAATAACTTTATCTGGAAGCCCAGCTAATTTGGCAGCTTGTCTTGCTGGTGCCTGACCAAGTCCAGCTTGAATTACAGAACCCATAATAACTTCATCAATTAAATCTTTTGATATACCAGCTTTATCTAGTGCCCCTTTAATAGCAATTCCTCCTAGGCTTGTAGCAGAAAATGAACTTAAGGATCCTCCAAAAGTACCAATTGGGGTTCTTACAGCAGACACGATATAGACCTCCTTATTCATATATAAAAGTTTATTCTGATATCAAATGTATACCATCTTCTTCTATGCTTATTAATTTTAATTTATAAAGCATACCTATATTCATTTTAAAGGCTTTTTTACTCATACCAAAAAAGGCATAAATATCGTCCGGGGCCGATTTATCATGATAAGGTAAAAATCCTTTATGCGATTTTAATAAATTCATAATCTTTTGGTTATCGTCTGCTAATTTTTCCCCACCTTGCTTACCTAAGCCAATATCTAATTTATTATCTTCTCTAATTTTTTTTACAAAGGCTTCGTCAATGAATTGACCAATATGTAAATGTGTAAAAACTTCATTTTTATAAACTAATCCTTGGTGTACCTGATTCACAATAACAACATAACCAATTTCAGTTTCTCTATACACTTGTATTTTAACTTTTTGCCCTTCTTTAACTGTTAAAATTTCATTGCTAATTTGTTTATCAATTTTTTCAGTAGCAGCTACTCTTCCCGTTTGTGCATCAATATATAGTTTAACTAAATACTTACCGCCCAAACGCATGGTGGATAATTGTTGGGAAACAGGTACGAATAAATCTTTCATTAAGCCCCAATCTAAAAAAGCACCTTGAGAAGTAACTTCTACTACTTTTAAAGCAGCAATATCACCTACCACAGCATAAGGTTCTTGGGTAGTGGCAATTAAACGATTATCAGAATCGTGATAAACAAATACACTAATAGTGTCTCCTATTTGTAATCCAGAAGGTACAAAACGTTTAGGAAGTAAAATGCCTTCACCGCCATCATCCATATAAAAACCAAAATCAACTTTTCGGTCTACACGCATCAAATTAAACTGACCTACATTTATGGTTGACATGATTTTTAATTTAAATTAAAACAATTCTGGTTGTGTATCGTTAGGATCTTTTATGACTACTTTATTTTCCCAATTCATTTCCAAAGTTTTAGAGAAATCAACAAGTTTAGTGCCAATGGCTTTCCAACCCATCACATCAACCATTTTACTTACTTTAAACTTTACTTTTCTAACCTGCGTGCCTCTTCCCGTATTAACAGCTAAGATAGGCTCAGCAAAAGTAGAAACTGCTATTACATAATTCCCATTACCTTCTTTAATAAAAGTAAAAGGTGTTTTTAAAGTACTTGTTTCTATGATGAATCGTTTAATATTAAACTGCAACTTTTCTTTATCTAAATAAACAGCAGTAACAATTTTTGCTGGGTCAAATTTCTCCATAAGAATTACTTTCTCTGGATCAAATCTTTGACTTATTTCTGTATCTGTAACTTCATAATTTCCATCCTTGGTAATAACTAATAACTTCTCATCTTCAAATGTACCTAAATAAATTCCTTTTTCTTCTGTATTTAAACGGCCGAACTTATCGTCGAACCATAATTTACGACCAGTCAAAGTACTTTTGCCTGCTTCTTTAAGTTTAATGGCTTTGACTGGGTACTTCGTTACTTGGTTACCCACACTACTTCTTCCTTTAACTTCTAAAGTATCAAAGAAAAAGTCAAATTCTTTAATACGAGCCGAACAATTGGGACTTAATATAACTTTTACGGATTCAGCTTCTCCATTCATATTCACAGACATATAATGTACTTTCGACTTCTCTGTACTCTTGACTAAAAAATATTCTTTGTCGCGAGTAACACCAGTAACATTAAATCGTTTTGCATAGGTAATACCTGAAGTACCGTCTGAATAAACCATATTATAGGTAGTACGCTCATCATTTTTCTGAAATACTGCTGCATGAATGATGTCTTTTCCAATAAATACTTTATCAGAAACCTTAACCACTTTCATCACCCCAGATTTTGCGAAAGCTATAATATCATCATAGTCGGTGCAATCACATAAGAATTCATCTTTCTTTAAGCTAGTCCCCACAAAACCTTCAGTTCTGTTGATATACAATTTAGTATTCGCAATAGCCACTTGTTTCACTTGAATAGTATCAAATTCTTTAATTTCAGTTTTACGCTCCTTACCCTTACCATATTTCTTTGTTAAGTTCTCATAATAAGCCACGCAATAGTCCACCAAATTGGCTAAATGATTTTTTACTTCTCTTATCTCTTCTTCAATAATTTTAATTTGCGCAATTAACTCATCTATATCTAATTTATAAATTCTTCTTACAGGCTTGTCAGTTAATTTTAAAATATCGGCACGATCAATGGGCTTTTTAAACTTCTTTTTAAATGGCTTAAATGCTTCATCAATCGCTTCAATAACTTTATCCCAGTTTGCATGTTTTTTTTCTAATTCTTTATATATCTTCTCTTCAAAAAATATTTTTTCTAAACTTGTGAAATGCCATTTATCTTCTAATTCTTTTAATTGAATTTTTAATTCTAATTCTAATAAACCCTTAGTATGGTCTACCGAATGACGAAGTAAGTCGGAGGCGCCTAAAAATTGAGGCCTTTGATTTACAATTACGCAGGCATTTGGTGATATACTTATCTCACAATCGGTAAAGGCATATAATGCATCAATGGTAATATCCGGAGAAATGCCTGTGGCTAAATCAATTTGAATTTCAACTTCAGCTGCTGTTACATCAGTTACTTTTTTAATTTTAATCTTACCTTGGTCATTGGCCTTGGTAATACTTTCCATGAGTTGAGTAGTAGTTACCCCAAATGGTACGTCCTTTATAAGTAAGGTTTTCTTATCAAATTCTTCAATATGTGACCTTACTCTTATTTTACTGCCTCTTCTTCCATCATTATAATTACTAGTGTCAATCATACCTCCAGTTTGAAAATCAGGGAATAACTGGAACTTTTTTCCTCTTAAATGCTTAATAGCAGCATCGGTCAATTCTATAAAATTATGAGGTAAAATTTTAGTTGATAACCCTACAGCAATACCATCTGCTCCTTGTGCTAATAATAAAGGGAACTTCATAGGAAGCGTTACTGGTTCTTGTTTACGACCATCATAACTTAATGCCCAATCGGTGGTCTTAGCATTAAATGCAACTTCTAAAGCAAACTTACTTAAACGCGCTTCGATATATCTAGCTGCGGCTGCATCATCGCCCGTTCTAACATCTCCCCAATTACCTTGGGTTTCTACAAGCATATCTTTCTGTCCAATATTTACCAAAGCATCTCCAATACTAGCATCTCCATGCGGATGATACTGCATACTTTGTCCAATAATATTAGCCACTTTATTAAACCTGCCATCATCCATTTCTTTCATGGCATGTAAAATTCTGCGTTGTACTGGTTTTAAACCATCTTCAATAGCAGGCACAGCACGTTCTAATATTACATAGGAAGCATAGTCCAAGAACCAATTTTTATATTGACCTTGAACACCTGATTCATTTTCTGTAACCCTGCTTAAATTTTTCTCTTTTGCCATATTTGATCTTAATTAGAGACGGTAAGTATCTTCACTACCTTCTACTAAACTATTTAATTCAATAAAAATAATATCTGTTAAAGCCTTTACTTCATGCCATACATTAGCTTCAATAACAACTTTTGAAGGTGCTTCAATATTGAGGGTCCCATTTTCTTTTGTACTTAAATTTTTCCAATTCATTGTTACAGACCCTTGAATAAGTAACATTATTTCAGGGTTTTTACCAGCCGACTTCCCTTTGTGATAATGTTGTCCACTAATAGATCCAGCATTTCTGTATACCAATAAAAACTCTCCTGTTCTATTGGTATTAAAATAATGAAGAGCGCCGCGCTCATCAATTACTTTTACATCTATTTTAGAAACGATTACACTCATTTTATTATTTTAAAGAACTTGATATTAATTATATTCTAATCTCTTAATCTTCTACTACCACCATTGAACCTCCTGGCATTTGTACTACAATATCCTTCCAACCTTTCTGCCAATTACCAGCTAAAATGACCTTACCTATATCATGCATGTCTTTCAATCTTGATACTATAAAAGCATCTCCTGTTTTCACTTTCATTTTACTTAAAATATGCGCTATCGCACTAGGTAGTTTTTGCGCATTTTTAGTAAGTAAAGAATAAATGTCTTTATCATAAAAGCTAATAGGCATACTCACTAATTTCTTACCACCCTCTAAAAAACGCACACCCTCATTTTCTTGACATAATTTTTTCCATTCATCTGGATCAATTTCAAATTCACTTAAGGTTATAGGACGCGCTAATTTTTTAGCTTTCAAAAATTCTTTGGGTTGAATTTCACTTAAATGTGTGGGATAAAATAATTGTCCTTTATCGTTTAAGAAAGGTAAATTATTTAAATACAAAACTTGCAATCGGCCTTGATAAGGTTTTAACTGACTCATTAACCAATAATAACCACAAACATCATGTGCATTCTGCCCCATCCAAAACCAAACTTCTTCTTCGGGGTTTTCATCTAAATCTTGAATTAATTGATTTACAGTTAATTTATCATCTACAATATTTAACTGATCTTCATAAGGAGAAAATTCCAATACATTTTTCCACCAATCTCTTCTTGCCTGATAACCTTCGGTTTCATAAATATCTAATAAAGGGCCTACTGCATAGTCGTCCTTTATTTCAACTATCTTACCTGCTAGAGTCTCATCTAATGCTATAGCTTCTTCTAAAGAAGTTACATCTGCTGTATTAAATACTAAGTGTATCATGCGCTTTATCCAATTCTACTTTTAAATTATTGATAATAAAATCCTGTCTCTCTTGGGTATTTTTACCCATATAATATTCTAATAAATGCTGAATATGATCGCCTTGTTCTAAAATAACAGGATCTAATTTAATATCTGCATTAATAAATTTGCCAAATTCTTCTGGACTAATTTCTCCTAGTCCTTTAAATCTTGTAATTTCTGGCTTACTTCCTAATTCTTTGATTGCGGCTTGTTTTTCATTTTCATCATAGCAATAAATAGTCTTTTGTTTATTACGTACTCTAAATAGTGGCGTCTCTAGAACAAATACATGGCCCTTCTTAACTAGATCTGGGAAGAATTGTAAGAAAAAAGTTAGAATTAATAAACGAATATGCATTCCATCGACATCGGCATCTGTAGCAATGACAATTTGATTATATCTTAACCCTTCTAATCCTTCTTCAATATTTAAAGCGTGTTGCAACAAATTAAATTCTTCGTTTTCATAAACCACTTTCTTAGTTAAACCAAAAGCATTTAAAGGTTTACCTCTTAAACTAAATACAGCTTGTGTATCTACATTTCTAGACTTCGTTATACTTCCACTGGCAGAATCTCCCTCGGTAATAAATAAAGTACTTCCTTGTTGTAAGGAAATAAACATTTCTTTATTCTTGGTAGGTAAATCGTCGTTCAAATGCACCCGACAATCTCTTAATTTTTTATTGTGCAAATTAGCTTTCTTAGCTCTTTCATTGGCTAATTTTTTAATACCAGCTAATTCTTTTCTTTCGTGTTCATTTTGTTCAATTCTTTTTTTTAGCGCCTCAGCAGTGGCTGTATTTCTGTGCAAGAAATTATCTAATTCTTTGGCTAAGAATTCAGTCACAAAATTTTTCATACTTGGCCCACCTTCTGAAACATTCTGAGAACCTAATTTTGTTTTTGTCTGACTTTCAAAAACTGGCTCTTGCACTCTTACCGATATAGCTGCAACAATACTGGTTCTAATATCAGAAGCGTCATAGTCCTTCTTGTAGAAATCACGAATCACTTTTATATAGGCTTCTCTAAAGGCTTGCTGATGTGTTCCACCTTGTGTGGTATATTGTCCATTGACGAATGAAAAAATATCTTCCCCATAATCGTTGTTATGAGAGATAGCAACTTCAATATCATCGCCTTTTAAATGTATAATAGGATATCTAAGTTCGTCAGGATTAGTTTTTCTTTCAAGTAAGTCTAATAAACCATTTTTACTTACATATTTCTTTTCATTAAATACAATGCTTAATCCTGCATTTAAATAACAATAGTTCCATAATTGACCATCAATATATTCATGTATAAAATGAAAATTTTTAAACATAGTGGAATCGGGCGTAAAAACCACCAAGGTGCCATTGGCTTCGTTTGTCTTAGTTTCTTTTGTTTCGCTAACCAAAACGCCTTTTTTAAAAGTGGCGGTTCTTTGTTTACCCTCTCTAAAGGCTGTTACTAAAAAATCTTCACTTAAAGCGTTCACTGCTTTGGTACCTACTCCATTTAATCCCACCGATTTTTGGAAAGCCTTACTATCATATTTTGCACCGGTATTTATTTTACTTACAACATCTACTATTTTTCCAAGTGGAATACCACGGCCATAATCTCTTATGGTAACTTGTTTACCCACTATACTAATTTCAATTTGTTTACCATAACCCATGGTATGTTCATCGATGCAATTATCAATTACTTCTTTCATTAATACATAAATACCATCATCAGGGGCTGAGCCATCTCCTAATTTACCAATATACATTCCAGGTCTTAAACGGATATGTTCTTTCCAATCTAAAGACCGAATCGAATCTTCGTTATACTCTGCTGGAATTTTAGTTTCTGCCATAATTATCAATGCTTTAGGGGCATAAAAAGGTCCTTGTCTGACTGCAAATCTAATGCGCATGGTGGTTACCCCAATTTTACTTTTCACCAATTGTCCTAATTATGTGGATAAACGATTATTCACTTATCTTTAAAGCATCAAAACAAACCCAAAATACCCCATTACTGACCTTTCTTATATCAAAAAGAAAGCAGGCGATTTAATTGCAGAAAACGATCAATTCCAGGTATTTCTGGCTGAAATAGATAGCGATTCGCTTGACCGAGAAGCATTTTCTTTGTCTGAAGAAATTAGTTCTAAAATTGATTGTACAAGCTGTGGTAACTGTTGTAAAAGTTTAATGGTAAATATCAATGAAATTGAAGCCTCTAAATTAGCAAAACATTTAGGAAAATCAAGGAAAGCATTTGATGAAGACTATATCTCAAAAGGAGAATCGGGGCGAATGGTTATTAATGCTATACCTTGTCATTTTTTAGTGGGTAATAGTTGTTCCGTGTATGAACACCGTTTTGCAGGTTGTAAAGAATTTCCTGCTTTTCACATTCCTCAATTAAAAAAAAGAATGTTTACAACTTATATGCATTACGACCGTTGCCCAATTATATTTAATGTGATCGAAAATTTGAAGTTAAATTTACATTTTAAGAAATCGGAATAATTAATAATGAGCATTCAATTTGGCATAGATAATTTACTTGCTTTAGATCCAAAATGGAAAACTAAAAAGATTGCTTTTTTAACCAATGATGCTGCTGCCACTAGTAAAGGAATTATAAGTAGAAAGGCTTTAATAGACGCCGGATTTAATTTGGTTCAATTATTTTCACCAGAACATGGTATTAGCACAACGGGTGCTGATGGACATAAAATTAAAGATCAAATAGATCCCATTACAAAATTATCTATCATTAGTTTATATAGTGAAAAATTAGCTCCCACTAATAAGGATTTAAAAGGTATTGAAGTATTAATATTTGATATTCCCGATGCTGGCACTAGGTTCTATACCTACCTGTGGACACTGAGTTATTATATAGAAGCTGCAGCAAAATTTAATTTACCCATCTATGTTTTAGATAGACCTAATCCCTTAGGAGGCATGTTTAATTTGGCTGAAGGCCCTATGTTAGATAGTTCCCTTAGCAGTTTTATTGGTAGATTCTCAATACCTATAAAACATCAATCTAGTTTTGGTGAACTAGCTAAATATTTTAATGAAAGTCAAAATTGGAAGGCCGATTTAAATATAATTCCCTGTAAAAATTTAAAAAGAAATCATTTATTTTTTGATTGGAATTATAAATGGGTAAACCCCTCACCTGCACTTCAAAATTTTGAAGCTTGTTTATTGTATCCTGGTTTATGTTTATTTGAAGCCACGAATGTTTCAGTAGGCAGAGGTAGTGATTATAGTTTTGAATGGATAGGTGCATCATGGTTTAATATGCCTGCCATTGTATTGGTTTGGCAAAACATTTTAAAAGAAGATATTAAAATTGAAACTCTTCGGTTAACTATGTTAATTGATAACGAAATTGAAGATATTAAAGGCATACGTATTAAAGTTATAGCACCGAATGTATTTAATCCTGTATTGACAGGACTTATATTATTAAAGCTTATAAAAGATATTCATCCACAAGATTTTAAATGGCAGGCTTATCCAACAAATGTAAATCCTAGTGGTACTAATCATTTATCTTTACTATTAGGTATACCCAATGCTGAAAAATTATTCGACCTACCTTTAAAAGATTGGTTAAATAAAGTGGTATCAGCATTAAAAGTCACACAATGGGAAAAAACAATGCAGCCCTACTTACTATATAATTAATGAATCAAATATGAGAAAACCATTTCTACCAAAAGTAATTAGATGGACATTATTATTAGGATTTTGTTACTTGATTATAATGAGCTTATTGAGATACATTTTTGTAAATCGTTTTACAGCGCCCCTAAGTTCAGACAATGATTTAACTGCATCTTATTTTTTAGGCATTAGATTCGATTTAAGATATGTTGCCATTGTAATGATGATTACCCTATTATTCTCCTATATAAAACCACTCAACCCTTTTCATACAAAATTAGGCAGGCAAATAGCAATTATTACTTGGATGCTATTTAGTACTCTTTTACTTTTATTTTATACTACCGATTTTATTCATTATGCCTATGTTCACCAAAGATTAAATGCAAGCATATTAAGCTATATCGACAATCCACTTATTTCTATGCAAATGATGTGGCAGTCCTATCCAATCATTAGCATAATTATAATTTTTTTAGTAATGGAGTGGATAATGTATAAGTTCATTACTTATACATTGTTTTTAAGTAATAAATATGAAACAGCAGGCTCTAAAATGAACATGGCCATTACTAAAATTATATTTTTTATAATTCTACTTTATAGTGCCATTGGTAATATTATATATGAAGGGGGGCAATATCCTTTAAGATGGAGTGACGCCTATAGTTTAGGCAGTGATTATAAAGCCAATGTTGCATTGAACCCCATGCAATCTTTTTTTAGTACCCTTAATTTTAGATCCGCAAAAATTGACACTGATTTAATTAAAAAAAACTATAGTGTAATTGCGCAATACTTAGCTATTCCTGGTAATGAACAAAATGCAGAAAATCTTAAATTTTCTAGAATACAAAGACCAGAAGATAAACATGAGGAAGTTAATAAAATCAAAAATGTAGTACTAGTTATTTGTGAATCATTTTCAGCCTATAAAAGTTCAATGATGGGTAACCCATTAAATACGACTCCTTATTTTAATGAAATGAAAAAGAAAGGAGTATATTTTAACAGAGCCTTTTCTCCTGCTTATGGGACTGCTAGAGGTGTATGGGCAGTATTAACAGGCATACCAGATATATTAGAAGGTAAAACTTCTAGTAGAAACCCTTTAGCCGTAGACCAACATACTATTATTTCCGATTTCAAAAATTATGAAAAATATTATTTTTTAGGTGGTAGTGCCAGCTGGGCCAATATTAGAGGTGTGCTAACTAACAATATTTCTGATTTAAAAATATACGAACAAGGAAGCTATAAAGTTAATGAGATTAATGTTTGGGGTATTAGTGATAAGGATTTATTCTTAGAGGCAAATAAAACATTAAGTAAAAATAAAAAGCCTTTCTTTGCCATTATACAAACTGCCGACAACCACCGTCCATATACCATTCCTGCTGAAGATTTAAAAATATTTGTTAAAAAAAATGTACCTAAGGATTCATTATTGAAATATGGCTTTGAAAATAATGACGAGTACAATGCTTTTAGATATACCGACTTTTGTATTGAACAATTTATAGAAGCCGCTAAGAAAGAAAAATATTTTAATGAAACCTTATTTGTATTTATTGGAGACCATGGCATTAAAGGAGATGCAGGAAGTATGCTACCTAAATCCTTTACAGAACAAGGCTTAACCAATATGCATATACCCTTCTTATTTTATGCACCTTTTATTTTACAACCTAAAGAATACGCTATTCCTGTGTCTCAAGTAGATGTGATGCCGAGCATTGCATCTTTGTGTAATATCCCATACACCAATACTACAATGGGCAAAAATGTATTTAATACAGTTCAACAAAATAAGAATTCCATATTTTTATACGACGATTTTAACCAACAAATTGGTGTACTCAATAATGAATATTATTATGGGTATCAATTAAAAAGTCCAAACAAACCTATTTTTGAAAGTGTCTTAGATAATAGAATTGTAAAAAACGATAGTGCACAAAAAGAAATGCATATTTTAACAAAAACAATATATGAAACCTCAAAATACATGTTAATTCATAATCAAAAAATAAATATTATAAAGTAGTTTCTATGAAAATATGATATGAAATTTTTTCGAGATTAATTTATTATTCGTTTACTGGATTTTCTGTTTTATCTACTCTTTTAGTACCTGCATATAATTCATACTCTAATAACCTACAATCAATGGTGGCGTTGTAAAATTCTATTCTTCTGCTTGGTTTTAATCTTACTTTTTTAGCTAATTCTAAATTACCTGTAAAAATATAGCCAGTATATCCTTTACAACTATTTTTTAAAAAATTACCCATTCTAGCATAAGTAGCTTCTAATTCCAACTCCTCTCCTAAACGCTCTCCATATTCTGGATTAAACATAACTACAGCCCCATCAAAATTGGAAGGAATATTGGTTTGTTCAAAATCGCAGTCTTGAAAATAAATTAAATGGTCCACACCTGCCATAGTAGCATTGGCTTTTGCAGTTTCTATAGCTCGCTTACTAATATCAGAAGCAATAATTTTAAGTCCTGGTATTTTATAGATTTGATCTTTCAATTTTAATTTTTCTATCTCGTATATTTCTTTTTTATAACCAAGAATATACATAAAGGCATATTGGTTTCTCAATAAACCCGGCACTCTATTTGTAGCAATAAGGGCAGCTTCAATGGCCAAGGTTCCAGAACCACACATGGGATTTACAAAGGGCCCTTTTCTATCCCATTTGGTTGAAAGTATAGTGGCAGCTGCTAAGGCTTCTAACATAGGTGCAGTGCCTGGTAATTTACGATAACCATGTTTAGCTAAAGTTTCTCCAGAAGTGTCTAAGAAAACTTCTGCTTCGTCATTTTTCCAATATAAATAAACTACGGCTCCTACTAAATCAGAACCAGAAGATGGACGCTGTTGAGTCACTTCACGCATTCTATCTACAATAGCATCCTTTACTCTTAAATTCGCAAATAAGTTCGTAGAGATTGTAGGATGAAATACATTACTTGTTACAGAAAAGTAACCCTTTGGGTCAATTACCTTTTCCCAAGGTATTTTTACTAAATTATTATAGAGCTCGTTAGGGTCATTGCAAATAAATGACTTTAAAGAATACATAATTTGACTAGCACATCTTAAATTTAAATTCAACTTAATACAATCTTGAACAGTACCAGTAAGCTCTACACCTGTTTGAAAAACTCTGTTGGGTGTAAAACCTAAAGCAATGACTTCTTTACTTAAAGCAGGTGCTAACCATTTATGACAGGTGATGATAATTTTATTAGGCGTAGAGAAAACTTCCATGAAGCGAAGGTAATTTAAATAAAATACTTATAAAGATTGTAAAACCGTTCTATTGATAATCTCAGAGAGTCAATGCAATAAATATTTATTGC
>RFVO01000051.1 GCA_009928005.1 Chitinophagia bacterium | reverse complement strand
AATGTAAGTACCGATAGAATTGTAGAAATTGCTATTGTAAAGATTATGCCCGATGAGACTAAACAAGTAAAAAGAAAATTAGTTAACCCAGAAATGCCCATTCCAAAAGCAGCATCTGATGTACATGGTATTTCTGATGAAATGGTGAAAGACGCACCCACTTTCAAGCAAATAGCGAATGAAGTAAAACAGTTTATTGACGCTTCAGATTTAGCGGGTTATAATAGCAATAGATTTGATATTCCCATGTTGAATGAAGAATTTTTAAGAGTAGGCATTAATGCTGATATTGAAAATAGAAAATTATTGGATGTACAGAAAGTGTTTCATATGATGGAGCAAAGAACACTTTCTGCTGCCTATAAATTTTATTGCAATAAGAATTTAGAAGATGCACATAGTGCAGAAGTAGATGCAACTGCCACTTGGGAAATTCTAGAAGCTCAATTAGAAAAATATCCTCAAATTGGAAATTCTGTAGAATCCATTGTAAAATTTACTGGGGAAGACCAAATTATAGATTTTGCCCGCCGTTTTGTCTTTGAAAATGGGGTGGAAGTATTTAATTTTGGTAAACATAAAGGGAAGCCTGTAACTCAAGTACTTAAGGATGAGCCACAATACTATGATTGGATGATGAAAGGCGATTTTGCTCTTCATACCAAGCAAAAATTGACAGAAATCATGAATAAATCAATTCTGCATAAGTAGACTATCCAATTTTGCCTTTTTTTCGTATTTTTATACGAATAGCCCCCAGTTAAAGTGAAAAAAATAGTTTTAATACCTACCTACAATGAAAAAGAGAATGTCTCTGCCATTTTGCATGCAGTACTTGGTCTCTCTTCAGATTATCATGTCCTAATCATTGATGACAATTCTCCCGATGGAACTGCAGCTATTGTAGAATCATTATTTGGTAAATTCTTAGACCGATTATTTATTTTGAAGCGACCAGGTAAACAAGGTTTGGGGACTGCCTATATTCAAGGATTTAAATGGGCTTTAGAAAACAATTACGATTATATATTTGAGATGGATGCCGATTTTTCTCATAACCCCAACGATTTAGATAGGTTATTAGCAGCTTGTGTTGAGAAAGGTGCAGATGTTTCAATTGGAAGTAGATATGTGAAAGGAGGTGAAACAGAAAACTGGCCCATAGATAGAAAAATTTATTCATTAGGTGGTTCTGCTTATACAAGATTAATTACGGGTATGCCAATCAAAGATCCTACTGCTGGTTTTATTTGTTATAAAAACAAAGTTTTATCCGATATTAATTTAGATACTATTCAATTTATAGGATATGCATTTCAAATTGAAATGAAGTTTGCAGCATGGAAATTAGGGTATAAAGTTAAAGAGGTGCCTATTACCTTTGTTGATAGAAAAATTGGAGTAAGTAAAATGTCCAAAGGAATTATTAAAGAAGCAATGTTAGGTGTATTAAATATGCAATGGCAATCTGCCACAGGTAACTTTGTTAAAATGATAAAACGAATTCGTGTCAACTTTTAAGAAGGCCTTAGTTCAACTACATATATTTGTTTTCTTAGCAGGACTAACTGGATCTCTAGGTTTTTTAATTAAACTTAATGGATTAGTCTTAGTTTTCTATCGAATACTTATAACTGTAATCGTTTTATTTTTATTGGCATTGTTTAGAAAGAATGTAAATTCATACAATCTTAAAACCAAACTTTCTTTACTTGGAACAGGTGCTATTATTGCACTACATTGGGTTTGCTTTTATCAAAGTATTAAACTAGCTAATGTTTCAATTGCTTTAGTATGCTTTTCTAGTACAAGTTTGTTGAGTTCATCAATAGAACCACTTTGGAAACATGCTAAAATACAATGGAGTGAAATATTAATTGGTTCTTTAAGTTTATTGGGCATATTACTCATTTTTCATTTTGATACTCAATTTCGAATGGGAATTATAGTGGGTTTATTTTCTGCTTTTTTTGCTGCTATCTTTTCCATTATTAATAAAAGGTTTACCCATTATATTAATGTACAAACTATTCAATTGTATGAAATGACAGGAGGCTTTTTATTTTTATTACCTTTTATTGTATTTCTAGGATTCAATACAGGCTTCAATCCTATAGATTTAGTACCTACATCTATGGATTGGTTTTGGTTATCTATATTAGCTATTGCTTGTACTGTATGGTCTAACCACCTTATGTTGTCTTCTTTAAAACATATTAGCGCGTTTACCTTAAATGTAACATTAAATTTAGAGCCTGTATATGGAATTATTTTAGCTTTTATCTTATTTAAAGAGCAAAAACAATTAGGACTAAGTTTCTATGCAGGTATTTTCTGCATTATCATTTCAGTTTTAATACAAATGAAAAGGGTTGTGAAACAAAACCGCATTCACCAAGTCTAAATTTCGGAAGGGCTTATTAAACTTAATTAAAACACTATTAGAACTCAAATATAAAGCCTATTGTAGGTGTTATAAAAATGGTATTGTTTTCATATAATGAAGGCTCACCATTAGACCCGTCTTTTTTAAGAGGTAACCCATCGGTGGTTTTAAAACTTCCATTAGCTTCATAAGAAAAAATATAGAAAGGAGGAGACACGGTTTTTGCACCATACCAATTGGTAACATCAATATAAAAATCAAATGTCGATTTCTTATAGTTATATTTTTTATCTAGTCTAAAATCGCTTGAATGAAAGGCTCTATTTCGTAATGTATTTAATTTAGTATAGTCAAACAAGCCTGTACCTAATGTAGCAAAATTTAATTTACTCAAATTCATATCATAAGGAGTGTAAGGAGCCCCCCCTTGGTATCTAAATTTAATTCCCAATTCCCAGTTTTTATTAAATTTATAACCACCCGTTAAACTTAGTAAGTGAATATTTTCCCAAGCGCTAGGGCTATATTTTCCTTGAATATCGGTATAAGAACTTCTAAAAAAACTATAACTAGCTACACCAAAAAAGCGATTTGTTAATTTCTGTTGAGCAAATAATTCAAAACCATAGCTTCTACCTAAGCCAACAGTAGATACATCTTCATTGCCTAATATATTAAAGTCGGCTCCTAAATTAGATAAGCTAATTCCTTTTTCTTTGCTAATGGGTACACCCGTATATCTTTTATAAAATACCTCAGCTGTAAAACGGGTCGACTCTGAACGCAAATATTCAATACCGGTTACATAATGAAAGCTTCCAATATAACTAGCATCACGATTTAAATAATTACCCGAAGCATCTTTAAATCCTAAAGCTGTATTAGGCGCTAATTTAAAGTACTTTCCTAAAGAGGCATTCCATGTAAGTTGATCGGTTAAAACTAAGCTTAATCCAATTCTAGGAGATATTTGACGCATAATTTGATTACCGGTATTGGTAAAAGTATTGCCGTCTTTTCTTATACCAGCACTAATACCTAATCTATTATTAAAAGCTCTTTTGCCCATTTGGAAAAAAGCGCCATATTTTTTATAATTAAAACTACTATTATAGCGAATATAAGTTTTGGCACCTAAGGTAGGAGTGGCCCCATTGGGGAATAGGCTATTGTATTTTACTACTTGATAAGTGCTATTATCATAATTAATATCTGTAAGATTAAATCCGGTTGTAAATTTTATGCCCAATAAACTTTTTGATATATCCCATCTTAAATTATTACCAATATCGTTTGAGTTATAATCAAATGTTTTTTCACCTTTGTCAGGGTTTAAATTATCCTCGTATTTTTCATTTATATTGTATAAATTATTCTTACTTATGGCTAAATTCCAATAGCCTTTTTTAATTAAACGCTTTAAAGTAACACCCATGGTATAACTCCACTGATTAATTGAAGGGCTGGCATTTAATGCGTATACTTTTTGAGGGGTGGAATTTCTTGGGGCAGCAAATTTAAATTCGTCAATAGCACCCACACCTATAAAGGTTAAAGTGGTTTTGGGGTCGATACTATGGGTTACTTTAAACTGAAAGTCCCAAAAATTGGGTCGAATAGGTAAATCTAATACATGAAATAAATATTGTAAATAACTGCGTCTTGCAGATACTAAAAAAGTAGTTTTTCCATTTTTTGATAAGGGGCCTTCAAAAGTACTAGCAAATTCAGTGGCTCCCATTCTTAAATTACCTTGTACTTTATCGGTATTACCTCTTTTTTGCTTAAACTCAAATACGGAAGAAAGAGCATTATCGAATTTGGCATCAAAAGCAGAAGATGATAATTTCACCTCATCAATAAAAGATACATTCAAAATACCTTGAGGGCCACCCGCACTACCTTGGGTGCTAAAATGATTAATTACAGGTATTTCAATGCCATCTAAATAAAAGACGTTTTCATTAGGGGCGCCGCCTCTGACAATAATATCATTTCTAAAACCGGCACCTGTTGAGGCAGAGCCTGTAACACCTGGTAAAGTTTGTACCACTTTAGAAATATCAAAATTACTTCCTGGACTTGATTTGATTTCTTCTGAAGTTAGTCTTTGAACACTTAATGGGGTTTCTAAAGTAGCTGCTCTTACCGTTTTTCTATTTCCACCCACTTTCACTTCCGCCAACTGAAAAGACTCGGGAATTAATTCTATAGTATTACTTACTTCATTCCCTGAGCTCACAATTACATTAAACAAAGTAAGAGGATAAGAACCTATTGAAATAAATTTTAATTGGTATTGCCCTGTAGGAATTGATTTTATAACATATTTACCATTACTGTCTGTGATTGCTGAAAAAGGGGTATTTAAAACCTTCACAGATACTCCTGCAATAGGGAATTGGGTATTTTTATCAACCACCCAACCTGAAAGATTACCCTTGTTTTGACCAAAGAGTAGGATAGAGGAAATTAGGAGGCATCCAGCAAGAAAAATACCTTTCATATAAAATTTTAATATTGCAAATCTAAGACAAAAAAAGATGTCAAAACTATTTGTATATTACAATTATTAAAAACCCAAATATGAATAAATTATTGCTAATTTTTCTAGTTTTTATTTGCTTACAAACTAGTGCTCAAAAGAAGGAATTAGACCATACAGTGTATGATAGTTGGCAATCTATTAAAGAAACTTCTTTTCATCCTAAAGGAAAATTTATAACATATACCATTAACCCTCAAGAAGGAGATGGCAATTTAATTATAAAAAATGTACAATCTGGCAATGAAATAAATATTGCGAGAGCTACTCAAGCCCTTTTTAGTGAAAATGGAGAATATCTTGTTGCTAAAATTAAGCCCAGTTTTGCAGAAACAAGAAAAGCTAAAATTGATAAAAAGAAAGCAGATGAAATGCCTAAAGACAGTTTAGTTATTGTAGAATTAGCTTCAAGTAAAATTCAAAAAATACCTTCTGTTAAAAGTTTTCAATTAGCAGAACATGGTAATGATATTATTGCTTATCTAAAAGACAAAAAAGGAGATATTAGTAAAGAAGGTTCCGACTTAGTGTTGAGAGATTTATCATCCACTAAAGAAAAAACTTTTACTAATGTTGCTCAATATTTAATTCATCCAAAAGCATTGGGTGTAGTTATGTATCAAGTAAAAACCAAAGAAAAAAACGCACAAGTGGCTTTAGCTTCTATTGCAGATACTAATCTTAAAGTATTAACCAACAAAGTATATACTGCTACTAATTTAACTTGGGATGAAGATGGAAAACAATTAGCCTATTTGGTAGAAAAAGATAGTGCAGATAAAGCCTTACAAAAAAATTATTATCTAGCTTATTATACCCCTTCTTTGGATACAGCAGTTTCAATTTTTGATAAAACAAATAATGCTATACCTGCAAAT
Source organism: Chitinophagia bacterium (assembly GCA_009928005.1). Lineage (GTDB taxonomy): Bacteria > Bacteroidota > Bacteroidia > Chitinophagales > Chitinophagaceae > Sediminibacterium. Next base: position 8,320 of record RFVO01000051.1, on the reverse strand, counting down.
TATACTATTGGAGGAGATAGAAAAATAAAATTTAGCAAAACTGGTAATAAGTTAGAACTAGGTGTGCAACCCATACTGCCAATTAAAGACACAAGTTTACCTGAGTTTGAAAGAGTTAGTGTAGATATCTGGCATTATAATGACCCCATTATTCAACCTGCTCAACAAAAAGCATTAGAAAGTACTTTGAAAAGTACAGAACTTATTGTGCTTGATACTAAATCAAAGGATGCTCAATATTTAGGTAAAATAAAGGATAGAGATATAATGACAACAGAGGAAGGGGATGGAGCCTTTGCCTATGCCACTATCGATTCAACGTATTTACTAGCTTCTCAATGGCAAGGATTTTCATTAAAAGATATTTATGCCATTCAAACAAATAATGGCCAAAGAAAATTAATTCAAAAAGAGTGGAAGGGAAATTTATTAAGTCCTTCCTATGATGGTAATACCTTAGTCTATTATGATGAACCGCAAAAAAAATATTTTGCTTTTAATGCAACAACTGGTAAAACTATTCAAATTGCAAAAGATATTAAAACATCTTTATTTGATGAAGAAAATGATTTACCTGATGATCCCAATGCCTATGGTATTGCAAAATGGATGGATAATAATCAACAATTAATTATCTATGATAGATATGATCTTTGGTTAGTAGATGCTAATGGAATAAATGCCTCAGTTAAATTAACGAATGGACGTATCAATAAAATTATTTCAAGATTTGTGGAAACCGATAAAGATCGAAATACTTTAAATAAAAATGCATCTATCTTAATTAAAGGATTTAGCGAAGTAGATAAGTCTGAATCAGTTTCTCTTTTAAATTTAGGAGACCGTTCAATGACTTTAATAAATCAGTTGCCTATGCATTTTACCACCATTGTGGGTGCTGCTCATTCCAATGATATAGCTGTAATGCAAGAAGATGAAGTAAAATCACCTACTCTATATTTATATACTTTGGAGTCTAAAAAGCAAAACCCTTCCAGTATTGCTACTATTAATACACAACAAGCTTCTTACAATTGGATGAGCGCTCAAATAGTTAAATGGAAAGCTTATACAGGTAAAACGGCTGAAGGTGTTTTATACTTGCCTGAAAACTTTGATGCCAAGAAAAAGTATCCAATGATTGTCTATTTCTATGAAAGAAACAATCAAACACTTCATAATTATTTAGCACCCGCTCCTACACCTTCAAGATTAAATATCCCATTTTTTGCTAGTCGTGGGTACATCGTATTTGTTCCTGATATTTGGTACAAAACAGGTTATCCAGGACAATCCGCTTATGATTATATCTTAAGTGGTACAAGAGCTATGATACAAAAAGGTTTTGTGGATAGCACTAAGGTGGGTTTACAAGGACAGAGTTGGGGGGGATATCAAATTGCTTACTTAATTACTAAAACCAATTTATATGCTGCTGCATGGGCCGGAGCACCAGTTGTGAATATGACGAGTGCTTATTCTGGTATACGTTGGGGGCCAGGCATTAGCCGTCAATTTCAATATGAGAAATCACAAACAAGATTAGGTGCAAGCTTATGGGAAAGACCCGATTTATATATAAAGAACTCTCCATTATTCTCATTACCAAATATTAAAACACCATTAGTTATTATGAGTAATGACGCCGACGATGCGGTGCCTTGGTATCAAGGTATTGAAATGTACAGTGATATGAGGCGTTTGAATAAAAAGGTTTGGTTATTAGTGTATAATAATGAAGCGCATAATTTAGTGGAGCGTAGAAATAGAAAAGATATTCAAATAAGAGAACAACAATTCTTCGATAGTTACTTAAAAGGAGCCCCTATGCCAGAATGGTTGTCAAAGGGAGTACCTGCTGTAATGAAAGGGAGAACTTGGGGTTTGAATTATTAAATTCAAAATATCTAGCACTCATTGACATTAAAAAGCCCCGAAATATCGGGGCTTTTTTTATACTTAGTTTATACATATTGAAACCACTGCCTATTTGGATCCCAACTTTCAATTTCTTTACCTACAGCAGATAAAAATTTTGAACCCATGGCGCCATCTACAATTCGGTGGTCGTAGCTCATGCTTATAAACATCATGTGACGAACTAGTATTGCATCGCCAGAAGGTGTTTCTACTACCACGGCTCTTTTTTTAATTGCTCCTAAAGCTAAAATAGCTACTTGTGGTTGATTAATAATGGGTGTACCCATAATGCTTCCAAAAGAACCAACATTGGTAACAGTGAAAGTACCCCCTTGTGTATCTTCTGGTTTTAATTGACCATTTCTTGCGGCATGCGCTAATTTATTAACAGCCTTTGTTATACCTACTATACTTAATTGATTGGCTCCTTTAATAACCGGAACAATTAAATTACCAGTAGGAAGGGCAGTAGCCATTCCAATATTAATATCTTTTTTAAGAATTATTTGATCGCCTTGCAAACTGCAATTTAACATCGGAAATTGCTCTAGTACAGTTGCAATAGATTCTAAGAACATAGGAGTATAAGTAATCTTGGTACCTTCTCTTCTTTCAAATAATTCTTTTACTTTATCTCTCCAAACAACCAAATTGGTTACATCTACTTCAATAAAGGATGTTACATGCGGGCTAGTTTGAACACTATCCACCATATGCTTTGCAATTAATTTGCGCATACGATCCATCTCCATTATTTCAGTAGCACCAGAAACAATTACTTCATCGGGATTTGCCAATTTTGATGATTTTGAAGCAGAGAAATTAGAGCTTGTATTTTCATATACATCTAATGGCTTATTGAGTAGGGGTCTTGTAGGAGGTTCATTTGAAATTTGTTCACTTTGCACTTGACTCGGTAAATGAATGGCCATTTTTTTGCGTGCAATGAAATCTAAAATATCTTTTTTGGTAATTCTTCCTTTGTTTCCAGTACCATTGATATGCTGTAATTCTTCCATTCCCACACCTTCGTTTTGAGCAATATTTAAAACTAAAGGGGAATAAAATTTAGCTTCTGGTGTTGAATTATTATCATGAACCAGTATAGGATTAGATGTAACTGGTTCAATAACTTTATTTTCTTTAACAAGAATATGTTCTTTTTGAATAGGATTTGAAGGAACAAATGGAACTTCTTCTATAGCAGCTGGCTCAATTGTTTCTATATTGGGTGCATTTAAAATTGGAGAAACCGTATTTTTTGTGGAATTAATCCTAGCAATAATAGTTCCAATAGGAACAACGCTATTAACTTCAAATAAAATTTCAGTAATTATTCCTTCAGTAGTGGAAGGAATTTCGCTATCTACTTTGTCAGTAGCAATATCCAATAGTGTTTCATCCAGTTGAATAGTATCACCTACTTTTTTATGCCATTTTAAAATGGTCGCCTCCATGATACTTTCACCCAATTTCGGTAGAACTAGATCCACAATTGGCATATGAGTTAATTTTAGCAAAAATAAGACTAAATTTTATTGATTATTAATAACCTAAGCAAATTTATAGCCTGATTAGCCGTTACTTCTATATTCCTTAACCTGTCAAACTTAAGATAAAATACCTTGGAAACCACTTTTTCTCTATTTGCTACTCCCACCCATACCATCCCTAATGGTTTTTCTGCTGTTTGGCCACTGGGCCCCATAATGCCACTTACAGAAATAGCATAATCGGTATTCATTTTTTCCCTTACCGCTAAGGCCATTTTTTCTACTGCTTCTTTACTCACTGCTCCAACAGTTTGTAAGACTTCAGTAGAAACGTCTAAAAATTCAGTTTTGATTCTATTATCATAACTAATTATACCACCGGTATAAAACTGAGAAGAGCCAGCATTTTTGGATAGTAAATGGCCTATATAACCACCTGTACAACTTTCGGCAGTAGACACCGTTTGATTTCTTTTTTTTAATAATTTACCAACAACCATTTCCATTGTTTCATCAGCATCTGTGACTAAATATTCATTAACAGCTTCCTTTAAAGCTTCAAATTGCTTATTCAATTCTTTTGCTAATGTTTTTTCATCCTGACCAGACCCAGTTAATCTAAGACGAACCATTCCAAAATTTGGCAAATAAGCAAGTTTGATAAATGCTGGTAAAGCATTTTCAAAGTGAGCAATATGTTCTGCTAGAAAAGATTCTCCTATGCCAGCTGTTAAAAGTGTTTTATGTATAATAAATGGGGTAGTAAATGATTTTTGTATAATTGGTATTACTTGATTTTCGGTTAACCATTTCATCTCGTGTGGTACACCTGGTAATGAAAAATAATAAACCCCTTCTTTTTTAAATAACATTCCAGGGGCAGTTCCTTTTTCATTAAATAATACCTCACAAACGTCTGGCACTTCAGCTTGCTTTGCGTTACGATCAATCATGGGTCTTTTATGGATCGTCTCAAAAATATATATTATGTGATCTAAACTTGGCTGATGAATAATCATTTTGCCACCAAAATATTCATTTAATAGGGGTTTTGTAATATCATCTGCTGTAGGCCCTAATCCCCCGGTTAAAATAACAATCTTACTTTTTTGAGAGGATGTATCTAAAGCATTGATGATATCGGTTTTATTGTCACCCACAGCAATTCTACTTATAACGGGTATGCCTATCTTTAATAAGGCTTGTGCAATAAAGGCACTGTTAGTATCAATTACTTGACCAATTAATAACTCATCTCCGATGGTAATAATAGTAGCTTGAATAGGGTTCATTGGGGTCATCTTATAGGGTGCAAAGTAAACTAAAAAACAGCGGTTTTTATCTAAAATAAGTGCTTAGTTTTTCAAGCATTGATACCGGCATACTAGCTCTTTTACCCAATTTACTATCCATAAAATAAAGCTTCACTTTGCCAATGGTTAATAATTTCCCTGTCTGATTATATATCTCCTGATCAAATATAATTCTATGATCTGTTGGTAGTTCTTTGATTTGGGATTTGATAGTAAGTAAATCGTCGTATTTAGCAGGCCTTAAATACTTAATATTTAATTCCACAACAGGTAACATAATACCCATATCCTCAATGCCTTTATAGCTTATCCCTAGATTTCTTAAGCTTTCTACTCTGCCCACTTCAAAATATTGAGCATAATTGCCATAATATACTACATTCATGGGATCTGCTTCAGCATATCTTACTCTTATCTGTGTGTTAAATTCGTACATTTTTATTGTTATTGTTGACAAATTTACGAATGAATTCTGTTTTTCCACAATAAGCAGTAAATAAGCTTCGTTTTATTTGTAGAGCGTATTTTTAGGTAATTAATAAACAAGAAGCATGTTATCATTGAGAAATAGAATAGTGAATTTGATATTGTTATGGATGATTGTTTTTACTTCCAATGGACAATTTAACCAAAATACAAGGTTCTTAGACCCTGTTTTAGAAAAAGGAGTGAATGCCCTTCATCAAGGAGATACCCTTGCAGCTTTTCAATATATTCAAACTGCCTACCATTTAAAACCTAATCAAGAAGATATTACTTTTTACTATACTTATCTTTCAATTGTATTACAAAAACCTGCGGCTGAAAATTTAGCTATTAATTTTTTAAATTCCTCCAATAACAAAATTTTTAATTCCAGAATTAATTATTTTTTAGGGGACTTTTATGTCAAAATACAAAATACTCAAGAGGCTTTGAATGCTTTTGATAAAGTAAGTATTGCAGACTTGAATAATGAAGAGCTTATCACCATGAAATATCTTCAAGGTTATTTATATTTCAAAATAGGGAAATGGGATAAAGCTACACATTTATTAAATAGTATCAGACAACTAAAACAATCGCAGTATTATACCGATGCCAATTATTATGCAGGCTTTATTGCACTTCAAAAAAAAGATTTTAATTTGGCTTTAGCCTGTTTTGAAATTGCCAGTAATAATGAGGCATACTCAAGTTTAACGCCATTTTATATTAGTCAGATATATTATTTCAATGGAAATATAGATGCTGCATTAATCAATTGTGAAAAAGCATTACAATTAGAAGGGCAATATTACAATTTACAATTACAGCAGTTAATGGGACATTTATTGTTTGAGAAAAAACAATATCAAAAAGCAGTTCCTTACTTAGCAAAATATGTGGCAGCCCAAGAAAATGTGGAAGTACAAGATTTATATCAACTTTCATTTTGTTATTTCCAAGATCAACAATGGGAAAAATCTATTGAAGGTTTTAAAAAATTAGCTAATGTAAATGATTCTTTGGGTCAAAATAGTATGTATTTATTGGGAACTGCTTATTTAAAGGTAAATGATAAAAATGGTGCTAAAAATGCTTTCATGCTCTGCGCTTCAAAAAGTATCAATTTAGAACAAAAAGAAATTTCATTGTTTAACTACGGGAAATTACTAGTAGAGTTAAAAGAATATAGCCTTGCAGTAACTGTATTAGATAAATTTATTGAGAACTATCCTCAGTCTACTAATTTCACAGAATCAAAATCTCTTTGGATTACAGCTTTGGCCTATAATAATAATTTTAAGCAAGCATTAGAAGCCTATCAACAAATTGAAAGCCCATCTCTTGAATTATTAAAAATATACCCAGCCATTTTATATGGGCTCTCCTGCAATCATATTAATGATGGTGAAGTAGAAAAAGCCTATTTAATATTGAATCAACTAAGAAATGCTCCATATAACGGTAATTATCTATCAGTTACTCACTTCTGGTTAGGTGAAATAAGTTATAAAATGGGCCTCATTAGTGATGCTATTGGTTATTTACAGAAATATATGTTGGATCCAGTAGATGCAGGAGAAGTGAATGCTAAGAATGCAAGGTATATATTAGGTTATTGTTTTTTAAAAAATGGAGCCTATCAAAAAGCATTGTTACAATTCAAAGAGATTTCTAGTATCAATCCTGGTATAGAATTAGATCATTTTCAACAAGATGCCTATGTAAGAATTGCAGATTGCCAAATGATGTTAAAGAAAATGAATGAAGCTTTGGCTAGCTATCAGCATGTAATTGATTTCTCTTGGTCTTATGCAGACTATGCATTTTTACAAAAAGCAACTTTATTAGGAGGCATTGGGAAGGTGGCTGAGAAAATTAAGATGCTCAATAATTTTGAAACAATTTACCCTAGCTCAACCTACGTTAATGATGCAAGAATGGAATTGGCAGATACTTATGTAAGTCAAGAAAAGTTTCAAGATGCAATTGCTCCTTTAACTAAAATAAGCTTAGACAAGTCAGCTAACCAATTTTACCCTCAAGCGTATTATAAATTAGGTATTGTATATTTTAATTTGGATAAAAATCAAATGGCGCTTACCACTTTCAAAGAATTATATTCAACTTATCCAAATTCAATTGAAAGTGAAAATGCCATTGAGTATATTCGTAATATTTTTATTGAAGATCAAACACCAGAATTATATGTTCAGTTTATGAACAACTATGGACATCCATTAACAGTGAATGAGCAAGATTCTTTAATCTTTAGGGCATCTGTTATAAAATATGAACAAAAAAGATATTCAGAATCTGCCTTAGGTTTTGGCAATTATTTACAAAAGTTCCCAAATGGGAAGTATAATTTAGAAGCCACCAACTTAATTGCAGAAATTGCTTATTCTAAACAAGCCTATGATACTGCTTTATTTTACTTTTCTAAATTGGCTGATAAAGCACCTAATATTTACGCCGAAAGGGCAGCACTAATAGCTGCTCGATTAAATTATTTTAACTTTCAGAACTACGAATTAGCTGAAAAATATTTTTCAATATTATTACAATTTGCAACACAAAAAGAGAATATAACAGAAGCGAATAAGGGTTTATTAAGATGCCAATTTAAAGGGGAGAAATGGTTGGATGCTAATAAAATAGCCCAAAAAATTATTGAAGATAAAAATAGTGCCATCGATGATATTGAAATGGCTAATTTAATGATATATCATCAAAAATTAATAACGGGGGACACTAGTGCTGCTATTCAAATAATTACTAAAGTAATCAAAACGGGTTCAAGTGTAATTACTGCTGAAGCACATTTTCAATTAGCTAATTTATATTTAATACAAAATAAATTAAGCCTTGCGGAAAAAACAGCTTTTGATATAATAAAAAAACAAGCTTCCTATGAATATTGGGTCACTAAAAGTTATATACTATTAGGTGATATTTATGTTGCACAGAAGGATACCTTTAATGCTATCGCTACCTATAAGAGTGTAGCAGATAATGCTACTATTGAACCACTTAAAATTGTTGCTGCTCAAAAGTTAAATGCACTTACAGAAACACCAACAATTAAATAACCCATTATGAAGTATTTTTTAAAATATAGTTTTTTGT